>JAQVTF010000160.1 GCA_028700185.1 Desulfobacteraceae bacterium | reverse complement strand
CACCGCCGGCAGTCAGGAGTACATCGCCTACGCCATTCTGCTGGCGCTGCTGGTGGGCGCTTTCCAGTTTCTGCTGGGGGTGCTGCGTCTGGGGTTGGTGGTCAACTTTCTGTCCCATCCGGTGGTCAACGGGTTCACCAACGCGGCGGCCCTGATCATCGCCACTTCCCAGTTGTCCAAAATGTTCGGCGTTTACGTGGACAACGCCGAACACCACGTGGAAACCATCGCCCTGGTGTGCAAGGCGGCGGTCAACTACACCCACTGGCCGACCCTGATCATGGGGCTGATCGCCTTCGGCATCATGTACGGCCTCAAATGGCTCAACCCCCGCATCCCCTTCGTCCTGGTGGCCGTAGCCCTCACCACCCTGGCCTCCTGGCTCATCGGTTTCGAACAAAACCGCACCGTCAGCATCCAGGACATCACCGATCCCGTGGCGGTCCAACGTATCACCGAGTACAATCAAACCGTTGTCGCCATGGATCCTCTGGCCAAGGAACGGACCCTGGTCAGCCAGGAGATCGAGGCGGCCAAGGCAAGCCACGATGAGATCGCGGTGCTGGAAGTCCTGCACAAGGCCGATGTAATTTCCACCCGGCTGCAGACGTTAAAGGAAGAAGCCGGGCAGCTCCGCGCCGAGATCCGGGACATGCTGTTTCAAGCGGAGGAAACTTCCGACGGCCGCCTCCGTTTCTATCGCGAGGGCGCTGAACAGCCCGGCGCCGACGGCGACGGCCGCACCTGGCGCATCAAGGTGGGCAGCTTCGCCCTCAAGACCGATCAACTGCTCATGATGGGGGGCGGCGCCGTGGTGGGCAGCATCCCCCGCGGTCTGCCGGCCTTTTCCGTGCCGCCGTTCAATCTCAAGGTCATGACCCAACTGCTGCCCTATGCCATCATCATCTCCCTGCTCGGTTTCATGGAAGCCATTTCCATCGCCAAGGCCATGGCCGCCAAGACCGGCCAACGCCTGGATCCCAACCAGGAGCTCATCGGCCAGGGGCTGGCCAACGTCCTGGGGGCCGTGGGCAAAAGTTATCCGGTGTCGGGCTCCTTTTCACGCTCCGCCGTCAATCTCCAGGCCGGCGCCATCAGCGGCATCTCCAGCGCCTTTACCAGCCTGGCGGTGGTGATCGTGTTGCTCTTTTTCACCCCTCTGCTCTACCATCTGCCCCAAGCGGTGCTGGCGGCCGTCATCATGATGGCCGTCATCGGGCTGATCAACGTCTCGGGCTTCATTCATGCCTGGCACGCCAAGTGGTACGACGGGGCCATCTCCATCATCACCTTCTTTGCCACCCTGGCCTTCGCCCCCCATCTGGACAAGGGGATCATGATCGGCGTGGTGCTGTCACTCATCGTCTTCCTATATAAAAGCATGCGCCCCTCGGTGGCGTCCCTGGCACGGGCCGAGGACAATGCCCTGCGCTGCGCCAGCACCCACGGCTTGGAGGAATGCCCGTACGTGGCCATGGTGCGTTTCGACGGTCCGCTCTTTTTCGCCAACGCGACTTATCTGGAAGACAAGATCACCGAATTCATGCTCACGAAGAAGAAACTCAAGCACATCA
This sequence comes from Desulfobacteraceae bacterium, assembly GCA_028700185.1. Lineage (GTDB taxonomy): Bacteria > Desulfobacterota > Desulfobacteria > Desulfobacterales > UBA2174 > UBA2174. Next base: position 5,086 of record JAQVTF010000160.1, on the reverse strand, counting down.
TCATCGTGGCCAACGGCATCAATGACATCGACGCCTCGGGGGAAGAAATGCTATCCTTATTGGTGGATCGGGTGCGCAGCGCCGGAATCGGTCTGAGCCTCAGCGGTGTCAATGAATCGGTCATGACCGTCTTCGATCGCACCCACCTGCGGGCCAAGATCGGTGATGACGACCTTTTCCCCACCATGGAAAAGGCCATCGCCGAGGTTCACTCCCGGACCCATGAACCCGGGATGGAACGGGATTGTCCGTTGTTGACGGTCTGTCGACTTGCGAATGTCCAGAATTGAATCCATTTATAAATGATTAGGAGATAACGAGATGGCAGTGATTGCGATTTTCAGCGGCAGCTACTGCAATGCCGCCCCCATAGTCGAAGCGGCCAAAGGCTTGTTGAACTACCGCATGATCAACGATGTGGCGCTGGTCGCCCAAGCGAGCAAGGAATCGGGAATCGCCCAGGGAAAGATATCCCGGGCCTTCAAGGCCAAGCCTTCTCTGTTCAACAAATTCACCCGGGAGCGGGAACAGGCCATGGCCTATCTGCGCCTGGTCACCGCCAAGGCCCTGGCCGAGGACGGCCTGATCCTCCACGGGTTCTGCGCCCACTTGATTCCCACCAAAATCAGCCATGTGTTGCGGGTTTGCCTCATCGCGGACATGCCGTCCCGGCTGGCCAACGCCCGCGCCGAAAAAATCGATGAAAACGAAGCGATCAAGCTGATTCACATGGAAGACGAAGACCGGGCCGCCTGGGTGAACACCCACCGCGAGGAAAAGGACCCGTGGGCCTCTTCGCTCTACGATCTGATGCTGCCCACCGACAAGGAGTCGGTGGAAAAGAATGCGGCCTTGATCGCCGAGCACGCCGGCCGATCGGTGGTCCAGCCCAACCCGCTTTCCTTGCAGGCTGCCGCCGATTTCTACCTGGCGGCGCAGGTCGAGGTGGCCCTGGTCAAGGAGGGACATAACGTGGGTGTCCGGGCCGCCGATGGACGGGTCACCCTCACCATCAACGAACACGTGCTGATGCTCGGCCGCCTGGAAAACGAGCTCAAGGCCATCGCCGGCCGCGTACCGGGGGTCACGACGGTGGAAACCGAAGTGGGGCCCGGATTCTACCAGGCCGACGTGTATCGCCGGTTCAACTTCGAGGCGCCGTCCAGAATCCTGCTGGTGGACGACGAGCGTGAATTCGTCCAGACCCTTTCCGAGCGCCTCCTGCTCAGGGACATGGGCTCGGCGGTGGCCTACGACGGTGAAACGGCATTGGAACTGGTGGGCGAAGATCAACCGGACGTGATGATCCTGGACCTGAAAATGCCCGGTATCGACGGCATCGAGGTGTTGCGTCGCGTCAAACAGACCCAGCCGGAGATGGAGGTGATCATCCTTACCGGCCATGGCAGCGACGCCGACCGCGAAGTCTGCATGAACCTGGGCGCCTTCGACTATTTGCAAAAGCCGGTGGACATCGATAAGCTCAGCGAAACCATCAAGCGCGCCAACGAAAAAATTCGTCGGCAAAACGCTGAAAAAAAGGCCTGAATCCGGCCTTGGAGCCCACATGTCCGGTATCGCCACACTGATCAACAAGCTGCGGCCCGTTTTCCTCCATCGACAAAAAGCGGCATCAATGCAGCGGGCCTATCTGTTCAACTATCGCCGCCTCTGGGGCTTGGCGGTGCTGGTTCTGCTCGTGGTGGCGCTGCTGCCGCTTCTGGTCATCACCATCGTCAACTACCGGATGACCGAGACGGCCATCGAGTCGGAATCCTATCTGCGCACGGCCAACCTTGTCGCCAATACCCACCGGACCATCTCCTACTTCCTCTCCCAGCGCCGGGCGGCCCTGGATTTCATCATCCACGATCACCACCGGGATGATCTGCAGGATCCCGCCCGGCTGGCCATGCTGCTGGACAACCTGAACCAGAGCTTCGGCAACGGGTTCGTGGACCTGGGGATCATCGGCGCCGACGGCCAGCAAAGAGCCTATGTGGGGCCCTATGCGCTGAAACACGTCGACTATCACGATCAACCCTGGTTCCGGCATGTCCAGAGGGAAGGGGTCTACATCAGCGACGTGTTTCTCGGCTTTCGCCAGGTGCCACATTTGGTGATCGCCATCAAACAGGATTGCCCGGACGGGGGCTGCTACGTGTTGCGCGCCTCCCTGGGGATCGGTCCCTTCGCCGACCTACTGGCCGGCCTGGAGCTCACCGGCCACGGCGATGCCTTCATCGTCAACGCCGAGGGGGTGCTGCAAAGCCCTTCCCGCTACCACGGCAATGTCCTTGAGCCCATCAACCTGCCGGTGCCCCGTTCATCAGACCACACCGAGGTGATCGCCCACACCACCGACGCCGGCGAATCGCTGCTTGTCGGCTACCGGTTCATCGAAAACAGTCCCTTCATCCTGATGATCGTTAAAAAGAAGGAGGATCTCCTTAGCCATTGGTATAAAACCCGAATTCGACTAAGGATTTTTCTGGCCATCAGCGTCACGGCGATTCTGGTGGTCATTTTCGGCATGGTCAGCTATATCGTCGGGCGGGTGCATCTGGCCGATGAAAAACGCCTGGCGACTTTGCACCAAATGGAGTATGCAAACAAAATGGCCACTATCGGACGCATGGCGGCCAGCGTGGCCCACGAAATCAACAACCCGCTGGCGATCATCGGCGAAAAGGCTGGCCTGATCAAGGACCTGTTCACCTTCAAGGCCGCCTACGCCGAAGATCCGAAGCTGGTGGGCCTCATCGACAACATCATCGCCGCCGTGAAGCGGGCGGGGCGTATCACCAAGCGACTGTTGACGTTCGCCCGCAACCTGGAAGCCAAGATTGAAAAGGTTAATCTGCCTGAAACCATCCAGGAAGTGATCAGCTTTGTGGAACGCGATGCCCAGCACCGCAACATCCACATCGATACCCAAATCAAACCGGGACTCGATGCCTTGTGCATGGACCGGGGGAAACTGCAGCAGGTGATTCTCAACATCGTCAACAACGCGTTTGCCGCCATGGACCAGGGGGGCAAACTGGAAATCCTCGCCGCACCGGCTTTCGCAGGCCGATTTCGGCTGTCGATCTGTGACAACGGCCCGGGAATCGCCCCGGAAGACCTGGCGCGGATCTTCGAACCTTTCTACTCAACCAAAAAAAGTCAGGGGGGAACGGGATTGGGCTTGTCCATTACCTATAGTTTGGTCCAGGAAATGGGCGGCACGATCCGGGTCGATAGTCGGCTCGGGGAAGGCACCTGTTTCGTTTTGAACCTGCCCCTCAAACCCGAGAACACCTGCCCGAAGGCATCGCCATGAACATCCTTTTAGTTGACGATGAGGTCGAATTGGTCTCGGCCCTGGCCGAGCGACTCGAACTGCGCGGCATCGACGTGGCCTGGGCCAGCAATGCCAAGGATGCCATTGCCTTGGCGGAGACCCATCATTTCGATCTAGCCGTGCTGGATGTCAAGATGCCGGGGATGGGGGGCCTGGCCCTCAAGGAACAGTTGGCCAAACAGCACCCGGACATGAAGTTCATTTTCCTCACCGCCTACGGTTCGGAACAGGATTTCAACTGCGTCGCTTCCGACATCGGGGCCCGGTGCTATCTGGTCAAACCGGTGGATATCGAAGAATTGATGGCCGCCATCCGGACGACTCTGGCGAAGCAGGAGGAACATCGATGAAGGCGACGCCCGCGGCGGACCTGGCCGGCTTGCAGTTCATGGGCAAGGTGGTGGCTGCTTTTTCCCACGATTTCAAGAATTCCCTGGCCATCATCAACGAAAATGCCGGGTTGCTCAAGGACTTGACCGCCATGGCCACCAACGGCCGCCCACCGGATCTTTCGCGCCTGGAAACCCTGGCCCAACGCATCGGCCAACAGGTGCAACGGGCCGATGAAATGACTCGACAGGTGAACCGCTTCGCTCACAGCATGGACAGAGCGGCGGAAGAAGTGGACTTGTCCGAAATGCTCACCCTGGCCACCGCCTTGTCCCGCCGACCGGCTGTGCTGCAACGGGTGACCCTGGAGGTGGCCCCGGCCGGTGAGCCGTTACGGCTGACCATCTTTGTTTTCGGCCTCCAAAGGGTCCTGTACGAATGCGTACAGGCAGTGCTCACCGCCTGTACGCCGGGTGGGAAAATCACCCTTTCGGCGACCGGATCGGCCCAGGAACTGACGGTCGCCATCACCCCGGACAGTGCCGATGGCAAGGACATGGCTGGCCTGGAGACGGTGGCACCGTTGGCCGCCGCGCTGGGGGGAAAACTGAGAAGAGAACCGGGAAGTATCGCCGTGGTTTGGCCCCGCGGCCCGGCCGCCGCCTAACGGCTTCACCGACGCGCCCGACGGCGGGGGCGAAGCGCCATCCAGTGCCGGCAGCCGGATTTGTTTCTTTTTTTCTGATGAATGCGCTAAAGTATGATGTGTTCTCAAATTCAACGCCACTCTGATGAAACCAGCCTTCCAGACACCGCTTCGAGGGTGATCAAAAGGAGGTCGAAATGACGGAAAAAGTGCTTTTGGTGGACGATGAAACCGATTTCCTGGAAGTCATGGCCGAACGCATGGCCGCCCGGGGGCTTGAGGTCACCACCGCCGCCTCGGCCCACGAAGCCTTGCAGAAAATCGAGGAAGAAACCTTTGACGCGGTGATTCTCGACCTGCGCATGCCGGAAGTCGACGGCCTGGAAACCTTGAAAATCATCAAGGCCAAGCAGCCCGAAAGCCAGGTGATCCTGCTCACCGGCCAGGCGACGGTCCAGGACGGCATTGCCGCCATGAAGCTCGGCGCCATGGATTTTATCGAAAAGCCGGCGGACATGAGCGTGCTGATGGAGAAAATCCACAGCGCTCAGGCCAACAAGATGCTCGTGGTGGAACAGCAGTTGGAGGAAAAACTCAAGAAGATCATCGGTGGCCGGGGATGGTGAATCCCACCGTCACCTGACCAGCAGCCGAGGGGCGCCGTTTCCGTCTGCCTTGCGGACGACGGCGCTATTTTTTTGGCCCCGTTGTCTTTTCCGCTGAAAAAGGGCAAAAAAATGGCGGAAGTGCATGGGAATCGAACC
>JAQVTF010000159.1 GCA_028700185.1 Desulfobacteraceae bacterium | reverse complement strand
GGCATTGGCAGCGTAGTCATGGCGCCGCAGCCAGTCGTTCAAAACGGGTTTGCCGCAGTCGAAGGTTTCGAGGCGATGCTGCCCGGACAGCGGCACTGGCGGGTGCAAGGTCACTTTTCGTCCCAGGGCGCTTTCTTGGCGAACAAATCCCGCAGACCGCTGTTTTCCGCCGGCGGCTGATCGAGGATTTCCATCAGACGCTGATAGCGCTCGCTGTCCACCAAAAAAAGGCGCTGGTCCAGCAAGGTCTCTTCTGCCGCCCTGAAGGCGCTGTCCAGGATGAACTCGGTCAACGATTTGCGGCTCACCTCGGCGGCCCGCCGCAGGAGTCGTTCCTGCTCCGGCGTCGCCCGCAACCCGAGTCGGGCCGTTTTGGTCTCACGGTTCTTGCTCGCTTGGGTCGTGTCCATAGAGATGTCCTCTCGTTTTTGTTGCCAAGCCCAATTGTTAGTACAATAAACGTACAGCGTCAATCCTCTGTGCGAGGGCGTGTCTGAATCTCACCGCCGGGCCTGCGGACAACGTGCACCAGAGCCAGCGAATATTCGATCATCAAAAGTGACGGGTAGACCTCCACCATCGCGGATTTCCTGGAAGGGATCTCCCAGCCGTCGAAGGGCCAGAAGTGGACCCGGTCACCAAGATGATTGCGCAGATACCTCAGCCACGGCAGTCCGGCATGAGTCGATTTGGCCACCGAACCAGGCACGTCGAAGTGAAAGACCGACTTGGCCCTGGCCCGTTCCTCGGTAATTCGTCGCCAGTGGGTGCTGCCAGAACGGGCCTCGCCTTCACCCCGTGAACCGTGGCGAATGAAATCGACGTAGGTGTGCTCTGCGTCGGTCGGCCAATGCTTCTGAAAATCGTCGAGGAAGGTCGGCCAGTCCGGCTCCAGCCAATGCACCTCGAAATACCGCAGGGGAAAGGAAAAGCCGTGGTCGATGCCAACGATGGTCGGCACATCTTCAGACAAGCGCTCCGCCAGCCATTCCGCCAGGCCGCGCCGGGTCCAGTACTTGCGCGGGCTGGGCGGCGGTTCCACCTCCACCGGCGCAGACTCACGGCTGGCCTTGTAAACACGAAGCCCCTTCGGGCTGGAATCCGGGGTTTCCGCGCCGGAGTAGTCGATGCCGATATAACGGCTGAACCTTGGCTTGATGCGTTCCGGCATCTTGACAATCACCATGACCGTGTGCCTCGTTTGTTCATTGGCGTGGACAAAACGCTATTCACTCGATTACGGAGTTCATCTGCAATGCTGCCGATCATGGTCGCCGTAACAGCTTCCGTGTTTTCAAGATCCCAAGAGTCGACGTACTCGGCAGGGTCTTCGAAGATTTCCCCCAGATGAGCACGAACTCCTCGCAGCCATTCTTCCTCGGTTTTGAACCGGCTGGCCATTGCGCCGAGTTCGGCTTTCAGGGTATCCGATACTCGGGAGGCGCTGACAATAATGCCCCAAGCCATTTCAGTCAGATCGTCGGTGTCCATAAAGCCAATTCCTGAATGGGGTTGAACTTACTTGGTCGGTTACTTGGTCATTGAGCCAGGGCATGCCACAAGTCGTGTCGCAGCACAAGCCGTAGCCCTTTAGCCGGCTGGCTGGCCACTCGATGCTTTTCGTTGCCAGGCCCAGCGGGGAGAAAGAAAAAGTGGGAAACAAAATCCCGGGACATGGGACTCCTCCCCCCTGTATCTATTAAGGCGGTGCTAGAATTTGAAAATTCTGAATTTTAAATTTGCCAGACATTATTACATACCGTCGGCACCCGCGTGAAAAATTTCAGACAATGATTTTTTCCCTCTGGAATTGTCATAGTATGTCAGTGGCTGGTGGTAGTCTCAGGGAAAACACTCACCAAAGGAGGCTGCCATGGAACCTGTCGGGGTATTTCTGGACGTCTGCCGCCTGGCGCGCAAGCAGACTCACCGCAATTTGACCGTGTTCGCCCTGATGGGCGAGCAGGTGTTGGACCCGGACTACCTGCTGCTGGAAACCGCCTTGGAAGAAGGCCTGGTGGAGGTCCGCGAACTGGGTCCGGAGGGCTCGGTGCCCGAGTTGGGTTGGTCAACCGGGCCGAGCGACCGGTGCTCATCGTTGAGGGCGAGGAGCTGATGGGGGCCAAGCAGAACCGGGTGGTCAACGTCACCATCCTGGTGGCCGCCGGCGCCGAGCTGGTGATCCCGGTCTCCTGCGTGGAGCAGGGCCGCTGGCATTACCGCTCGGAGAAGTTTTCATCGGGCGCCAGGATGATGCACAGCTCGCTCAGGCGGGCGGCCCAGGAGGGGATGCACTTCATTTTTGACCGGGGCGACGGCTACCGCAGCGACCAAGGGCGGGTGAGCTGCTGGTATCCAGATCCAAGAGGTTGTCCTTTTCGTCACAGGGGTTTACTCTGACACAATCGCTGGCAAAGCCCACCCCTGTGCATGCGTTAGGAAAATGGCTGGAAACAACAAGACAACAAGCAAAATCTGATTCCAGACCAAGGAGCACGAAATGCCCCTATTCCGTTCAAACCTTTACACACCCACAATATCAGGGCGGTCCAATGCATGCCGATTGGGGTTGTGTTTGCTGCTGATGATATCCAGCGCGCAATCCATGGCCCAGGAAAAAATAGAGGTGAATGGCCCCATAATGACACCAGCCGGCCTTCTTTCAGTAAGGCCGGGGACTGAATCCGAATGCCGCTTGCTTGTATACGGAGGTTTAAAATTCAATGTAATGGAATGCATGGTAATGGACCTTGACGGACGAGTCTTGTTCGGGGACTGGTCCGTAATGATCGATGCCGCGTTTCCGTGCCTTGATGATCCGCGGATCGTGTTTGCAACCCAGTGGTCGGGGGGAATGTCCTGTTGCGCAACCAGCCACATCGTCGACTTCACTTGTGCTGAACCCATTCTTGTCAGGGATGCTCCAGCGGTTAACTTGGAAGACGAGGAGGGTAAAATTTATTCCTTCCCCGGGGGGGTGACGTACCAAAATTACGGGGAAGGCAAAGGCCCTTTGGGAGAGCGACTTTGGGAAACTTATCTTTATTTTTATGGATCCGGCGAGGTTGAAGTGCTGCGTTCGGTACCCAAGTATTCCAGCGGTCCGATGCATAGCAAAAAGTACCCGCATGAAGTCCTCAATGATCCAGCCGTGCGTGGACCCTTTCTGCAGATAATGAGCCATGAGGATTTCAAGGAATTAAATCGCCACATTGAGGTTCAGTCTCCCCTGGAAAGACTATCCGACACGATTTTTGTCGGCCGTGGATGTATTGCTCACAGGTGTTGCAACACCGGTGGGGAGTTTGTCATCGATGTGGCGAAAAACACTGCATGGGCGATGTACTACGATGAAACAACAAAAATATTCTTCGGATCGCCTCCTCCTGAAGACGCGGTAATCAGGCCGCTGATAGAAGGTTGGATGAGCAGGCACAACGTGTCGTTGGATCGTTTCGTGAGTAATCCGGGCTACCGGTCTACCCAAACACCTGAAGCGGGCGCGTCCGTATCCACGTCGGAGGTCCCATTGATAGAGGCAAACGGCAATCTGGTCGTTGAGATTACGGTAAACGGTCTCTATCCATTGTTATTCATTGTAGATAGCGGGGCATCGGATGTCACTGTTCCGGAGGAAATCGTGGCCGATATGATCCGGATCGGAGCGCTGACAAAAGACGACTTTACCGGGACCAATATTTATTGCCTTGCGGATGGGTCCACCGTTCTTTCGGAAATTTTCCGAATAAAATCCTTGAAGATTGGTGACCGGGTCATTGAGAACGTAGCTGGTAGCGTGATAGGGCGAGAAGGGGTGCCACTGCTTGGCCGAAGCCTACTGAACAAGTTCCAGCGATGGTCAATAAACAATTCCAAAAAGACGTTGGAACTGGAATGGTAGGCTATATTTTGTAGCTTGTCACCTCTGGTGCTCGATGGGTACTGAAAGCGCTGCGTGAAGGGCAACGCATCGAATTCATCGAAACCGCTTCGACGTTTTGTGGGAAATCCATCATATGTTAAAAATGTTTGGCATGAACCCAACACTCCTGAGCCTGACATTGATACCGAAAAGATGAGACTGCTATGCCGCAAACCAACCTTTCTGAGCCAAACCTGACTCGTTGGTAAAAATTCCGGCTTCGGATCAAGCCGAATTTTGAGCATATGTTTGTGCTGTTTGCTTTCCGAGCATCGGACCGGCGATCGAAAGCAAAAGACCGATGAATTGCTCTTTGAAAAGCTCAAAAACACGTCTCAGGCGGCAGCTGGACCCCATACGGTTGTCGTTTGCCTGCATCCGGGCCTGCCTGGCCGCCACTGCCCGGGCAATGTTGATCGCCGTGGCCTTCATGACCGCTGAAAATCGCACGGCTTTCATACCTCGCACCCGCAAGTGCTTGACTCCGGTGAGCCGGTCGTACTGGCTCATGGTGGATTCGACCCCGGCACGCCAACGGTACTTTTGCCGAAATTCCTCGGTTCTCTCATGCTGCCGGCGCCGGGCGATGCGAAGTCTTTTCTCGTCATAGTTCAAGTAGAAAAACTTGGCGCCTCTTTTGACCGCACAGCAATCGGCAAGCGGACAGTTTGCGCAAAGGTTGATCTCAAAGCACTGCGTAGCACATGATCCCGGAAAAAGCCCGGCCAGCTCTGATCGAGGATCTCGCGGCGCTTGGGGCTGAGAAACTGCCAGGGGTCGAACAAATGTTGCTGTTTGCGGCTTTTGATTTTCAGCATGTCTTCCTCTTGGCAACATATCGGTTTTATTAAAGATATATGCCATGACAGGAAGATTTTGTCAAGTGCTTTGTATAAATTTTATGCCGTATTTACAGGATGTTAGGTCTTCTGGATTTTTTACGATGAAATCAAACCTGAATGGCGGCCGTTTTAACGTCCATGGCTCGCCCCCGTTGCGGATTGTTAGGTCTGTTGCTGATAGGTCACGCCAAAGATGGTGTCGCCCAGCCATTTCTTGAATGACGGGTTGTCGCTGAACTGCTTGAACAGCTCGGTGTGGTCGGACAAAAGGTCGATCATGACGCGCTGCAGCGCGGCGTCGTGTTCTATCCGGGCGGTCTTCTTATCGTTGTTCTTCATGGCGTTCTGGTAGGCCGCGTCCGCCGCGACCTTGGCTGGGATCTCCTCGGCGATGACCTTGCGGATCTTGTCGCCGTCCTTCCACTCGATATTGCCGAACTGATCGTTGAACGCCTTGATGATGTTGCTCAGTTGATCCAGCTCCGGTTCCGGTTTGCGGCCGCCGCCGCTGGTGGGTACAGGACCGACTTCGGCATCTTGATCGGCAAGGCCGATCTTCAGGCTGGTTTTCACCTCGACACGGTAGCTGTCCATGTCGATGGCCTCCAGGATGCCCCGGGACAGGTCCTCTTCCTTGGGCGCGGGGAGTTTCGGGATCAAGAAATTCAGGAAGATCGACAGCTTCTCCCAGTCGGCCTTCGAGTACGGCAGGATCGAGGCCAGAAAGCCGTAGGTGCGGACGAAGGCCTTGGCCTTGCCTTTGAAGTCCACCTGGCCATCCTCATCAAGATCGGCGTTGTAGGTGGCCACGCAGGCGTCCAGGATAGGGTCAAGTTTGTCACGGTCTGCGCCATTCAGATACAGCCCCACCAGATCGTCGATTTGCGCCTGCGAATAGACCTGGTCGCCGTCCAGATCCGACTTGAGGTCGTGCAACTTGTTGGGGTCGGTCTCGTCACTGAGGATGGTGGTGCGGTAATAGGGCTCGAACGACTTCTGGATGGTCTCCGAGTCGTTGTAGAAATCGAGCACAAAGGTGTCGTGCTTCTGCGGATGGGCGCGATTGAGCCGCGAGAGGGTTTGCACCGCCTTGATACCGGAGAGCGCCTTGTCCACGTACATGGTGTGCAGCAGCGGTTCGTCGTAGCCGGTCTGGAACTTGTCGGCGACGATCAGGAAGCGGTACGGGTCCTGTTGCACCTTGTCCGAGATCTGGCTACTGGGGAAGCCGTTCAGCGTCGCTTCGGTGACCTTCTTGCCGCCATACTCGTGCTCCCCGGAAAAGGCCACGATGGGTGCGTAAGGGCTTTTGCGCTCCTTGAGGTAGTCCCTGAAGGCGTGGAAATACTGAATGGCCCGCTCGATACCGTTGGTGATGACCATGGCCCGGGCCTGGCCGCCGATCTTGCGAAGGCCGATCACCTGGGCGTGGAAGTGGTCCACCATGATCTCCGCCTTCTCGCGGATGGCGTGCTCATGGGACTCCACATAGCGGCGCAGCTTTTTCTGGGCCTTGTTGGCGTCGAAGAGCGGGTCGTCCTCCACGGTCTTGGCCAGGCGGTAGTAGCTCTCCACCGGGGTGTAGTTCTTCAGCACATCGAGGATGAAGCCTTCCTGGATGGCCTGTTTCATGGTGTAGCTGTGGAACGGGTGGTGCTTCACGGTGCCGTCGGGTTGCGGATCCGGCTCGCCGAAGATCTCCAGGGTCTTGTTCTTGGGAGTCGCGGTGAAGGCGAAGTAGCTGGCGTTGGTCAACATCTTCCGGCCTTCCATGATCTTGTTGATCTTGTCCTCGACCGTCTCTTCCCCCTCGTCATCAGAGCCGCCGTAGGGCGCGGTCTCTTCCAGTACACGATTCATGGCGGCGGTGGTCTTGCCACCCTGGCTGGAATGGGCCTCGTCAATGATGATGGCGAACTTGCTCTGGCGGTGTTCGTCGCCGATC
>JAQVTF010000026.1 GCA_028700185.1 Desulfobacteraceae bacterium | reverse complement strand
TTGGGCGGCATGATGGTGCTGTACAACAACATGCTCCAGAGCCTTTTTCAGTCCCAAATCCTCACCCTCGGCACCACGGTGCTGCTCTTGATAGGAATGTTTCTGGTGCTTTTCCGATCGGCCCGCGTCGCCTTGATTGCCATCTTTCCCAGCCTGCTTTCCATCGGCGTGGTGCTCGGATTCATGGGGTGGGTCGGGATTCCGCTGGACATGATGACCATTACCATTGCCGCCATCAGCGTTGGCATTGCCGTCGATGATACCATCCACTATATCCATCGCTTCCAAGTGGAGTATCGCCGCCGGGGCCGCTACATCGCCACCATGCACTTCTGCCATGGGAGCATCGGCCGGGCGATGCTCTACACCTCGGTGATTTTTATCGTGGGTTTTTCCATTCTGGTGTTTTCCAATTTTATCCCCACAATTTATTTCGGCATTCTGACAGGTTTGGCAATGGCCATTGCCCTGGTGGCCGCACTGACCTTGCTGCCCGCCCTGATCCTTGTGATCCGCCCTTTCGGCCCGGAAAAAAAGATGGCAGGCCCCCCCCTGAGCATGACAATTGAGACTTCGCGTTGAAGAAGCACAGTGGGCCACCGACGCGACACAAAGCAAGTGCCCGGTGGACGTCGATGGGATATTTGCGAGTACCAGGTCCATCCCGGCCGTCTTGACAGGAACCAAGATCGCCAACTATATATAAGGCGTTTTGCAATCCACCAACGCCGGGGCGACGCGGTGACCACAGACTCAGCCCCGGCTTTCTTGTGCCCGGGGTGAGCGATGATGAAAAGGATACTCGTGGGGTTGATGATTATGTTCGCGGCCATCACCGATGCGGCGGCCCAGGATACGACCACAGTTGAAGCCATGCTCAGAAACAAGGTGGACGAAGCCCTGACCATCTTGCGCGCCCCCGATCAGGACATGGACCAAAAGAAACAGGCCATCGTCGCCATCGTCGAGCCGCTGTTCGATTTTCCCCTCATGGCCAAGCTGGTGTTGGGCAAAAAACACTGGACGAGCCTCACCCCCGAGGAGCAGCAACGGTTTGAGACCCTCTTTGTCGAGCGGCTCAAGTCGTCCTATATCGACAAAATCGATCTCTACCGAGATGAACAAGTCGCCTGGAAGCCCGCCATCGCCGAAGGCCCCAACAAGGTTCGCATCCCCTCGGCCATCGTTTCCAGAAACGAGGAAATTACCACCGCCTACAAGCTTTACCGCGCCTCGCGCCAATGGAAGATCTACGATGTGGAGGTCCAGGGCGTCAGCATCGTTTCCAGTTACCGCTCCCAGTTCGACCAGATCCTGACCAGCGGCTCCAAGGAAGATCTGTTCCGGGAACTCGAATCATCATCTCAACCCGCGTCCCCCGCCCCCCCTTCGGCGGAATGACCCTCCGGCAGGGCAACCCCGTATTTCATAGACTGTGGGGCAACGATAGATGGCACCAACACCGCTCCGGAGGTTCATCACCGGTTTCAACGACCTGATGGCGCGTCTGACCGACGTCACGGCCAGCGCCCTCTTCAAGCTGATCGATGGCCTTTTCATCGCTCATCCCCGCCTCACCCTTCTTTGCCTGCTCTGCGCCGTCACCGCGCTGGGCTATTTCGCCAAGGATTTCAAAATCGACGCCTCCTCGGAAACCCTGATCCAGGAAGACGACGCCTCCATGCGTTACGCCAGGATGATCGCTTCCCGCTACGGCATTCAGGATTTTCTGTTCATTGCCTACACCCCCCGCCGGGATCTGTTGTCCGAAGCCGTCCTGGCAGACATCCAGCGGCTCAAGACGGAAATTTCAGCCCTGGAACAGGTCGATTCCGTGGTCACCATCCTGGACGCACCCCTTCTGGAAAGTCCGCCGATTGCCGTCAAGGAGCTGACCGGAAGCCTACCCACGCTGGAATCAGCGCGGGTAAACCGTGAACTTGCCCGGGTGGAGATGCAAAACAGCCCGATTTACAGGGACTTGCTGGTCAGCCCCGATTTGAAGACCACCGCGATCCAGGTCAATTTCAAAATGGACGAAGAATTTTTTCGTCTCATCGAGCGGCGGGATCGGTTGCGGGACAAGGCGGCCGCCGAAGGGCTGACGGCCGAAGACACGGCGCGGTTGGAACGGACCCTGGCTCAAATCAGTGGCCACATCGAAGTATCCGACCAGCAACGCCACGAGGACATCGCCGCCATCCGGGCGATCATGGACCGGCACCGCAGCGAGGCGGACCTGTTTCTCGGCGGGGTCAGCATGATCGCCGACGACCTGATTCGTTTCGTCAAAAACGACTTGAAGGTCTTTTCCATCGGCGTTTTTTTGTTCTTGATTCTCACCATGAGCGTCATCTTCCGAAAGGCCCGCTGGGTGATTCTCCCCATGCTGTGCTGTGTTTTGGCGGGCCTGGCCATGGTGGGCCTGCTGGGATTGTTCGGGTGGAAAGTCACGGTGATTTCATCGAACTTTCTTTCCATTCAACTGATCATCACCATGACCTACACCATGCATCTCGTGGTCCGCTACCGGGAGCTGGTGGCCGAAGATCCCGGGGCCAGCCAGCGGGAACTGGTGAGCCGGACCGTCCACGTGATGCTGGTCCCTTTTCTCTACGCCGCCCTGACGACCATCGTGGGCTTCGGGTCCCTGGTGTCGAGCGATATCAAGCCCATCATCACTTTCGGTTGGATGATGATGGCCGGCATCAGCGTTTCCCTGGCGATGACCCTGATCTTTTTCCCCGCAGCGCTGATGCTGCTGAAAAAGTCTCCGGCGCCGCTTCAGGAAAGCACCCGCTACGCCCTCTCGCCTTTTCTGGGCAGAGTGACCCAGGCCCATGGCAAAGGGATCCTCATCTTTTTTACCGCGTTGCTGGTCGTCAGCGGAATAGGCATCTCGCGTCTGTTCGTGGAAAACGCCTTCATCAATTATTTCAAAGATGAAACCGAAATTTACCAGGGAATGAAAGTCATCGATCAACAACTCGGCGGCACGACCCCCCTGGATGTGGTGGTGGATCTGGACACACCGGCCGATGCGCCCCGGTCGGTGGCCGAAACCTCCGTTGAGGAAGAAACCAACGACGAATTCGATCAGTTCAGTGAGTTTGATGTCATCGATTCCTCCCAAGACGGGGAAAAGTATTGGTTCACCCCCCACAAGATGAAAAAAGTCACCGAAATTCACGACTATCTGGACGGTCTGCCCGAAACCGGCAAGGTGCTTTCCCTCGGCACCCTGATGAAGATCGCCCTCTCCCTCAACGATGACCAACCGCTGGATGCCTTCACCCTGTCGCTGCTGTACAACGAAATTCCCGAAAATTTCAAAAACCTGCTGGTGTCGCCCTACGCATCGGTGGAAAATAACCAGGTGCGTTTTTCGGTGAGAATCAAGGACACCGAACCGAATCTGCGACGAGACGAACTCATCGGTAAAATTCGGGCCGATCTGTGGGAGAAATTCGGTTATCCGCCGGAAAATGTGCATCTTACCGGCATGATGGTGCTGTACAACAACATGCTTCAAAGCCTGTTCGATTCCCAGATCCGTACCCTGGGCATCACCGTGGTCACGATGATGGCCATGTACTTCGTTCTTTTTCGTTCCATCGGATTGTCTTTCATCGCCATCTTTCCGAGTACCATCTCCATCGTGGTGGTCCTCGGCTTCATGGGCTGGGCGCGGATTCCGCTGGACATGATGACCATCACCATCGCCTCCATCTGCGTCGGCATGGCCGATGACTACGCCATCCATTACATCCACCGGTTCATGGAGGAGATTCAAGTGGACCGGAATTACATCCGGGCCATGCGCCGCTGTCACGGCAGCATCGGATACGACATGTACTATACGTCCATTACCATCATCATCGGTTTTTCCATTCTGGCGCTGTCCAATTTCATCCCCAGCATCATTTTCGGCTTGCTGACGGGGCTGGCCATGCTGCTGGCCCTCGTCACCTCCCTGACCGTGCTGCCGGCGATGATCGTTCTGTTGCGGCCGTTTGGTCCCGGAAACGGGCTCCGGGCGGCAAAAAGTGTCCACTGAACAAACCGACACAACTTTTGGTCATGGGAGAAAAATATGTTGAGCCGAAACCCCCAGCGAAAAATCCGACAATGGCTGGCCGCCGCCCTCGGGCTCGCTTTCATCGCCACGACGGTTCCGGCAACGGCCCAGGATGATCCCTTTGCCGACCTGGACAGTCAGTTCGAAACCCGGCAGCCACAGATCGCCGATCCGTTGGCTCCGTGGAACCGCCTGATGTTCGAGGTCAATGACCGGCTCTACTTCTACCTGCTCAAGCCGGTGGCCCGTGGCTACAAGGCCGTCGTGCCCGAACCGGCGCGCATCGGCGTACGCAACTTCTTCACCAACCTGGAGGCGCCGCTGCGTTTCACCGCCTGCCTGCTCCAAGGCAAGGGGCAGCAGGCCGGACACGAGCTGTCGGCTTTTGTCATCAACTCCACCTTCGGCGTCCTCGGCTTTTTCGCACCGGCGAGACTGGAACCGGCGCTGAATAACCTCCCCGAGGAGGACCTGGGCCAAAGTCTGGCCGTCTGGGGGGCCGGTCACGGCCCCTATCTCGTCTGGCCGCTCCTGGGGCCTTCTTCCCTGCGCGACAGCGTGGGCCGCGCCGGGGCTTATTTTCTCGACCCCTTCACCTATGTCGATCCATCGGAAGCCGACTTGATCGCCTCGGGAGTCGATACGGTCAACGCCACTTCCCTGCGCCTGGGCGAGTATGAGGCCCTGAAAAAGGACGCCGTAGCCCCTTACGAGGCCATGCGGGACATCTACGTACAGTATCGCCAACGCCAGGTAGAGCAGTAACCGCCTGCCATCAGTCCGCCAGGGATGGTCTGATCACCGCAGCATTTCAATGAGAAACCAGGGCGACGCCGGATTTTCCCGCTGCACCCGCGGTGTTTTCGGTGGCCAGGATTCCCCGCCCTCGATGGCGGCCACCACGTTGGACGCGTAAGCGGACTAGGCGACCGGTGGCTGAAGATTGTTGATCTTCTCCAAGGCCAGCACCAGCGCCTGGGTGCCGAGACGGCCTCCATCGTTGGCCTTGAGGGCCAGATACAACTGTTCCACCAACGCCAGGCCCGGCATGGCCAGCGACATGCGGCGGGCCTCGGCCAAAGCGATGCCCATGTCCTTGAGGAAGTGCGCCACCATGAAACCAGGGGCGAAATCCCGGCGCAGAATCCGCGGCGCCAGGTTTTGCAGACTCCAGCAGCCGGCCGCCCCGCCGCCGATGCTCTCCAGCACGGTTTCCATGGCCAGCCCCGCCCGGTGCCCGTAAACCATGGCCTCGCAGACGCCGATCATGGTGCCGGCGATGACGATCTGGTTGCACATCTTGGCGTGCTGCCCCGCCCCGGCCGGCCCCTGGTGGACGATGGAGCGACCGAGCTGCGCCAGCAGCGGTTTGACCCGGGCCACGGCCACGGCCTCGCCCCCCACCATGATCGCCAAGGTGGCGTTGCGGGCCCCCACGTCACCGCCGGAAACGGGGGCATCCAGGGCCGAAACCCCCTGGGCCGCCGCGGACCTGGCGATCTCAACGGCCAAGGTCGGCTCCGAGGTGGTCATATCCACCAGCGCAGAACCGGTTCTGGCCCCGGCCAGGACACCGTTTTCCCCGAAATACACCTCCCGCACATCCGCCGGCAGTCCCACCATGGTGAAGACGATATCCGCCTGGCGCGCCACCTCGGCCGGGGTCCCGGCCCAACGGGCCCCCCGGTCCACGAGGAAAGCGGCCTTTTCCCGGCTTCGGTTGTAGACCGTCATGGGATATCCGGCATCCATCAAGTGGCCACACATGGGGCCGCCCATCACGCCGGTGCCGATCCATCCGATGCGCTGCGACTGGTTCATTGATCATCCTCCTGAACGATGAGTGGTGAGAAACAGGTCGTAAATCTCGCCTCGCATACCAGGAAGCGATGGTGGCTGGCAACAAGGAGGCCGTTTGAACGTCCAGGGGCTTGACAAAACAGGCGATCCGAATATGGTAGGATTCGCCTGGGTGCCAGGGGTTGACTCTTTGACGATGACGGCACCCAACCTCACACGAAGGGAGAAGGACGTTGAACGAAATCAAGGTGCTCGTCAGTGACAATCTCGACGCCAGCGGAATTGAGATGCTCGCGGCGGCCGAGGGCATCACGGTGGACGTCAAGACGGGCCAATCGCCCGAGGCGCTCAGATCCATCATCGGCGATTACGATGGGCTGGTGATCCGCAGCGCCACCAAGGTGAATGCGGACCTGTTGTCCGCGGCGCGGCGGCTCAAGGTGGTGGGCCGTGCCGGCATCGGCCTTGACAACGTGGACATCCCCGAGGCGACCCGCCGGGGCATCGTGGTGATGAACACCCCCGATGGCAACGTGGTGACCACCGCCGAGCACGCCGTGGCCATGATGCTGTCGCTGACCCGCAACATCCCCCAGGGAACCGCCTCCCTCAAGGCGACCCGCTGGGACAAAAAGCTCCTTCAGGGCCGGGAAATCTTCAACAAGTTCGCCGGTGTCATCGGCTTCGGCAAGATCGGTTCCATCGTCGCCGACCGGCTACGGGGCCTGAAAATGCGCGTACTGGTACACGATCCCTTCGTACGGCCCGAACAGATCGAAAAAGCCGGTTTCCAACCGGTATCCTTCGATGAACTGCTGGCCCAGGCCGACTACATTACCGTCCATGTGCCCAAGCTCAAGGAAACCCTGAATCTGCTGAACGCCGCAGCCTTTGCCAAAATGAAGGACGGGGTGATGGTGATCAACTGCGCCCGAGGCGGTATCGTCAACGAGCCGGACCTGCTGGAAGCGCTGAAATCGGGAAAGGTCGCCGGCGCCGCCCTGGACGTCTTCGCCACCGAACCACCGGGCGAAAGCGAACTGGTCGCCCACCCCCATCTGATCTGCACGCCCCACCTGGGCGCTTCCACCAAAGAGGCCCAAACCAACGTGGCAGTGGCGGTGGCCCACCAGTTCATCGAGTTCTTTAAAAACGGGACCATCATCAACGCCGTCAACGCTCCGGCGGTCACCGGGGATCAAATGGTCCAACTCGGTCCGCTGTTGTCGATGGGAGAGCAGATCGGCCGGCTCCAGGCCCAGCTCATCCAGGGGCCGATCGCGGAGATCGCCATCGAATACGCCGGTGATTTTAGAGGGATGGATTTGGCCCCGGTAACCACTGCCGTACTGAAGGGACTGCTGACCCGGGAGCTCAAGGACGATGTTAACTATGTCAACGCGCCGGTTTTGGCCAAGAATCGCGGCATCCGGGTCACCGAGTCCACCAGCAATGAATCCGAGGACTACCTCAACCTGATCCGCGTCCGGGTGGATACCGACACCACCAGCAGCAACGTGGCCGGCACCGTCTTCGGCAAACGCGACAGCCGGATCGTCCGGATCAACAACTTCCGTCTGGAAATGATTCCCGAGGGACACCTGGCGTTGATCTACAACATCGACAAACCCGGATCCATCGGCCAGATCGGCTCGACCCTGGGCCGCCACCAGATCAATATCGGGCGGATGCAGGTGGGGCAGGAGGAAGGCGGCGACCGCAACATCATCTTCTTGACCACTGACACGCCGATTCCGCCGGAAGTCATCGGGGAACTCAACGCTCTGTCACTGGTCAAAAGCGCCATTTCATTGGAATTCTGACGGGGCTGGTCAATTCTTCCGGCAACGATGCCAACGGGGGAGGCATGACGGAAAAGGACTGTTTCACCATGAAGGATCAACAACGCCAGGAAGCCGCGTCTGAGGGGATTTGTCTGCCGGAAGTGAGTTTTTCGACCTTTGTGCTGTCGCTCAACGCCTCGGCGCTGGTCCACCTGGGCATCCTGGAAGACCCGGGAACCGGACAGAAAGCCAAAAATCTCGCCTTGGGCAAGCAAACCATCGACATCCTGGCACTGCTGGAGGAAAAAACCCGGGGCAATCTCACGACGGAGGAGGACGGCCTGCTGAAAAACCTTCTCTACGATCTGCGCCTGGTGTATGTGCGCGAAAAATACTGACGGACTGCGACTGCGGCTCCAGGCCCCGGCCAAACTGAATCTTTTTCTCGCGGTCACCGGGCGCCGGGCGGACGGCTATCACGACATCGTCTCGCTGATGGTCTGTGTGGGCCTGCACGACAGCCTGGAGGTCGACCTTGAGGCCCACGGCCTGACGGTGAGTTCCAATCTCCCCGAGGTGCCGGACGATGATCGCAACCTGGCCCTGCGTGCGGCTCGGGCTTTTTTCGAAGCCACCGGGCGCCCGGCCAATGCGGCCATCCGAATTCGCAAGCGAATCCCGGTGGGGGCCGGCCTCGGGGGGGGGAGCAGCGACGCCGCCAGCATCCTCACGGGTTTGAATCGCCATTTCGGTTACCCGTTACCGCGGCACGCCTTGGTCGACCTGGGATTGAAGTTGGGGGCCGACGTACCTTTTTTCATCCAGGGGCGCCCCGCCTTGGCCACCGGCATCGGCGAGCGGCTTGCGCCGTTTGATCATCTCGCCCCGGCCAGCGCGCTGATTGTCTTTCCAGCGGCCCACGTATCCACCGCCGAGGTGTATGGCCGCCTGAATTTGACGTTGACAACATGCGGGAAAAAACCTAAAGTTTTCGCTTTGAAGAGCCGGGTCTTCGATACCACCCGTCATCTTTGCAACGATCTGGAAGCGGTGGCCGGAAAGCTGCACCCGGTCATCCTGGAAGCCAAAGCGACGATGTTGGCGCTGGGGGCAGACGGCGCATCGATGACCGGCAGTGGATCGGCGGTCTTCGGTTTATTCAGGGATCCGGAAGCGGCGGTTTACGCCCGGGATCACTTTCCAAAGCGTCGTGGTTGGCGTTTTTTTCTTACGTATCTGGTGCTTTAGAAAAAACTGTTACGCCAAGGGCAGTATTCTTTACCGATTGCACTTGGGGCGTCGTCAAGTGGCTAAGACACAGGATTTTGGTTCCTGCATTCGGAGGTTCGAATCCTCCCGCCCCAGCCAGCACGCACAAGGACGGTGGATCTGCGTTGGTCGTCTGCCGGGAGAATCGAATTGGATCATGAAATGAAAGATTTTGCCATCTTTGCTGGCAACTCCAACCCGACATTGGCGCAAAAGATTTGCGACTACCTTGGAGTTCCCCTCGGCAAGGCCAAAATTCAAACCTTCAGCGACGGTGAAATCCAGGTCGAAATCAAGGAGAATGTCCGCCTGAAGGATGTTTTTGTCATTCAGTCCACCTGCCCTCCCGTCAGCCACAACCTGATGGAATTGCTCCTGATGATCGACGCGTTCAAACGCGCATCATGCCGGCGGATCTGCGCGGTGATCCCCTATTACGGCTATGCCCGCCAGGATAAAAAGGTAACCCCGCGGGTGCCCATCAGTGCCAAGCTGGTGGCCAATCTGCTCACCCACGCCGGCGCCAACCGCATTATCAGCATGGACCTGCACGCAGCCCAGATCCAGGGGTTTTTCGATATCCCGGTAGACCACTTGTTCGCCGCTCCGGTGATTCTCGATTTCATCAAACGGAATTTCGAAAACGACCTGGTGGTGGTCTCTCCGGACGCTGGCGGCGCGGAAAGAGCCCGCGCTTACGCCAAACGCCTCGGATGTGCCATGGCCATCGTGGACAAGCGTCGGGATCGCCCCAACGTGGCCCATGCCATGGCCGTCATCGGCGATGTCAAGGGTAAAACGGCCGTCATTCTCGACGACATGGTGGACACCGCCGGTACCCTTACCGAGGCGGCCGGGGCGTTGCGTGATAAAGGCGCCATCGAGGTCTATGCCTGCTGCAGCCACCCGGTGCTCTCGGGGCCGGCCATTGACCGCATCACGGCATCAGCGATTCGCCAGGTGGCCGTCACCGATACCATTCCACTGAGCGAACGGGCGCTGGCCAGCGGCCGTTTTCAGGTACTGTCCATCGCCGAGCTGATGGGCGAAGCCATCATCCGCAGCTATAACGGAGACTCTGTCACTTCGTTGTTTGTATAAGATCCTTGTCAAGGAGGAAATCAATTTGGAATTCATTGCCCTGTCAACCAAACCCCGCACCCGAACCGGCAAAGGGGGCGCTCGCGCCCAGAGACGAGAGGGGCGGACCCCGGCTGTTCTATATGGCCCCAACACTGAAACGAGAATGCTGTCGGTGGATACCGTTGAGCTGGAAAACACCTTGAAGAAGCATCCGGCGTCACGGACGGTTTTCAAGCTGGCCCTGGATGACGACACCGGCAGCACCGAAAATTTAGCCATGCTGAAGGAGTTACAGGATAATCCCCTCAACGGTGCCTTGCTCCACGCGGATTTCTACCGCATCGATCTGGATCGCAAGGTCTCGGTGCAGGTGCCGGTGATCACCACCGGCAAGGCCAAAGGCGTTGAACTTGGGGGCATGCTCCAGCTTGTCCGCCGTGAGCTGACGGTACATTGTTTGCCGGACCGGATTCCACGCCAAATCGAGATCGACATCACCGATCTCGGCATCGGTGAAGCCGTCCACGTGGAAGACATCCAGCTCGGCGAGGCCGTGGAGATCCCCCACGATGTCAATTTCACCATTGTCACGGTCCTCAGTACACGGAAGGCCGACGCCGATGAAGAGGAGGGGACCGAAGTCGAGGAAGGGGCCGAACAGGCTCCCGGGGAGCAAGCCGAGGCCTAGTTGCTGGCTGAAACAAGCAAGACCCCACTCTGTTTGGTGGCTGGGTTGGGCAACCCGGGAGATTCATACGCGGCCTCTCGGCACAACATTGGTTTTCGGGTGGTGACCGCGCTGGCGGCATCCGCAAGTATCCGGATGACCCGAGACAATGAAAGTATTTCCTGGGGTCGCGGGCGCATTTTTGACCGTGACGTCATCCTGGCCCAACCCATGGCATACATGAACCGCAGTGGTCCACCGATCCGGCGGCTCATGACGGAGCAACAGATTGGTCGCGAGGCGTTGCTTGTCATCCATGATGACATCGACCTTGCGTTTGGCAGATTAAAAATCAAAGAGAAAGGGGGCGATGGGGGACACAGAGGAGTTCAGTCGTTGATCGATGCCTTAGGCAGCCGCGATTTCGGCCGGTTGCGCATCGGCATCGGCCGACCCGCAGGCGGCATCGAGGTGGTGGATTACGTGCTGGGCGTTTTCGAACCGGATGAAGCCCGGGCCTTGGATGCACTCATCGACAACGCCTGTGAGGCGGTGAGAACCGTTCTGACCGATGGGATCAGGACGGCGATGAACAGGTTCAACATGCGCGAACCGTAATTCTAGCCAGGGATAGGGAGGAAAGAATGGACGTCTTGTTGAAGAACATTCCGTTGGTCTGCACGTTTGTCGGCCTCTTGGGCGTGCTCTATGCGATCCTGGTCGCCGGCGTCGTCAAAAGCGCACCGGCGGGTGACGAAAAGATGAGATCCATCGCGGACGCCATCAAGGAAGGTGCCATCGCGTACCTCAACCGCCAGATGAAGTCCATGGGCATCACCGGGATCATTATTTTCATCGTCATTTTCGCCACACTGGGCACCAAGACCGCCATCGGTTTTTTCATCGGGGCGGTCGCTTCGTTTTTGGCCGGCTACATCGGCATGCGCGTTTCGGTGCTGGCCAATGTCCGCACCGCCGAGGCCGCCAAGAAAGGCATGGCTGCCGGTTTGGCCATGGCCTTCAAGGGTGGCTCGGTCACCGGCATGATCGTCGCCGGTCTGGCCCTGACCTCTGTCGCCGGTTACTACTACTTCACCCATGACATCATGGCCCTGGTCGCCCTGGGCTTTGGTGGCAGCCTCATTTCGATCTTCGCCCGGTTGGGCGGCGGTATCTTCACCAAGGGCGCCGACGTCGGCGCCGACCTGGTGGGCAAGGTCGAAGCCGGCATTCCTGAAGACGACCCGCGCAACCCGGCTACCATCGCCGACAACGTGGGGGACAACGTCGGCGACTGCGCCGGTATGGCTGCCGACCTGTTCGAGACCTACGCCGTGACCGCCGTGGCGGCCATGCTCATCGGTCACCTGCTCTTCCCCAAGGTTCCCATGGCCACCGAGTTTCCGCTGGTGCTGGGCGCCATTTCCATCATCGCTTCCATCATCGCGGTCTTCTTTGTGCGCTTGGGCAGCAGCAACTACATCATGGGCGCCCTGTACAAGGGGATGTTCGGCGCGGCCCTGATCGCGGCCGTGGCGTTCTACTTTGCCGCCACCAAGCTTCTGGCCGGCATCGATGAACTTTCCCCCATGAGCATCTATTACTGCACCCTGGTGGGCCTGATCCTCACCGTGGTGATCGTCATCATCACCGAGTACTACACCGGCAAGTACGGTCCGGTGCGGTCCATCGCCGAGGCCTCCACCACCGGCCACGGCACCAATATCATCGCCGGCCTGGCCGTCTCCATGCAGGCCACGGCCCTGCCGGTGCTGGCCATCTGTCTGAGCATCTACCTGTCCTACAGCTTCGCGGGCCTCTACGGCATCGCCATGGCCGCCATGAGCATGCTGTCCATGACCGGTATGGTCATCGCCATCGACGCCTACGGCCCCATCACCGACAACGCCGGTGGCATCGCCGAGATGGCCGAAATGGATGAGAGCGTTCGCGCCGTCACCGACCCGCTGGATGCCGTGGGCAACACCACCAAGGCTGTCACCAAGGGCTATGCCATCGGTTCGGCCGGTCTGGCGGCACTGGTGCTCTTTGCCGCCTACGTCCAGGAATTCACCATCCAGGGCGGCAAGGATGCGGCGCTGATCAGGTTTGACCTCTCGGATGTCAACGTCATCATCGGCCTGTTCATCGGCGGCCTGTTGCCCTACCTGTTTGCCTCCATCGCCATGAAGGCGGTGGGCAATGCCGGCGGCGCCGTGGTGGATGAAGTCCGCCGCCAGTTCCGCGAAATCCCGGGCATCATGGAAGGCACGGCCAAACCGGATTACGGCGCATGCGTCGATATCGTTACCAAGTACGCCCTGAAGGAAATGATGGTACCGGCCCTGCTGCCGGTCATCGCTCCGCTGCTGGTGGGCTTCCTGCTGGGCAAGGTCGCCCTGGGTGGGCTGCTCATCGGCTCCATCGTCACCGGCGTCTTCGTGGCCCTCTCCATGACCACCGGCGGCGCGGCCTGGGACAACGCCAAGAAGTACATTGAAGACGGCAACCTGGGCGGCAAGGGATCCGACGCTCACAAGGCGGCGGTCACCGGCGACACCGTAGGCGACCCGTACAAGGATACGGCCGGCCCGGCGGTCAACCCGATGATCAAGATCCTCAACGTGGTGGCGCTGCTGATGGTTCCGTTCCTCCTGTAAGCCACTACCCGTAAGGCCTGAAACACCAAAGGATTGGCGCGTCAAGCGCGCCAATCCTTTTTTATTGATCCGAATCGATACCTATGGTATAAAATTTGTAGTGTTTTTGGAGTAGTCCCGTCATCGCCGGTGGACGCCGTCACCCATTTCGGACGGTTGAAAAAGTCCCCGGCAATCTATTCGAACCCGAGATCATGATGCGCAGCCGGGAAACCTTCACCCGGCGATGATCCAAATCTTCCCCGGCGGCGCTATGCCAGTCGGTGGCCTCATGGAAAAAAAGAAAGTCAAAGCCACCTCGCCAGCTAAAAAAAAGACCGCCCGATTTCAGATCGGGGACTTAGCCGTCTATCCAGCCCACGGCGTCGGCCGCATCGAAGCCATTGAGACCCGTGTCGTCAATGGAGAATCTCATGATTTTTACATCATGAAGGTTCTCGAAAATGACATGCTCATCATGATTCCGACCTGGAACGTCGAATCGGTGGGCCTGAGGGATATCATCGACCAGAAGGACATTCCCAAGGTCTATGCGGTGATCCAAAGCAAGCAGGAAGACGCCTTGGGCGAAAGTCAAACCTGGAACCGGCGTTACCGGGAATACATGGAAAAGATCAAAACCGGATCGCTGTTCGATGTCGCCGCGGTATTTCGCGATCTTTCCCTGCTCAAGACCACCAAGGACCTTTCTTTCGGAGAGCGCAAACTCTTCGATACGGCGCACACCCTCTTGGTCAAGGAGTTGTCCACCGCTCGCCAGACCGACGAGGCCACCATTGCCGCTGAACTCGAAGGATTCTTTTCCGAATCCGAATCCTCCTGAGCGGCTCCCCTGCCCCATGACTGAAAGCGCCTTCCGCTTCACCGTCCCGGAGGCCTGGGCCGGACAGCGGCTCGACCAGTTTCTCGCGATCTGCTTGACCGGTCATTCCCGGGCCTTCCTGGCCGGGTTGATCCGCGAGGGGCAGGTCATGGTCAACGGCCTCAGCACCAAACCGAGCGTCCGCCTGCGCCTGGCCGACATCGTTTCCGGCATCCTGCCGCCTCCCCGTGCGGTGGAATTGAAGCCGGAGCCCATCGACCTTTCCATTCTCTACGAAGACCAAGACCTCATCGTCATTAACAAACCGTCCGGCCTCGTGGTACACCCGGCCCCCGGCCACCCTGGCGGCACCCTGGTCAACGCCCTGCTACACCGCTGCCCCGACCTTGGCCCCATCGCCGGCGAGATCCGCCCGGGAATCGTTCACCGACTGGACAAGGACACGTCCGGTGTGCTGGTCGCGGCAAAATCGGCATTTACCTTGGATCACCTGGCGCGCCAGTTCAAGGACCGCAGTGTCGAAAAGACCTATCTGGCGCTGGTAAAGGGGCACCCCCGAGCCGACTCCGGCAAAGTGACGCTTCCCATCGGGCGGCATCCGGTGGACCGGAAAAAAATGTCCGTCCACAGTCGACGCCCGCGCTCGGCGGAAACGGCTTGGCGGGTAAAGGAAGGCTACTCGGGATACGCCCTGCTGGAAGTCCGGCTGATGACGGGGAGAACCCATCAGATCCGGGTCCATTGCGCCGCGGTGGGGCATCCGTTACTGGGGGATCGGCTCTACGGTGGACCGAATGATCTGCTCCTCGGTGGCACCCGGATCGTCATCCCGCGTCAGATGCTGCACGCCTGGCATCTGACCATCCGGCATCCGGTCCGCCAGACGCGCATGTCCTTTGAAGCCCCCCTACCACCGGACATGGCCGGTCTTGCCGACATGCTGCGTCGCTTGGATGCCACCGCTTGAACAGGGCCCGCCGTTCAAAACACAACAAGCGCTCCAAGACCGATCTGCCGTCGGGGAGCGCTTGTTTCCGCCTTGACACCAGGGGTTAAACCATCCCGCGGAACGCGAAGAACGTCAGTGAAAGCAACCCGGCCGTAACGAGGCCGATGGAGGTATCCTGGAGTGGCCGGGGCACCCGGGCCAACAGGACCCGCTCCCGCACCCCGGCAAAGAGGATCAGGGCCAAACCGAAGCCCACCGCGTAGGCGAAGGAGGATACTAGGGTCTGCATAAAGGTGAACTCCTTGTCGATATTGATGATGCAAACCCCAAGTACGGCGCAGTTGGTGGTAATCAGGGGCAGAAAGATCCCCAGTCCGGCGTAGAGTACCGGTATGCTCTTTTTGAGAAACATCTCCACGAACTGCACCAGAGCGGCGATCACCAGGATGAAGGCGATGGTGCGCAGGTAGACCAGATCGTAGGGGACCAACAGATAAGTATAGGCGATCCAGGTGATCACGCCCGCCAGCACCAACACGAAGACCACCGCCATGGCCATTCCCACGGCGGTTTCCATCTTCTTGGAGGTTCCCAAAAAGGGGCAGTTGCCCAAAAATTGCGCCAACAGGATGTTGTTGACGAGGATGCAGCTCACGATGAGCTCGAAGTAGCCCATGACCGCTCCTTTACTTCTTGCCGATGAGATTCATCATGCAGAGCATCAGCCCGAGGGCAACGAAGGCGCCGGGGGCCTGGACCATGAAAGTGAACGGCTCGTAGTTCGGCCCAAAGAGGGAGTGACCGAAAAATGTGCCTGTGCCAATGATTTCCCGCACGGCTCCCAGGGAGGCCAGTGATAAGCTGAAACCGATGCCGATGCCCAGACCGTCGGCGGTGGAGGCGAGCAGTCCGTTCTTGGAGGCAAATGCCTCGGCGCGACCAAGCACGATGCAGTTGACCACGATGAGCGGAATGAATACCCCCAGGGTCTGGAAAAGAGCGTAGGTGTAAGCCTGCATGAGCAGCTCCACCACGATGACGAAGGTGGCGATGATGATGATGAAGCAGGCGATCCGCACCTTGGAAGGGATCAGGTTCCGCATCAGGGAAATCAGGATGTTGGAAAAAACCAGCACGAAGGTGGTGGCCAACCCCATGCCGAGGCCGTTTTTCATGCTGGTGGTGACGCCAAGGGTCGGGCAGAGTCCCAGGACCAGCCGAAACGGAGGAATTTCGGCCCATAAACCTTTGGTAAATTCCTGGACAAGGGTCTTGGCCATGGCCGGTCTCCTTATTGCTGGAAGCGCTGAACGTGTTCGAGGATCCGGGGTTTGAGCTCCCGATACTGGCTCAAGGCGTCCGTGGCAGCCGCGCAGACCCCGCGGGAGGTGATGGTCGCCCCGCTGAGGGCACTGATTGAACCACCGTCCTTGCTGACCTTGACCGGCTGGTCCACCGGCAACCCGACAAACTGGGCGGCAAAAGCCGGATCCTCCTTCGCCTGGGCACCGAGACCGGGAGTTTCCTTGTGGGTCGTCACCGCGACCCCGGCCAGCTTGTCCGTTTCCACGTTGACCGCCACCATCAAGCCGATGGCATCGGCAAAGCCTTTTCCGGCGACTTCGAAGACAACGGTGTTGGGCTTGCCGTCAAACACCCCCACAAAGAAGCTGTGGGATTTGCCGTCAACATCGATTTTGAAACGATCATTGACCGGATCGTTGGTGGCCCCCTCCAGGATTTGACGGATGGCCGGCCCTTTGACGAACTCGAGTTCCTGGCGTTCGATCTGGGCCGCCGTGGCGGTACGCAGGTAGGCCAGCAGTCCACCGGAAACGACGCTCAGGACGGTGAGCACCACGACCATTTTGATCATCTCGCGCATCTTAGGTCACCTTTCCGAGAGCCTTGGGCCGGATCTTGTCCACCAGCGGGTTGATCATGTTGATCACCAACACCGCGTAGATCACCCCGTCCGGGTACGCACCGATGTTGCGGATCAGAATTGTCATCAGGCCGCCGGCTGCGCCGTAGATGAGCATCGGCCAGAAGTTCACCGGTGAGCTGGAGTCCTCGGTGGCGAGGAAAAAAGCGCCGATCAACGTGTAGCCGGTGAACAGATGAAACGCCGGGCCGGCATAGCGCAGCGGATCGGCGAGATGAAAGGCCGCGGCGGTGACGATTACCGCCACGAGAAAAGCGGTGGGGATTTCCCATCTCACCACCCCGCTCATCACCAGGTACACCCCGCCGACAATCAACCACAAACCGAAGGGAGCGCCGATGGCGCCGGTCTGGCGACCCATGAGCAGATCAAAAACGGAAAAGCGCGTCGCCACCTCGTTACCGAAGGCCTTAACGGCCGTCAGCGGTTCGAGCATGGTAAAGCCGGGATCGTAAGCCAGCAGCATGGCATCGAAATCCAGGAACTGTTTCCAGGATACGGCCAGGATCGCCATGCTCACCGCCACCGGGTTGAAGGGGTTGGCGCCGATGCCGCCGAAAATCTGTTTACCGATGACCACGGCGAGAAATGTTCCCACGATCACGAGCCACCAGGGAGACGTGGCCGGCAGGAGCAGGCCGAGGACCAGCCCTATGGCCGCCGCGTTTCCGTCGCTGATCCCCTCGGAACGCCGCGCCACCTTGTTGAAGGCCAATTCCCAGAGCATGGCACTGGAGACGGCCAGAGCGATCACGCCCAGGGCCGGAACTCCCCAGCGAAACATGCCCGCCAACGCCGCCGGCGTCAGGGCGAGCAGCACATGGCCGCTGCGGTTGGCAATACTGCTCCCGTCGTGCACGAAGGGCGCATGGGAAACGATCAATTGTTTAGCTTCAGACATTTTCGGCCTCCGCGGCCCGGCTCAATGCCAGTTCGTATTTGGCCAATCGAATATACTGAAAAATCGGGATCCGGGCGGGACAAACGGAGGCGCACAGTCCACAATCCAGACAGGAGAACAAGTCGTACTCCGCTGCCGCCGTCTCGTACTTTCCCACCTCGAGAAACCGCACCAGCATGTTCACCGGCACCCGGGCCGGGCAGATGCGCACGCACTCACCGCAGTTGATGCACGGATCGCTGCCGACACGACCGACAGCGGCGGCATCCTGAACCATGAGACAGTGGGTGTCGGGCCGCACCGGGTAGTCGTCCGTGTAGCGGCACAGCCCGGTCATGGGACCGCCGGCGATGAGCCGGTCCCCGTTTTCTAGTTGGATATCGGCGGTGGCCAGCAGATCGGCCACCGGCGTCCCCACCGGCACCTCGAACAGCGTGCGGCGACCACTTTTGTCCACCACGGTCACCACCTTCTCCAGTGCCAGCCGTTTTTCGGCAAAACTACGACCCAGGGCGGCCACTGCCTCCACCGGCACCACGGCAATCCCCGCCGCGGCGGGGGACCCCCCGGCGGGCAACTCCCGATGAAGAACTTCCCGCAGCATAAGCCCCGGGGCTGCGGCCGGATAGACGGTGGATACGGCCCGGATTTCGGCATTCACATGACCGATCCCCTGAACGGTGTCTCGCCCCACCACCAGCACCACCCTCGGGGCGTTGGTGATTTCCCGCAGCACATCGATTCCCCGGGAAACCGCCCCGATCCGATGGCGCAGCACGTACTGGGCGCTGACGCTGAGCAGATCACTCTCGGTGGCCGCCACCACCAGGGTATCGATGGGGGCTTCCGCTCCGGCGATGACCGCCATCTCCAGGCCCCCCGGCAAACCGGTCATCCACTGCCGCACCGTTTCCAGGGAAACCTGATCGGCCGCCGCGGCAAAGCCTGAATCCACGTCACCGCGATCCTCCGCGGCCAGATCGATGCGGGTCCAGTTCTTGCCGAAATCTCCGACAAACGGCGACACGGCCTGAATGCGGCCGGCCACCGGGGCCACCACATAGGCCGAGGCGTCGCTGAACGGGACAATCCGCTCACCGGCCGCCACCATGTCACCGGCCTTGATGCAGAGGTGATCGGTGCGTTCCAGCGGATGATCGCAAAACAGGATCATCCGTCGGCTGGATGCCGTCACGGCGACGGGGGCCTCGGTGGTCAAGGTCTGATAGAAAAAACGCGGCCGGCTGGTGCGAAACAGAGATCTTTGGAACATGGGCCCTCTTTTTCAAGAACGTGCGATCCGGGGAATCGACACAAGTTCAGAGCACATGGCAAGCGTTGCAGGCTTCGGGACCGGCACCGTACTGACGGTGACACCCGATGCACTGATCGTGGAAAGCGTCGCTGCGCTTCAGCATTTCAGCCAGATCGTAATCAGCCGGATCATGACACTGGTTGCACGTTTCGGCCATGGCATCGTGCTGCTCCGGTCCGCCGTGGCAATCGCCACAGGCCGAATTCTCCTCCATGCCGGGGGGATGATGGTGACAATCGGCGCAACTGAGCGCGTATCCCGCGGTCCCCAGATGGGTCTGATGATCGAAGAGCACCTTGCCGGCATTGGTGGAATACATCATGCGCAGCGGCGGATCAGGGGTCTTGGCCGAATATCCGGCATAACTGATCACCGCAACGACGAACAGTACGATGGCAAGGCCGTAGGCCAGCTGCAGTTGCTTTTTGGGTGCCATTGCGGCTGTCCTTTCGCTGATTGGACCACTACGTATCGATGAAAAAGAGGCGGGAAAAACAACTGGTTGGTTATCATAGTTGCCGTCGCCTTGCAACCCCCCCACCGTGCCGGTCGGCCCAGCGACATTTTTTTCTTTTTTATAACAAGGCCTTATAAATATTTGAGCCGATCTGTACTATCCGCAAAGGCCGCAGCGCCGGCAGCCGCTGGGCGGACAGGGAGGAGAAAGCCGCCCCCGACGATAGCGATGATATTCCTCTATCAAGTATTCGCGATCAATGCCGTGATCGATCACCTCCCAGGCCAGGGGCGCCGCGGCGGGCCGCTGGCCCGTGAGCACGGTGAGGTCCATCGGTGCGGCCCACCCCGGGTCCCCGTGGTGCCAACGGCGGAGAAGCTGCCGGCCGATCCTCCGGTCTCCAAGGGCCAACAGGGCCTGGCTGACGGCCAAACGGGCCTTGCCGGCACTCAGACGCACGTTGGGCAGGGGCCCCAGCGCTTCCCTGACAAAACGTATTTTCGCCTTCAATTCCGCCGGTGAGGCCATGGCAACCCACTGTAACGGCGTAAACGGTTTGGGCACGAAAGGGTTGAGGCTCACCGTGATGCCACCGATCCGGCCCATGGGCCGGCTTGCGGCGAGAAAACGCTCCTTGATGCGGCGAACCAGGGCCACGATGGCCGCCACATCGGCCTCGGTTTCTTCCGGCAGACCGATGAGGAAGTAGAGTTTCAGATTGGGAATCCCGCCCCCCACCAGCCGTTCCACCGCCGCCAGGATGGTCGCTTCGTCCAGGTGTTTGTTGATGGCGTCGCGCAGACGCTGACTGCCGGTTTCCGGGGCGATGGTCGCCGTCTTGACCCGACTGCGCACCAGGGCTTCCAACAGGGCGTCGCTGATGGCGTCCGCCCGAAAGGAACTGAACCCCAGTGACACCCGCCGGGCTTGGGCGTGCCGACAGATGGCGTCGAGGTCAGGGAGATCGGAAACCGCCGCCCCCACCAGTCCGATACGCCGGGTCCCGGGAGGCGCGGCGTCCAAACAGGCGCAAACGGTTTCAGCGGTATGGAACCGGGGCGGGCGATAGACATATCCGGCGGCGCAGAAACGACACCCATGGGGACATCCGCGGGAGACCTCCACCAGGTAGTCGGCACTGAAGGGCCCCGCCGTGCTTTGTACCCGGGTGGTCGCGGGGGAGGCGGCCAGATCGGTCAAATGGACCCGTGATACCCGCCGGGGGACGTCGGCGGTTCGCCGATAACCTGTCAGGATGCCATCACTGCGATATTCCGGGTGATAGAAGCGCGGCACATAAACCCCGGGGACATCCCGGGCCAGACGGCGCAACATCTCGATTCGGGTGCCGCCGGCGTCATAGGCGTCCCAAAAGGAGGGCAACAGCGCCTCGGCTTCACCGATTAAAAATACATCCACCACCTCGGCCAACGGCTCGGGGTTGATCCAGCAGGCCACTCCCCCGGCGATGACCAGGGGGAGAGCCTCGGTGCGGGCCTCGGCGGCCAGGGGGAGGCCGGCCGCCGCCAAGAGCGCCAGCACCGAGGGGGAGTCACTTTCGAAGGCGATGGAAAAAGCCAGGATGTCGAAATCGGTCAGCGGCCGCCCCGATTCCAAACTCCGGGGCACCGGCCACGGGTGAGGAGCAGGCGGGTCGGGAGCGAATACCCGCTCACAGACCACATCGTCCAGCGCGTTGAACAGACCGTAAACCGCCTGAAACCCCAGGTTGCCCATTCCCACCGCGTAAGCGTTGGGATAAATCAGGGCGACGGTGTGGCGCCCGCGCCAATGCTTGCGCACCGTGCCGTGTTCCCCCCGCAGGCGTTGTTCGACCCGCAGGCCGGCGGCACCCGAAGGATGGTGGCGGGTCGTCACGATCTCTTGCCTCTGCCGACCCGGGGGACACCGGTTCGTCCGCCGCCGGGCAAATCAGTCCGCCTTGCGCCTGAGGAAAGTCGGGATATCCAGATCATCGTTATCGATCACCAGTCCCTTGTAGCCCCGATAGGTGGCGGCCCCCTGCCCCACGGCCTCCTTCTGGCGAACCAAGGACGGCTCATCGTACTCACCCACCGTCTTGAGATCCGCAGGGGTCAAATCACGGATCCGGCCCCGAACCGAAGCTTCCCGGAGCGGTTTCTCGGCGCTGACCGGCGGCCCACCGATACCGGTGGCGATCACGGTCACCCGCATCTCATCGCCGAGGCTTTCGTCAATGGCCTGCCCCCAGATGATCTCGGCCTCGTCGCCCACTTCCTTGTAGATGCGATCCGAGGCTTCGGTCATCTCTTCGAGGGTCAGCTCACTGGTGGAGGTGATGTTCATCAGCACCCCCTTGGCCCCCGAAATGGAAATGTCTTCGAGCAGCGGATGACTGATGGCCCGTTCGGCTGCTTCCACGGCCCGGTTGTCTCCGCTGGAGATACCAATGCCCATGATGGCCATGCCGGCCTTGCTCATGGTGGTCCGCACGTCGGCGAAATCCAGGTTCACCAGCCCGGGGATCATGATCAGGTCGGTGATGCCCCGCACCGAATGCAGGAGGATCTCATCGGCCTTCTTGAACATGTCGATCATCCGGGCGTTTTTGGCGGCCAACGCCCGCAGCCGATCGTTGGGGATGGTGATCACGGTATCGGCGACCTCCTTCAGCATGCCGATCCCCTCTTCGGCCTGGCGCTGCCGCTTGCGCCCCTCGAAGGAGAACGGCCGGGTGACCACGGCCACCGTCAAGGCACCCAAGTCCTTGCAGATCTGGGCGATCACGGGAGCCGCCCCCGTTCCCGTGCCACCGCCAAAGCCCGCGGTGATAAACACCATGTGGCTGTCGCTGAGAGATTGACGCAGCGCCTCTTCCGCCTCCAGGGCCGCATCCCGCCCTACTTGCGGATTGGCGCCGGCCCCCAACCCTTCGGTCAAATTGGTCCCCATCTGGATCTTCATCGGTGCCGCCGACGATTCCAAGGCCTGGGCGTCGGTGTTGGCCACGATGAATTTGACCCCTTGCAGACCGGCCTCGATCATGTTGTTGATCGCATTGCCGCCGGCGCCGCCGACACCGATCACCTTGATCTTGGCTGAACCTTCCATCTCCACGTATTCAAACCCCATATTGGCCTCCCCCTTAGTTGCTGTTGCGGTTTCTCCGCCGGTTTAAATGACGTCCTTGAACCAACGCGTCATCCGCGTCATCACTCGATTGAAAATGTTGGTATCCCGGATACGAAACTTCCCCGGGCTCTTGTTTCGGTTGCGCGCCCCGTAGATGACCAGGCCCACCCCGGTGGCGTACATCGGGTTGTTGACCACATCCACCAGGCCTCCGATCCCCCTCGGCCGGCCGAGACGGGTGGGCAGGTTGAAAATCGATTCGGCCACCTCGGTGGAGCCTTCCAGCAAGGCCGAACCGCCGGTGAGGACCATGCCCGAGCAGATCAGGTGCTCCACCTGGGCCCGGTAAATTTCGCGCTGCACCAAAGTGAAAATTTCTTCGGTGCGCGGCTCGAGGATCTCTCCCAAAATCTGCCGCGGCAGCTTGCGGGGCTCCCGCCCGGCCATTCCCGGCACCTCGATGGTCTCCTCGCTGCCGATCTGATGGGTGGTGCAGGTGCCATACTTCTTCTTGATTTTTTCCGCCTCCGGGACCGGCGCCCTCAACCCGATGGCGATATCGTTGGTGAGATTGTTGCCCCCCAGAGCCAGCACGAAGGTGTGCTTGATGTTGTTTTCACTGAAAATAGCCAGATCCGTCGTGCCCCCGCCCATGTCCAGCAGGCCGGCACCAAGCTCTTTCTCCTCGGCGGTGAGTACCGCTTCCCCCGAAGCCAGAGACTCCAGCACGATATCACAGACATCCAGTCCCGCCCGGTTGGCGCACTTGACGATGTTGTGGGCGGAAGTCACCGCTCCGGTGACGATATGGATCTTGGCCTCCAGGCGGACCCCCGACATGCCGACGGGATTCTGGATCCCGGCCTGATCGTCGACGATGAACTCCTGGGGCAGCACATGAATCACCTCCCGGTCCATGGGAATGGCCACGGCCCGAGCCGCGTCGATGACCCGCTCCACGTCGGTCTCGGTGATTTCCGGCCCCTTGACGGCGATGATGCCGCGGCTGTTGAACCCGGTGATATGGCCCCCGGCAATGCCGGCGTAGGCGGAAGAAATTTCGCAGCCGGCCATCATTTCCGCCTCCTCCACGGCCTTCTGGATCGATTCCACCGTGGACTCGATGTTCACCACCACACCTTTGCGCAAACCGATGGAGGGATGGGTGCCGATGCCGATGATGTTGATGTCGTGGCCGTTGCCGTTGACTTCTCCCACCACGGCGCAGATCTTGGTCGTGCCGATATCCAGCCCGACGACGATCTCTCCTTTGCCCGAACTCATGTCAAACCTCCTCCTTCGGCCTGTCTTCGGGCCGAACAACGATCCGCTGCAGATGGGTCAGGTCGATGCGCCGCCAACCGGCGGCTTCCTGCTTGGCCATCTCGGCCACCAGCCGATTCAGATTGGCCATCTTCTCCTGATAATGGCCGCTGCCCAGGACCACCGTACCTAGATCCGAGCCGGTTTCCAGAGCCAGCCCGGCGTCCCGATCCGCCACGATGACCAGCGGCGGCCGTTCCGGGGCCGAGGCCGGTACCGACGCCTGCCAGCAGCGCAGCACCTCCAGGGCTTCGGCCAGCAGCGGCGTCTCCGGTGGACTCAAGGCTGGCAGATCGATGTAGCTGAGACCGCGAATGATTGGCATCTCTTCCGGGTCTCCGTCCTGCCAGCGCTTGAAAGGTCGCCCGGCGGCATCGATGAGCAGCCGATTGTCCGCCAGTTCCACCATCGCCAACGGCTGGTGCTCCAGGATCCGGATCTCGATGCGATCGGGAAAATGCCGCCCCACCGCCGCCTCGGCGATCCATGGATGGGCCAGCAAGCGAGCGCGACAACGGCCCAAGCGCACCGACAGAATGTTGATGCCGGGGTGAATGCCGGCCTGCCGCATCACCGTTATTTCGTCCAGGTGCCGGTTGCCCACCACGGTGATCCGGTGGGCGGCCAAACTGCGGCATTGGGTGGCCACGTCGTGAATCAGGACAAAGGTCACCGCCAACCCCACCGTGAGCACCAACATACCGAGGCCGCCGAAAAAGCGCCGTATCCGCTGCCCCCGCGCCGCATCCGGCCGTTTGAAGCGATTGGGCCGCGGTCTTCGCCGCACGCTCTGGCGACGCGGTTTCATGCGTCCCCCCCGCCTTGAGCTTCCAGGCGGGCCAAGATCCGGGGCCCCACCTGGAAAACATCTCCGGCGCCGAGGGTCAGCACGATGTCGTCCCCCCCCAGCATACCGAGCAATTCCTCCACCGCCGCCTCGGCGGAGGAGACGGCTATCACCTGTCGATGGCCGTGGGCCCGAATCGCTTCGGCCAGCTTGTCGGCTGATACCCCTTCGATGGGCGTTTCGCTGGCAGCGTAGATCGGCAGCACGATAAGCACGTCGCTCTGATTGAAAGACCGGGTGAAATCTTCGAACAAGGCCCGGGTGCGCGAGTAGCGGTGGGGCTGAAAAACCACCACCTTGCGTCGCGACGGCCAGCACTGCTGCAACGCCTGGAGGGTGGCGACAATCTCGGTGGGGTGATGCCCGTAGTCGTCGATCACTGTCACCTGCTGCCACTGCCCCTTGATTTCCAGGCGGCGCTGCACCCCCTGGACCTTTTCCAGGGCGGCCTTGATAGTCTCGAAGTCGATTTCCAGCTCCAGCCCCACCGCGATGCTGGCCAGGGCGTTGTAAACGTTGTGCTGACCGGGAAGGTTGAGCACGATGGGACCCAGCTCCGCCCCGTGCCAAAAAACGGTAAACCGGCTGCGCAGACCGTCGAAAACCACTTGATCGGCTTGCAGCTCGGCCTGACGGCTGAGGCCGTAGGTGGTCATGCGCTTCTTGACCCGAGGGATGATCTCCTGGAGGGCCGGGCTGTCCAGGCACAGGATGGCCAGTCCGTAGAAGGGAATCCGATCGATGAAGCGCAGAAACACATCCTGGATCGCCGCCAGGTCGGAATAGAAGTCGAGGTGCTCCCGATCGATGTTGGTCACCACGGAGATGGTGGGGGCGAACTTGAGAAAGGAGCCGTCGCTCTCGTCGGCCTCGGCCACGATGAAATCGCCCCGGCCCAGCAGGGCGTTGCCCCCGGCGCTCTTGAGCTTGCCGCCGATGACCACGGTGGGATCGAGGCCGCCGCCGGCCAAGACCTCCGCCACCAGGCCCGTGGTGGTGGTCTTGCCGTGGGCCCCGGCCACGGCCACGCTGTACTTGAGCCGCATCAGCTCGGCGAGCATCTCCGCCCGGGGAATCACCGGCACACCGGCGGTGCGGGCCGCCGCCACCTCGGGATTGTCCGGTTTCACGGCCGAAGAGGTCACCACCACGCTGGCATCGGCTACGTGCTCCGGTCGGTGCCCCTGGAACACCTTGCCCCCCATGCGCGCCAGGCGCTCGGTGATGTCCGTGGCCCGCAGGTCGGAGCCGGACACTTGGTAGCCGAGGTTGAGCAACAACTCGGCGATGCCGCTCATCCCGATGCCGCCGATGCCAACGAAGTGAATATGGTATTGTTTGCGATACATTTGATCTCTATCAACGGCTAAAACGACGCCTTGGACAAAGGTCCGAACCCGATAAAATCCAAAATATTCGGAATCTTGCTC
>JAQVTF010000158.1 GCA_028700185.1 Desulfobacteraceae bacterium | reverse complement strand
TTTTAATGCCTGGGCATTCTCCTGGATGTCAGACAGTAATTGTCGAAACTGCCGAAGGCAAGGCAGCCGTTACCGGCTTCTGCTCGATAATGGATAATTTCGATGTTTCTCCGGATGTAAGGGAAACAACATCACCGATGGCAACCTATCCGGCAATTGCCGCCGGCATCCACAGCAATCTTTTTCAAGCTTATGAAAGTGCGATCAGATTGAAAGGAATGGATGTAACCATCATTCCTTCCCATGATCCGGATATGGCTAAATTGAAGCAGATCCCGTAGTTTCACCAGAACCAGGATATGTGCTGATAATCTTCAGAAAGGGCTTTTAAGCATGGCGTTCACGAAAAATCCTGAATTGCTGAAACAACTCCACGACGCCGTGGTGGAGATGGACGAGGAAAAGACGCCCCTGTTGTGCCGGGAGGCGCTGGCCACCGGCATGGACGCCTACACGGCCATCATGGACGGGCTTGCCGCGGGGATGGACACGGTGGGGCGCCTCTATGAAGAAAAGGAATACTTCGTCCCCGAGCTGCTCCTGTGTTCGGATGCCATGTACGCCGGGCTGGAGGTGCTGCGGCCCCACGTGAAGGTCGGCGAACACACCGCCGCCGGCAAGATTATCATGGGCGTGGTGGAGGGAGACATCCACGACATCGGCAAAACCCTGGTCAAGACCATGTTCGAGGCGGCCGGGTGGGAGATTCACGACCTGGGCAAGGACGTGAAGCTGGAACGCTTCGCCGAAACCCTCCAGGAGACCAAGGCCAACGTGGTGGCCCTGTCGGCCCTGATGACCACCAGCATGATGGCCATGCCCAAGGTGATCGGCATGCTCAAGACAGTGGATCCAGCGGTGATCGTTCTCGTGGGGGGAGCGCCGCTCAACGCCGAAATCGCCGCGCGCTACGGGGCGGATGGGTACGCTCCCGACGCCATCGCGGCGGTGGAAACCGCCACCCGTCTCATCACCAAAGCCGCCTGAAGCCGCGACGGCGGGCCAAGGAGTCCGAGATGCACCTGAAACAGGACCGAATGACGAGCCGGGAACGGATGGACGCCCTGTTTGCCGGTCAAACGCCCGACCGCGTCCCGCTGGGCGCCATGAGTACCGGATTCAACACCCGCAACGCCGGCCACACGGTGGCCGACGCTTACGAGGACCCGGAAAAAAGCTTCGCCGCCATGCAATGGACCTCCGAGCAGTACGGCTGGGATCCGATCCCCCAGTACGCCGGCCACACGGTCCTGGGGGCCTGGGATTTCGGCGGCCAGGTCCGAATGCCCCGGGGGGAATACGAAGGCGCCCTGGTGATCGTCGAATATCCGGTCAAAGCGGAACAGGATGTGGAAAAGCTGGTCATGCCCGATCCGCGAACCGCCGGGCGCATCCCCCAGGCCCTGCGCTTCGCCCGGCTTCAGGCCGAACACGATCTGCCGGTTTATTTCTTCTCCCGCAGCCCGTTCACCATGGCGGCCAACATCGCCGGCATCGACCGGTTTCTGCGCTGGACGATGAAACGGCCCGAGCTGTGCGAACACCTGCTGCGGCTCTCCATCGACCACATCTTCAACGTGCTTGCCGTATGGGTGGCCTCCTTCGACGCCCATCGCGTCTTCGCCTGGATGAGCAGCCCCACCGAAAGCAACCAGTTGGTCTCGCCACGTATCGTGAAGAAATTCGCCCTCCCCTACCACGTCGAATACCACCGGCGTTTGAAGGCGCTGGGCGTATCGCGCTTCGGATTTCACATCTGCGGCGAGCAGAACCTCAACCTGCCAATCCTGGCCGAAGCCGCCCCCTGGCCGCATCCCAGCGTGCTGAGTTTCGGCCATGAAGTGGATCTGGAAACGGCGGCGGCACATTTTCCCAAAGACATCATTTTCGGCAACATCGAACCAGCGGTGATCCAGACGGGATCCCCGGAGCAGGTCTACGACCTGTGCCGCACGGCGATTGAAAAAGGCCGGCGGGCCCCGGGCGGTTTTATCCTTGGCCCGGGCTGCGGCCTGCCGGTGGCCGCCCCACCGGTGAACGTCTACGCCATGACCCGCGCCGTAAACGATTTCGGCTGGTATGAAGCCTAATGTTTTTTCAAGAACGATGGAAAACAAATCCGAACAATTTCAGGGGCGGCATTTTGCCGCCGCCAAGAGATCCCTATTTCAGTCTCATTCCGCCCGTCCGTTATTCCTGCGGAAGCAGGAAGCCATGTCTGGAGGCGGAAAGCATCCTTAAAGTCTCCGGCAATCTTCAGCCCTTCGACTTGGACCCCGGGTCCATGGCCCGGGGTGACGAGCTACTGAAGAGTACCGGATAGCGTCCGAACTCGATCCGGGGAATCCATGTCCTTCGGAACCAAACGCCACCTCGGCCGGTGGCAGCGCTGACCGCCGAACCCTGAACAAGGAACGCCTCCATGCCCCCGATGACCGCCAGAGAACGAACCGAAGCCATCCTCTCGGAAAAAGCGGTGGACCGCATTCCCCACTTTCCGTTTATCCTCGGTTTCTGCGCCCGCAACCTCGGCCTGCCCATCGCCACCATCTACAGCGATGCGGAAAAGAGCTTCGCGGCCCAACGGATGACCTTCGAACAGTACGGCGTGGACTGGGGGCCCATCTACGGCTACGCCTCCTACGGTACCTGGGAGTTCGGCGGAGAGGTCGAGATGCCGTCGGGCAGCTACCAGCAGGCCCCGGCCCACAAATCGTTTCCCGTCAAGGCGGAGGCCGACGTCGACGCCCTGGACTTGCCGGATGTGCGTACGGCCGGCTGCCTGCCCATCGCCATGGCCTTCTCGCGTCTTCAGGAGCAGCATGGGACCCCGATCTCGGTGGTCCTGGGCGGAAACTTCACCATCGCCGGCAACATCTGCGCCGTGGAGAAACTCTGCCGGTGGATGATCAAGAAACCTGATCTGGCTCACCGGGTTCTGCGCCTGGCCACCGACCACATCCTCCAGATCGTGGGCCACTGGGTGGACACCTTCGGCGCCCATCGAGTCATCCCCCAGTTCTGGGAACCCCTGGCGGCCAACCGGATCATCTCCCCGCGTCAGTTCAAGCAATTCGTCCTGCCGTATCTGGTGGAAACCGGCGAAAAGATTCAGCAGATGGGGGTGCGTCACGTGTTGCACCACATCTGCGGCGATCAGAACGCCAACCTGCCCTTCTGGGCCGAAGTCCCCATGGGCGAGCTGGGGTTGTGCAGTTTCGGTGAGGAGATCGACATCGAGGAGGCCATCGAGGTGCTCGGCGCCAAGGCGATCATCGTGGGCAACGTGGATCCGAGTTTTCTGCTCACCAGCGCCCCCGCGGCGATCTATGAACGCTGCCGACAGACCATTGAAAAGGGCAAGCGGGCCCCCCGGGGGTTCATGTTCAGTGTGGGCTGTGAACTGGCACCGGAAACCCCGGGCTACCACCTGTTTGTGGTGCAAAAGGCCCTCGACCGATTCGGCGCCATGGAGAGGCCATGATGCCGGTGCCTTCAGCGTGCACGCCGTGACGTGCGCCACGGTAAACTGTGGAGACTGCGGTTTTCAGGCGCGCATCGAGGCCCAGCGCACCGGCCGCACCACGGTGCGCATCCGCATCTTCAGCGATTGCGAGGCCTTGCAACGGTGGGCCCCATCCATCGCGACCGTCGATTGGCGTGATCCGTTGGGAGCCAAGGCGGCAAGCGGCGACTTCTGGCAATCGGCCTTGCGCCAGTTGAACCATCGCAGTTGCCCGGTCCCCATGGCGGTGCTGAAAACCATCGAGGTGGAAATCGGCGCGGCCCGCCCCGTGGATGTCCACCTGCGGTTTTGTGCATCGGCGAACCAAACGACAGCGGAAAGACCCCCGCATGAATGAACCGTCTGTCAGGATTGTTTTTCTACCATCGGGGTTGCGGGGCTCCGTGACCCCGGGAACCCGGCTCGACCAGGCCGCCCGACAGATTGGCGCCGATGTGCAGAGCCTCTGCGGCGGCCAGGGCAAATGCGGCAAGTGTCGCGTGCGCATCGCCTCGCCCACAGCGAACCGAGGATCCCTTTCACCACCGAGTGCGGCGGAAACCGAAGCCTTGAGCGCCGCCGACCTCGCCGGTGGCTGGCGGCTGGCCTGCCAGACCGAGGTTTTCGGCGATGTCACCGTCGAGGTCCCCGAGGAGAGCCGCACGCGCCGTCAGGTCATCCGCAAGGCGCCCGGTAACCGGGCCATCACGCCAAACCCGGCGATCCGCCGTCTTCAGCTTCAGGTGCAGCCGCCCGATCGCCACTTTCCCATGGCGGACTGGGAGCGGCTCAAAACCGAGTCGGCCTTCATGGACCAGGCCATTTCGCCGGTGCCCGACATTTCAGTGTTGAGAAGCTTGCCCGCCATCCTGCGGCAAAACGAGGGACGGGTGACCATGGCCGTCCATGTGGACGGTCACTGCGTCGGCATTCTGAAAGACCCCGATATTCCCCTCGCCGGGGTCGCCCTGGATATCGGCACCACCTCCCTGGCCGCCCACCTTTGCGATCTGGCCACCGGCCAGGTGCTGGCCACCGCCTCGGCCATCAATCCCCAGGTCGTCTTCGGCGAGGATGTCATCTCGCGCATCGCCCACGCTTCGACCGGCCCGGAAGCAACGGATCAACTGCACCGAAGCATCATCGACGCCGTCAACGATCTGCTCGAGGCGCTTTGGGATCAGAGCGGGATTTCGCCGGAAGCCACGGTGGACATGGTCTGTGTGGGCAACCCGTGCATGCATCACCTCTTCCTGGGGCTCGACCCTTCCGGCCTGGGGTTGGCGCCGTTTGTCCCCGTGGTATCCCAGTCCGTCTCTGTCTACGCAAGAGATCTCGGCCTGCACCTGGCCGCCGGTGCCAGCATCCATTGGCTCCCCCTGGTCTCCGGCTTCGTGGGGGCCGACACCATCGGCGCCCTCCTCGCCACCACCGACGAATGGAACGGCAAGACCGTGCTGATGGTCGATGTCGGCACCAACGGGGAAATCGTGCTGGCCCATGAAAATCGTCTGCGCTGCGCCTCCTGCGCCACCGGTCCGGCCCTGGAAGGGGCCACCCTGCGCCACGGCATGCGGGCCGCCGCCGGCGCCATCGAAAGGGTCTGGATCGATCCGGAAACCCTCACGGTGCGCTACCGGGTGATCGGCGATATCCCGGAATGCCCGGTTCCACCGGTGGGCATCTGCGGGTCCGGGATCATCGACGCGGTGGCCGCCATGCTCAAGGCCGGGGTCATCGGCCCCAACGGCCGCCTGAAGCGGGACCTGAACACACCGCGGATGCTTGTGAGCGGCAACCACTTGGCCTTCGTTCTGGTGCCGGCGGAAGAAAGCGCCACAGGCCGTCCGATTGTCATCGACCAGGAGGACATCCGTGCCGTGCAGATGGCCAAGGGCGCGATTCACGCGGCCGGGCGCCTGTTGATGGAGGCCGCCGATGTGAAAACCGTGGACAAAGTCCTTCTCTGCGGCGCCTTCGGTTCGGTGATCGATCCGGTGGCGGCCACCCTCATCGGCCTGGTTCCGGAAACCGCCCCCGAACGGATCGTTGCCACGGGAAACGCCGCCGGCGACGGGGCACGCCTGGCCCTCCTCGATCGAACCCGGCGCGTCGAGGCCGCCCGGCTGGCACTGCGCCTGGAATACCTCGAATTGACCCTTCATCCCCGCTTCCAGCGGGAATTCGCCATGGCGATGTTCTTTCCGCACAAGGAGACGATGCCAAGCGAAAAGGAGACCCGATGACCACCGTTAAGGCCCATTGCGCCCGCTGCCGCATTCCCAAGACCGAAAAGATCTGTCAGAATCCGGAAACCGGACGAGCCCCGGATTTTTGCCCCACCATCCATTACCGCGCCATCATCGACACGGTCACCGCCCGCTACCACGCGCCGGCGGTGAGCGAATTCGCCCGGCTGGCCTCGGTCCAGGAAGGCGAGTGCTACGCCAACCGCGCCCCGGGCCCCTACGTGATCCAGCCCACCAAGACACGGATCCAGGAAACCATGGAATTTGCCGCCAAGCTGGGCTACAAAAAACTGGGCTTGGCCTTCTGCGGCGGCCTGCAGAAGGAAGCGGGGATGGTGGCGGACATCATCGAAGCCCACGGGTTCACCCTCGCCTCGGTGGCGTGCAACTGCGGGGCCGTGCCCAAGGAACGCATCGGCATCCGGGATGGGGAAAAGGTCCGTCCAGGCAGCCTCGAAACCATGTGCAATCCCCTGCTGCAAGCCGAGATTCTCAACCGCGAGCGCAC
Organism: Desulfobacteraceae bacterium; assembly: GCA_028700185.1. GTDB lineage: Bacteria > Desulfobacterota > Desulfobacteria > Desulfobacterales > UBA2174 > UBA2174. Next base: position 529 of record JAQVTF010000158.1, on the reverse strand, counting down.
CGAGCTCAACATCGTCCTTGGTCTCTGCGTGGGCCACGACGCCCTGTTTCTCAAGCATGCAAACGCCTACAGCACCGTCCTGGCCACCAAGGACCGGGTCACGGGCCACAACCCCCTGGCGGCGGTGTACACGGCCCATTCCTACTATCAAAAGCTCAAGAGCCAGCCCTGATGTTCATCGCCGGGCATTTAGCCGGCCGCCTTCTCCCCGGTAGCCGCCCGGTTTGGCATGATCCAGCCATGGAGCGACCAGGCGCTGATCTCCCTTCCGGCCATCGAAAGAGAGGGATACTTTAGAAAAATAAAAAATTGGGGATTAATCGGCGGGTCTGAGACAGAAACCGTTGCCCGGGTCGGCAGGCCCCTTTACTCCGCCAACGCATGTAGCGCCGCGAAAGGCTTTCCGCTTTCCCCGCCCAGAAACAGCGCCTGCAATGGATCGGCGGTGATCAGGGCGCGCAGGTACTCGAAAAAGGTCACATCCACCGGAGGAAGGTAATCAAGGGCGCGGTAAATTTCGCTTCAACAT
>JAQVTF010000025.1 GCA_028700185.1 Desulfobacteraceae bacterium | reverse complement strand
TTCCGGAGAAGCTTCCGCCATCTCGTCCCGATGAACATGGATTCCCCCGGATCGAGTCCGGGGCAGGCTCTAGTCAAGCCCGGAATGACGGAAGGGGACCGGACGCATCCGGTATTCTTCGGCAGCTCGTCACCCCGGACCTGATCCGGGGTCCATGTCGAAGGGCTGAAGATGCCCAGATCATCATCCCGGCGTTTCGCGGAGCGTCTTCAGGCGCCGGAGCATGGCTTCGACCATCTCCTGGCGGTCCGCCGGCCCAGCACCCCCAGCAGCCGGCCGAGAAGGCCCAAGGGCATGCCGACGTCTTCGACGAAGTGGAACGTCGAGCCCGTCCCGTTCGCCGCCATTTTCCAAATGATTGTTCGCCGTTAAGAATTCGCGCCGAGCTTTTTGGCCAGCATCTCCCGGATGACCTTGGGGTTGGCCTTGCCGCCGGAAGCCTGCATCGCCTGGCCGATGAGAAACCCCATGGCCTTGCCCTGGCCGCTCTTGACATCGGCCACCGCCGCCGGCTGGGCCGCCAGCACCGCGTCGATGAGTTGTTCCAGGGCCGCCGTATCGGACACTTGTCCGAAGCCGTGCCGGCGCACGATGGCTTCCGGAGCGGCATCGTCGTCGAACAGGAGTCCCAGCACCTCCCGGGCCGCCTTGGCGTTGATCTCGTCACCGGCCAGCATCCTGAGCAGTCCGGCTAGCCGCGCCGGTGTCACGGGGCAAGCGTCCAGCGCCGCTTCCCGCTCCCGCACGGCAGGCAACAGTTGGGTGGAGAGCCAGTGCAAGGCCATGCGCGGGGCGACGCCTTCGGCCATCAACCCTTCGAAATACCCGGCCACTTCCGGATCGGCGCTGAGAAAGGCGGCCTCTTCCGCATTCAGTTCGTAGCGGGCCACAAAGCGTTCGGCCCGGGCGGCGGGCATCTCCGGCAGGCGCCCCCGCAGGTCCGCGATCCACTCGGCCGACAACTCGATCACCGGCACCACCGGATCGGGAACGCAGGGACCTTCGAACTTGGCCCGCATAGGGACGGTGACCTTTTTCTCCGGGTCCCAGAGGCGGGTGTGGAGGACCACCGCCTCACCGGCTTGCACCGCCGCGCTCTGGCGGCCGATCTCGTGGGCGATGGCGTCGCCCACGTGGCGGACGGAATTCATGTTCTTGACTTCCACCTTGGTGTTCATCCGGTCGCTGCCCGCCGGACGCACGGAAATGTTGGCATCCACGCGCATGGTGCCGTTTTCCATGCTACACTCGGAGGCGCCCACGTAGCGCACCCGGGTGCGCAGGGCCTTCAAAAATTCCATCGCCTCGTAGGGGGTGCGAAAATCCGGCTCGGTGACGATCTCCACCAGGGGCGCCCCGGCCCGGTTGAAGTCCACCAGGCTGATGGGCAACCGCCCCTCCATCTCGTGCACCAGCTTGGCCACATCCTCTTCCATGTGGATGTGGTGGATGCGCAGCCGCCGGGGGCGGCCGTCTTCCCCCGGAATCTCGATGCCGCCGCCCCGGGACAGGGGCCGGTGGGCCTGGGACAACTGGTAACCCTTGGGCAGGTCGGGATAGTAGTAGACCTTCTGGTCGAAGGCGCTCACCGGCTGCAACTCGCCCTCCAGCCCCAGGCAGAGCAGAGCCGCCTTTTCCAGGGCCTGACGGCTCAGGCGGGGCACGGCGCCGGGAAACCAGAGGCAGGTGGGGCAGATGTGGGTGTTGGGCGGATCGCCGGGGCGATTGGGGCAATCGCAGAACAGCTTGGTGGCGCAGTTGAGTTCCACGTGAATTTCCAATCCGATGACCGCTTCGAAATCCATCACGCCTTCCCTCCCCGGCCGTTGAAAAGATGCCGCCCCAGGGCCAGCAGCCGGGCGTCGCCGCCCCGGGCCGCGGTGAGCTGGAGCCCCGACACGCCGATCCCCGGCCCCGGCGGCAGCACCAGGGCCGGCTGGCCGGTAACATTGGCAAAGAGCGTGGCGCCGAATTGAGCGTAGATATCGGCCAGGGATGTAGCGCTGCCGGATTCGCCCAAATCAATTGCCGGCAGGGCCAGGACGTCCACTTCGGCCGCCAGGCGCTCCATCCGGGCCACCAGCCGGGCGCGGATGCGGCAGGCCGCCTCGAAGGCGCCGTACTGCTCGAACTGAAAATAGGCCCCCTGGAACAGGTAGCTTTTCACCAGCGGGCCGAAAGCCGCGCCCCGCGAGCGCAGGTACATCTCGTTCCAGTTCTTGGCCCCGGCGGCCCGTTGGCCGTAGCGCACCGAGTCGTAGCGTCCGGCGCACGATGAAGCCTCCACCGCGCCGACGATCTGATGCACCAGGGAAAAAAGGGAAAACTCGGGAAAAGACACTTCCCGGATGGCAAGGCCCGCCTCGGTGAGCGCCGTCAGGGCCCGGCGGAACTCGGCCTGCCGGTAGTCGTCCAAATCCTGCCCGGCTTCGGTCATCACGCCGATGGTCAGTCCGGCCGGGTCCAAGGGGCCTCCGGCCGGATCCACCGCCGGCTGAGCCGGCATGGAAAAATCCATCCCGTCCGGTCCGGCGACGGCATCGAGGAGCTTGGCGATCATCTCCGGATCCGTCGCCAACACACCGCTGCATTCCATGGAGGGGATCAGGCCGATGATCCCCAGCCGCGACAGGCGCCCGTAGCTGGGTTTGAACCCGAAAACCGAAGCCCGCAGCGCCGCCAGGCGGCTTTCTCCCATCAGATCCAGCACCAGCTCGGCATCGGCGGCCCCTTGGCGCACCGCTTCGCCGGCCCGACTGCCGTCCAGGCCGAAACCGAACTCGCTCATGCGGGTGGTGCCGCACAAATCGGCCCCGGCCCCGCGTAGCCGGTGGGCAATGGTGGCGTCTTCCAGGGCCTTGAAACCGGCCAGGGCATTGGAACCGGCATCGGCGGGCCAGCCGGCAACGGAACAGTTGGGCTGAAGCGCCACCTTCATCCCGTGCAGTGGGCCGTCCCCGGTGGCCGTGGCCTCGCCGGGACGATGGACGAACAGCTCCTCCATGGAAAGTTCTCCCGTCATTCCAGAATGGTGGCGACTTTGAAGTAGTCACCCTTGACCGCCGGCGCACTCTCGAGGAGCCGGCCGTTTTCCGCCAGGGGCGATTGTCGGGCCTCGATGCCCGGCCGCAGCCGGTTGGCCACCGGCACCACGGTGTAGATGGGGTCCTCGGCCCCGGCCTGTTGGACGGCCAATTGCGCCAGGGTCTCGGCCCCGGCCCGCACCGCTTCCAGCATGGGCCGCTCGTGGGCCGCGAAGCCGATGCGCGAAACCCAGGAGAGCCGGTCGATGGGATCGTCCTTTTGCGCGTCCCCCGGCAGCACGTCCCGTCCCCCGGGGTTGAGCAGCGCCAGCTCGGCCAACTGTTCCCGGGTCACCGCCGAGGGGGCGCCGGTGAGGGGACAGGCCGCCGAGCGGTTCTTGGGAAAGGCGATCACCTCGCGGATGGACGGGGTCTGCAGGATCATGGACACCGTGCGGTCCATGCCCAGGGCCAGCCCGCCGTGGGGTGGGGCGCCGAAATCGAAGGCCCGGAGGAAAAAACCGAATTTTTCCCGGGTTTCTTCCTCGCCGAGCCCCAGGGCGGCAAAAATCTTGCGTTGTACCTCCCGGTCGCTGATGCGGATGGAGCCGCCCCCCAGTTCCTCGCCGTTCACCACCAGGTCGTAGGACCGTGATCTGAGGGAGAGCAGGTCCTCGATATTGGCCGGATCGAAGTCGGTGCGGTCCGGGGCGGTGAACGGATGGTGGCTGGAGGTGACCCCGCCGTCCTCGGTGGGCTCGAAGAGGGGAAACTCGGTGATCCACACCGGGCAGAACCGGTCGGCGGGGACCAGGTCGAGGCGGTGGGCCAGGTGGAGGCGCAACTGCCCCAGGGCCGAGACCACGACGGAGTAGGAAGGATCAGCCACCATGATGAGCACGTCCCCATCGGCGGCCCCGAAGCGTTGGCGCAACCCGTCCAGCTCGGCGGGGCTGAAATACTGGACGATGTTGGACTCGAAACGCCCGTTCTCCACGCGCATCCAGGTCATCCCCTTGGCGCCGAAGGAAGGGGCGATCTCCTTGGCGTACTCGTTTTGCAGGACGTTCTTGCTCAGTTTTTCGGATTGCCCCTGGATGTTGATCCCCTTGATGCATCCCCCGCGCTGGAGAATCTGTTTGAAAATGGAATAGTCGGTATCGGCGAAAAGATCGGTGACGTCCACGAAGCGCAACCCGAAGCGCAGGTCGGGGCGGTCCGAGCCGGTGGTCTCCATGGCCTCGGTCCAGGTCATGCGGGCAAAGGGCCGTGGAAGCGCGATGCCGCCCACGGCGAACATCCGCACCGTGAGTTCCTCGATGAGCGCATAGATGAATTCCTCGTCGACAAACGAGGCCTCCAGGTCGAGCTGGGTGAACTCCGGCTGGCGATTGGGCCGCAGGTCCTCGTCGCGGAAACAGCGGGCCAGTTGAAAGTAGCGCTCCAGGCCGCCCACCATCAGCAACTGTTTGAAGAGCTGGGGCGACTGGGGCAGGGCGTAGAAATGGCCCGGATGCACCCGGCTGGGCACGAGGTAGTCCCGGGCCCCCTCGGGGGTGCTCATGGTGAGCACCGGGGTTTCGACCTCCACGAAGCCCTGGGCGTCGAGAAACTGGCGCACGCACTGGAAGATGCGGTGACGCCGCACCAGGTGGTCGCGCATGGAGGGCCGGCGCAGGTCGAGGTAGCGATACTGGAGGCGCAGATCCTCGGCCACCGGGTCGCTGCCGGCGGTGACCGCCCCGGCGACCATGGCCTTTTCCGAAACGGAAAACGGCAGGGGTTCGGATTCGGCCAGCACCGTCAGTTCGGTCACCATCACCTCGATGGTGCCGGTTTCGATGTGGGGGTTTTCCGTTCCCGCCAGGCGCTGGCAGACCTCACCGCGAACGGCAACACAGTACTCGGCCCGCAGACCGGCGGCTTGGCGGCAGATCGCCTCCGGAGCCGTTGCCGGGTTGAAGACGATCTGCACGATCCCGCTGCGGTCGCGCAGGTGGACGAAGACCAGGCCCCCGTGGTCCCGGTAGGCGTCCACCCAGCCGGCCAGAAAAACAATCCGGCCGACATCCTGGGGAGTCAACTGTCCGCAATCGACGCGTTGGGAAAACTGCATGGCACCCATCCTTTTCCGGCCAATGCCGCAAGGCGCGGATGTTGAGCTGGAATAACGGAAAAAAACCGTGGCACCGTACCAAAACCCCGGCGGCTTTTCAAGGCGGCGGGGTTATCGCCGAAGAGGGGAACAGTCGTTTTCAAGGGCAAGCGAATGAAAAGGTGACCCGGGCGCGAGGAGATTCCTCGTCGCCTGCGCTTCTCGGAATGAGACCCGTTATCTGTGTTGTTCCGAACGCCGCGAGACCTGCCGCCGGCCACTGGCGTGGCCGTTCTGATCAAGCAGGTGTCTGCGACCTTGGAAATTTCCGGAAACGCTTCCGCCGTCTCGCTGGGATGAACATGGATTCCGGGTCAAACCCGGAATGACGGAAAGAGGCCGGACCAAAGACCGGGCCAAGCGTTGTCCGGCATCCTGCAGCAGCTCGTCACCCCGGGCCATGGACCCGGGGTCCATGTCGAAGGACTGAAAATTTTCAGAAAGTTTTCAAACAATTGCGCGCCGTCCCAAACGAGATAATCGCCGCCGAAAGAACCGGCGTGAAGGTGAGGCGGAAGCCAAGAGCGTTTTTTGTTTTTCTGATAGGGATGGCCGCTCCGACGGTTTGCTGCTACGATAGATTTAAGATCTAGTGCCAAACTCCGGCACCGGCGAACGGACCGACAGCCACCGGAAAAGAAAACGATTCAAAGCTCCCAATGTCATCCACCCCCTCAAACACCTTGGAAAAGGCGACCGTGCGCCGCACCGGCATCGTCATCGATCCACGATGTGGCAACCACTGCATGGAGGCGGATGCACCCGAGTGCCCCGCGCGCCTCGACGTGCTGCAAGCCATGCTCCGGGAGCCGGCCATGGGGCGTCATTTTGTCGAGATTCCCGCGCGGCCCGTTGTACGTCGGAGCCTGGAGGAAGTTCACGCGCCGGCCTATATAGATCGTCTGGAAGCCACCGCCGCCCAGCCCCGTGTCTATTTCGACGAAGACACCTCCACCTCGCCGGGTTCCCATGAGGCGGCCCTGCTGGCCGCCGGGGGGCTTTGCCGGGCCATCGCAAAGGTGCATACCGGCGCCCTGGACAACGCCTTCGCCCTGGTGCGGCCCCCCGGCCACCACGCCGAACGCGCCCAGGCCAAAGGATTCTGCCTCTACAACAACGTGGCCGTCGGTGCCCGCTTCGCCCAGCACGAGCTGGGGCTGAGGCGGATCCTCATCGTCGACTGGGACCTGCACCACGGCAACGGCACCCAGAATTGCTTTGCCGACGACCCGTCGGTGCTGTTTTTTTCCACCCACAGGGCTTTCGCCTATCCCTACACGGGACGGTTGCGGGATGTGGGCAAGGGAAGGGGCAAGGGCTACACCGTCAACATCCCGCTGCTGCCGGGATTCGGCAACGGCGAGTATCTGGCCCTGTTCCAGATGATTCTCTCCCCCATCGCCCTGTCTTTCAAGCCGGACCTGGTGTTGGTGAGCGCCGGCTTCGACATTCATGTCGACGACCCCATGGGCGGAATGCGCGTCACCCCGGAAGGCTTCGCCGGCCTGACCCGCCTGGTGATGAATATCGCCGACGCCTGCTGCCGAGGCAAGCTGGTGATGAGCCTGGAGGGCGGCTACGGCCTGGAGGGACTGAGGGACTCGGTACGCCGGGTGCTTCGGGAAATGGCCGGCCTGCAAACCGCTGACACCGCTGCCCTCATGGCTTCGGCCGACCCGCGCCGGCTCGCCTATCCCCTCTGGCGGGTCCAGCGGATCCACGGCCGCTACTGGCCTCCCCTGGCCGATCTGGGCGTTCGCCTGTCGCTGATGGACCGTTTCAGGAGCCTCCTTACCTGGTGGGGCGCCTATCTTGGCAGTTGAAAGGAGAGCCTTTCCCCATGGCCCCATTCCGTGAATCCATCCGTCGTATCGCCCGCAAGATGGAGACCTGTGAAGAGTGGATCGAGCTGGAACGGGATCTGCGCGAACCGATTGCCGTCGGTTCCGCGCCACCGGGCCTGGCGCTACGCTGGGCGGAAAAACGGGACCTGTTCGCCATCAACGCCCTGGAGGGTTTCGTGAAGGAAACCGACTTCATGGCAGCGGCCCTGGACCGCGGGGACCGATGCCTGCTGCTGGAAGACGAGGACGGTATCCAGGCCTTCGCCTGGGTGACTTTCACCGATTTCAAACTCGCCCTCTGGTACACCCTGTCCTTGGCCCCGGGGGAATGTTACCTGGTCTATATCTTCGTGCACCCCTATTTTGCCGGCCAGGGGGTGGGCACGTACCTGCTGGGGCGCCTGATGACGGAAATGCGCGACCTGGGCGCGATCCGCATGATTTCGGGCATGTACCGAAACTGGGAGGTTTCCTTCCGCCTCCACTCCAAGATGGGCTTTCGCATCCGGCGCACCCTGAGCCAATGCCGCCTGCTGAACATCTTTCCCACGCCGCCGAGAGCGATTTAGAAAGCGGTTACAGGGTCTCGGGGATAAAGGCCACCACTTCATCGATGGTGGCCGCATCGACAAAGAGCATCACGAGCCGATCCAGCCCCAGGGCATTGCCGGCGGCCGGCGGCATCCGGGCCAAATCGGTGAGGAAGGATTCGGGCATGGGATAGACGCGCTTGCCGAGCTTGCGTCGCTGCCAGATGGCCTCGTCGAAGCGCTGGCGCTGCTCGGCGGCGTCCACCAGTTCGGTGAACCCGTTGCACAGTTCCAGTCCGGCCACGTAGAGCTCGAAGCGTTCGGCCACGGCGGGATTGTCCGGCTTGAGGCGGGCCAGGGCGGCGCAGGCGGCCGGATAGTCGCAGAGAAAAACCGGTTGCTCACGGCCCAGCTGGGGCTCGACGATCAGCCCCATGATCTCGTCGAAACGCCCTTCCCGCAGGGCCTGCTCAGCGCTGACGGGGGCGTAGCGCTGGAAGGCCTCTTCCACCGTGAGCCGCGGCCAGCCGCCGGTCAGGGACACCTCGCCGCCCTGATAGACAAGCTGTTCTCCCCGCCCCAGCTCTCTGGCCACCGCCAGCAGGAGTTGCTCGCACTCGTCCATCAGGTGGTGGTAGTCGTTGCCCGCGGCGTACCACTCGAGCATGGTCATTTCCGGCAGGTGGCGCCCCCCCCGCTCGCCGGCCCGGAAGCAGTGACAGATCTGGAAAACCCGCCGCAGCCCCGAGCCCAGCAGCCGCTTCATGCACAGCTCCGGGGAGGCTTGCAGAAACCAGTCCCCCGCCGACGGTGCGTCCACGTGCACCTCGGGCGCCGGGGCCGGAATCCGGCAGGGGGTCTCGACTTCCAGGTATCCGTTGGCTTCAAAAAACCGCCGCACCGTCCTGAAAATCCGCGCCCTGAGGCGCAGTGCGGCGTTTCGCCGGCGCTCCAGCGCAGTGGCGATTCCCCTGCCCGGAGCCCTGTAGCCGGTCTCCGCGGAGGTCAAATCCTGGACGGGGTATGAGAGGTCGTCGGATGGGGGCATCACACGTCAACAAGAGGTCCGGCCCACTGACGGCGCCGGGCCCATCGGTCAGGCGCCGGGGGACTGGGGATCCTTGATGCGAAACTGGTCCTTGGTACGATCCTGGAGAAAAACCTTGTCGAAACCGGTGACCGGCGCCTGATCGAACCAATCATAACCGGTTTGTTGGCAGGCCCGGCACGCGTGCCGGGGGATATGAACGGCCAGGATCCGCTTGCGCCGGTCGGAGCTGGAATCCACCTTCCAGGCGCCGCCGCATTCCCGGCAGACCCGCACCGTTTCCTTCTGGCGCTCCACGATGTTGTCGGTATCGTAGAACAGGGTGCGTTCCCGGGAGATCAGGGTGCCGGGATCGCCGGCCCGTTCCCGCAGCCGCTCACGCTGATCCCAGATGGCCAACACCTCCTTGCAGGTCTCCGCGATGCGGGCGGTGACCATGGCCGGCTGACGGATCCGTTTCGGATCGTAGGCCGGCTCCCGCACCCGGCTGTAATCCACCCCGGCCAAGGCCAGGATCAGCCCCACATTGACGTAGGGCAAGGCCCCCTCGATGCTGTATCCCCCTTCCAGCACACAGATGTCCGGCTTGAGCATGTCGGTGAGGGCGGCGTACCCCTGGGCCGAGAAATTCATGTTGGTGATGGGATCGGAAAAATGGTTGTCCTGGCCGGCGGAGTTGATCACCACCTCGGGTTTGAATTCCTTGAGGATCGGCATCACCGCCTCGCGCATGACGTGCAAAAACCCCTCGTCCCCCGTGTGGGGCGGCAGCGGGATATTGATGGTCATCCCCGTGGCGTTGGGTCCCCCGATCTCGTTGGTGAAACCGGTGCCCGGGTAGAGGGTGCGTCCGTCCTGGTGCAATGAAATGAACAGGGTGTCCGGATCATGCCAGTAGATGTCCTGGGTACCGTCGCCGTGGTGGCAGTCCGTATCCACCACGGCCACCCGCCGCACCTTGTAGGCGGCGCGGATGAATTCGATCATGATCGCTTCGATATTCACCGCGCAAAATCCCCGGCTGCCGTGGACCACCCGCATGGCGTGGTGGCCGGGGGGACGCACCAGGGCGAAACCGCGCTCGACTCTCTTGTCCATCACCGCCATGCCGATGGTCTTGGCCCCGCCGGCGCTGATGAAGTGCGATTCGGTCATCACCGACCAGGGATCCGGCACGCAGAAGTGTACCCGCTGCACGTCGTTGACGGTAACCAGGTCCGGTTTGAACTCGCTGATGCCCTCGATGTCGAAGAGCCCCTCTTCGAACACCTGGTCCTGGGTGTAGAGCAGGCGCTCCTCGCGCTCCGGGTGGGTGGGGCTGATGGCCCAGTCGAAGGCCGGGAAAAACACCAGGCCGGTTTTGTGACGCGCTACGATCATGGGCCCCCTTGCCTCAATCGGTGAGCCTTCCGGCCACCGGGTCGTAATCCTGGATCAGCCCCGGCTTGACCTGGACCCGCACACGGATGTTCTTGCCCGAGGTGTAAAATCCGCGCACCATGTTGAATTGCAGGTTCTCCACCACCTCAACCTCGTGGGCCTCGGCGGTGCCACCCAGCCGGGCGGCCTTGTCCCGGAGCAGCCGGTAGGCGAGCTGCACGGCCTCTTCTCCGGAAAAACGACTGCTGACGTTCTCGGTGTAATTTTCCTCCGGCGCCGTGGCGATGCCCCGCTCCGTGTCGGCAAAGACGGTCACCTCGCAGGTGGTGCGGGCCAGGGCCGCGCCGATGGCGTTGGCCACCTTCCAGCGGGGAATGACCCCGACCTTGTAGCCGGAAATCTCTTCAAGACGATGGGCGAAGTAGAGCGCCGGTCCGCCGAGGACCAGAATCTTGCGGGGCTTGACGGTGTGCCCCTCGAGCATTTCGTGAACGGTGTACACCGGCTTGCTGTTGACCCTCGCCACCATGGCCTCGGCGGCATCGATGATGCTGTGGCAGGCGGCGTCGAAGATCTTTTCGGCCACCGCCTCGGCGGTCATGCCGAGCTGGGCCCCCAGAGCTGAGATACCGTCCAGGGCCGCCTGACGGCCCTCACCGCGGATCATTTCCAGCACGAACATGGCATCGGTGGGGGTCGGCACCGGCCCGCCGTAAGCCAGGGCCGGTCCGCGGCGCTCCGGGCCGATCTTCAACGCCCCGTTTTCCACCCGCACCGCGCTGTCGCCGCCCATGCCGATGGAGTGGGTCTCCAGGGCCCGGATCAGCGTTTTGTACCCCCCCAGCTCAATGCCCGCGGGATCGAGCAGCGGCACGCCGTTGACCAGGATGGCCATGTCGGTGGTGGTGCCGCCGATGTCGAAGACCAGGGCCTCGTCCTCGTCCGGGGCAAAGGCCAGCGACCCCATGACGCTGGCGGCCGGCCCGGACAGGGCGGTTTGGGCGGGAAAATCGATGGAAGCGGCAAACTGCATGTTGCCCCCGTCGGCCTTGAGGATCCGGATCGGCACGGAGAGCCCCTTTTCAGTCAGGGAGCGCTGTACGGCGATGAAAAACTGCTTGTGGACCGGATGGACGGCGGCGTTGAGATAAGTGGTGGCAATACGCCGGGGGAAGTTGAGGCTACCGGCGACCCGGTGGCCCAGGAAGATCTTGTCGAAATCCTCGCCCAGGATCCGGGCGATTTCGATCTCGTGAACCGGGTTCCGCACCGAGAACTTGCCCACCACCCCCACTTGCCGGATTCCCTCACGGCGCAGTTGCTTGGCGATGGCCTTGATATCCCGGGGATCCACGGCCTCCACGATCCGGCCGCGGTGATCGATGGCCCCCCCCACGGTGAAATAGTGCTCGTTGGTGCGGAAAAGCGCCGGGTCGATGCCCGGACCGCCGGAAACGATCATCCCCACCGGGGGCACCTGCCCCTGGATGATGGCGTTGGTGGTCAAAGTGGTGCTGAGGACGATGCGGTGGATGGTTTCTGGATGGACGTCGGCGGTGATCTCTTCCAAGCCGCGCAGAACGGTTTGAAACAGATCACCGGCGTCGGTGGGCACCTTAACACTGGCCACCAGTCCCTCGGTGCCTAACAACACCACATCCGCGTGTGTACCGCCCACATCCAGTCCGATAATCATGGTCCACCCGTTTTCCGGCTAAATGTTGCAACAGGGTATCCCAAGCTCCGACGAAAAGTCAATCGGGGCCCGCGCCGGATACGGTCCCATCCCCGGATCGCAGCTTCTCGATGGCCTCCCGCAACCGGGTGGACATGGTTTCGGGAACCGCGTGGGCCGGCATTCCCCGGCAGAGCGCCACGGTGCGGGCCAAAGTCGCGCAACAGGCCCGGCAGGCATCGCAGTGCCGCAGGTGCTGCTCGATCTCCCGACAGGCGGTCTCGTCGAGCTCGCGGTCCAGGTATTCGGACAAGTGGGCGAACATCTCCCGGCAGTGGGCCGGGTCGTGTTCAGGCCGATCGGCGATGCTCATGGTTGAAGTATTCCTTGAGCTGCTCACGAACGAACAACCGCGCGCGGTGCAGACGCACCTTGACGTTGCCGGAGGTCAGATTGAGAATCTGGGCGGTCTCTTCGGTGGAAAACCCCTCCAGGTCGCGCAGCACCAACACCGGGCGATACGATTCCGGCAAGGCGAGAATGGCGTCTTCGATGCGCCGGGCCAGCTCCTCGTCCAATAACCGGTCCAACGGTTCCCGGGCCCAGGCCGGGGTTTCCGCCGCAATCTGCTCGTCGCCCGGCAAAAACTCGTCCAGGGACAACTCGCGCTCAGGCGCGAACTTGGAGCGCCGGCGCCGTTTGATGCAAACGCTCATGGCGATCCGGTAGAGCCAATTTTTGAACTGGCTTTCAAACCGGAATGTCCCCAAGTATTTGAATACATTCAGGAAGGTATCTTGTACCATGTCTTCCGCATCGGCGGCTTGACCGCAGATGCGCAGCCCGAAATTGAACAGGGCCTGCTGGTAACGTTGCACCAGCTCGTAAAACCGGTCGGTCTCACCGGCATTGATCGCTTCGATCAGGGACGCGTCCCTGTCGTTGGTCCTCTGCTGCTTTGAGACCCGGGGTTTCGACATGCTTCTTCGTGCTCGTCAACTGACAAGCATTGCTCATTCAGGTCGGCACCCCCAGCTTGGGCAGGATCCAGGCCTGCAGGGCAACCCAAACGGCAATGACAATCAACAGCCAAACGGTTTCGGACATGAGTAGACTCCTGTGGGGTATTAATGGATCAGGGTTGGGTTGTCCATCGCTTTTTGCCCACCGCCGCCCAGGCGGCCGCCACGAAATAGGCCATCACCAAGGCGATGTGCAGCATATCGAGAAACACGATCCAGTCGGCGGACATGTAGATCCCGGAAAAATTCTTGATCACCCGCAACACGCCGGTGACGATCAGCCCCACCAACAGCACGCCCCGCGCTATGCCGGAACCTGTCAGCCGGGGCCGAGGTCGTCCGGACAGCCATCCGGTGACCACGTACGCCACCAGTCCGAGAAGCAGGGCCGCACCGAGGTAGTGGATCAGGTGGGTGACGTAGTATTGGGCCAGCCACCCCAATCCGGGAATGTCGGCGATGTAGTAGCGCTTGAAAATCGGCATCTGGGCAAAACCGCTGATGGCCAAAACCACCAGGGTGACCCCATAGAGTCGTTTCAGGCCGGAAGCGGATCCCGAAATCGTGGCGGTGCGGGTCATCACGAAGGCCTCCCTTGGTCTGAGTCCGGGTCCGATGGGGTCCCCTCCGTCTCCGAGGTCTGAGCCGCCCGCATCATCCGGGAGATGGCGGCCCCCACCCCGGCCAGGGGGGCCACGATCATGGCCGCCGCCAGGCGGTTGCCCTGCTTCATCTGGTCGGCCACCGGCGCCATGTGAGGGCGGCCCGGGCCGTACTCGCTGCCCTGGTTGATCTCCTCGAAGGGCACCGGCGACACGTAGATGGTGTTGGTGCCGCCGTTTTCCTCCGCCCCGTAAATATGGCCGCCGATCTCGTCGGCAATGCGGCGGGCCTCGGCGAGGATCTCGCTGCGCGGACCGATGGTCTGCACCCCTTCGGGGCAGGCCTCGATGCAGGCGGGCAGCTCGCCCTGGGCCAGCCGGTCGTAGCAGCGGTCACACTTGTACATCACGCCGTTGCCGGCCAGCGAAGGAAGCAGGTCCAGGTAGAGCCCCACCCCCGTCTGGCGCTGGGGCACATCCCAGGGGCAGACCTCACCGCACTTGTTGCCGCCGAGGCAAATTTCGGGATCGAAACGCGACAGGCCGTTGGGCTCCTGCCGGGCCGCGCCCCAGGGACAGAGCTTGACGCAGGGGGGATTGACGCAGTGCATGCAGCGCCGCGGGATGTTGAGCTCGGTTTCCTCGCCATCGATGATCACGGTGGCGTGCTGGATGAAAAGCCAATTGTAGGGGGTCAGCCGGTCGGTGACATCCTGCCTGTCGGACCAGTCGGAGACCTTGACCCGTGACGGGTGCATCTTGGGATAGGGTTTCTCCGGTTGGGGATACTTGTGCCCGTTGGTCTCCTGGCAGGCCATGACGCAGGCTTCGCAGCCGACGCATTTGCGAATGTCGATGAGCGTGGCCAGTTGTTCATTGCCGTTGCCGGCGGCCGCCTCGGCCCCCCGGCTCACCGCCAGCCCGCAGGCAGCGGCCATGGACCCTCTTAGGAAATGACGCCTTGAAATGGATGACACGAGAGATTCCTCCTGTTGGCGTATCGTCGACCGGTTTGCCGCCCCCGCAGTCCTCGTTCACCCCGGGATGCGGCGCAGCAACAGGGGCGGCCCCAGGCTCCGAAAACGGTTATCGTTTACTACTGAGCCGGGTATTCGGGTCTGGTTACAGATTCGAGGGCGGCAGACCGGCGGCACGGCGTGCGGCGTAGTCCAGGGTGTCTTTGACCACACGACCCAGCACGGGATCCGAGGGCAACGTCCCGGCCAGAGCCGCCAGGTGCCCCTGGTCGCGCATCAGGGCAAAGGCGGGCGCCAGGTTGATGTCGTAGATCCAGGCGATCTGCAACAGTTTGAAGTCGTTCCGGTTGTGCACGTCCACCAGGCGCACCATGCGCCCCTGGCGCAGGCTCTCCAGGGCGGCCGGGGTGTATCCGGGGGTGTCGGCCAGGTCGAGATCGACGGTGGCGTTCAGACGGCGCCCATCGCAGTAGTAGGTCTTGAACACCCGCCAGATATCGAGCTTGTCGGCGTCTCGCAGCATCCGGGCCAGAAGGGTGCGCCGCCGGTCCGGATGCGCCGGCAGCATAAAGGCGTTGTGGTGGGCAATGGCAAAGGCCAGTTCCCGGCGTGCCGCCGTGGGCAACCCGTGGAGCACCCGGTGCCGGCCGATCTCCTGAAGCCCCAGCCGGGCATGGTTCACCGAAACGCTGTCACGGAAGGTATGGTATTGCTTGTATTGGGGGAACCGGCCGACATCGTGGAGCAACCCCGCCATCTCGGCCAGGGCCCGGTCGTCCGACGAACCGTCTAGGGCGATGGCCAGACGGGCCATGTTGGCCTGCACCGCCGCGGTATGCTCGATCTTCACCTGGAGGGGCAGATCAAGGGGGGCATCACCGGAAAGAAAGCTCCGGGTGTACGCGTCGAACCAGTTCTGGCAGCGGATCAGGTGTGCTTTCATCATCGTGGCGGTGACCGGTCAGATCCGTGGTGCGCCGCCTGCCGCAATCTCCGGGCGGCTGAGGAAGCGACGCTCGACGAAATCGGCCAGCCCTTCGATGTCGTCCATTCGAAAGACAGGAACGGGAGGAGGCTCGATGTCCAGATCGGTGACCATGGCCACGAGGCTCGGGTCGTCGCGGCACAGGGGGGCACCACTGCGCGCCGCCCGGCAGACCTCGATCTTGGGCCTGGCGGTCCGTTTGTAGCCCTCGGCGATAATCAGGTCTAGGTCACCGAAATAGGCCAACAAATCGTCCAGTTCGGCGTCGGCAACCTCCTTGACCAGGGCGATACGGGCCGGGCCGGCCACCATGACCGCATCGGCGCCGGCCAGTTTGTGCCGGTAGCTGTCCTTGCCCGGCCGGTCCAGATCGATGTCGTGGTGGGAGTGCTTGATGGTGCCGATACGATATCCCCGGACCTTGAGCGCCGGGATGAGCCGTTCGATGAGGGTGGTCTTGCCGGAATTGGACTTGCCGACAATGGCAACGATGGGCGGTGGTGGCTGCATGTCGATGGGCGTCTCCCTAGCGCCAGGCTTCCCGCCGCGGCGCTCGCAATAGAATTACCAATTAAGCCCACAAGGCTGGAATGTCAAGGCAGGCTAAGGGGATGCCCTGCATCTTTGCCCGGAGAGGCGCCGGTCAGGGAATCGGTGCCAGGGAAAAGACCACGGCGCTCCAGAGGGAGTGGGAAACCACCACCGGGGCCAACCGCCCCCAGCGCCAGTAGCACAGGCCCCAGAAAGCCCCGGCAACGGCCGCCGCGCCGATGAGCATGAAGTTGAAGGACCAGATGTGCACCAGGGCATAGACCGCCGAGGCGGCCAGCCAGCCTTTCAGATGGCCGTAGCGGTCCATGAGGTGTTTTTGCAGAAAGCCGCGCCAGTAAATTTCTTCGCAGGGACCGGTGACCAGCAGGAGCAGAAAGAAAATCACCGTCGGTGAAAAGCCTTCCCCTTTGCCGTAAATGGCACCGATCTGTCCTTCAGCAAAGGGAAAAATCAAGGTGGAAACCTGTTTGCCGGCCCAGAAAATTCCCCAGAGCAAAACGGCCGAAACGATGCCTTGCACCACGGCCGTGGCGTCCAGCCGGGGCCGGGGCGCCGCCGGATCGCGCCAGAGGGCGAAACCGGCCAGCAGGGCCGCTGAAAAGCTGATCTTGACCCAGAAAACGGAAAAGCTCAAAAAGAAGGTGACAAACCACAACCCGGCCGCCAGAAGCGCCGTAGCCCAGACCGTGCCCGTGGAAACCGCCGTCTTCTTCACCCGATGAGTCCTTCCAGCACCAGGGACACCACCAGCAGCACCCCGAAAGCCGTATCGAGTTTGGCGGTGCGCGCGTCAGCGTCGTTAGGAACCGAGTGGGTCATCTCATGCAACAATCTGGCCGCCAGGGGCGTGGTGAGAAGGATGATCAGCACCCACGGGGTCAGGAGGCCGGCCAGGGCCACGATGCCGAGGTAGGAGAGCACCATCAGCAGCAAATAGGCGTCTCTGCCCCGGCGCCGTCCCAACAGGATGGCCAGGGTGAGGATGTTGCGGCTGCGATCGTGATCGATGTCGCGGATGTTGTTGGCCAGCAACACCAGGGCCACCAGCACACCGAAGGGCAGGGACACCCACAGAGCCGGCAGGCTCAGGCTCTGGCGTTGCACGTAGTAGGCTCCTTCCACCATCAGCGGCCCCCACATGAGAAACACCGAGACTTCCCCCAGGGCCACATACTTGTACTTGAGGGGCGGGGCCGTGTAGGTCAGTCCGGCCAACAGCCCCACCAGACCGATCCACAACACCATCGGCCCGGAGACGGCCACCAGGTAGAGGCCGATGAGCGCTGCCAGGCCAAAGAGGGCGAAGCCCACCCGGCGCACCTGGGGCGCCGGCAGGAGACCTTCCACCAGGGGATGAGGTCGATACTGGGCCGTGGCGGCGGCCACGGTATCCACGCCGTTGACGACGTCATAGTAGTCGTTGATCAGGTTGGTGGCCGCATGCAGAAGCACCGCCGACAGCAGCGCCAGCAGGAACAACGGCCAATCGAAGGCACCCTCGATGGCCGCCATGGCGCTGCCCACGCTCACCGAGATGGCCGTCATGGCGAAGGACCAGGGACGGCTGGCCAGAAACCAGTTGCGGTAAAAGTTCATCGGTTATCGTTCCTCTGCTGCCGGATGGATCTCCGCCGCCGGAGCGACATCTCGGGGACCTTAAGCGATCCAGACATCGATGTCAAGAATGTAAAATCCAGTGAATCCAGGATGTTGAAATAGAATCTCGAAGCCGACGGCTAGGGGGAGGACCGGCGCCGCCCCTTGGTTTCTCGGCTGCCCAGGTACATCAGGGCCGAAAAGGCCAGGCCGAGGCTACAGGCCAGAAAGGCCTGGCGAAACGCCTCGGGGCCCAGGGCGCCGCCCGGCTGGATACGCTTGAGAAACCCTCCGAGTCCCTGGAGAAAAAAAGCCACGCCCATCATGGTGAAGAAGTTGATCCCGGTCATGGCGGTGCCGGCGTAGGCGGCCGGCATGCGTTCCTTGATGTGGGCATACATGACCTGGCCGGCGCCGCTCACCACACCGAAGCTGAAAAAGAGCAGCGCCAGTGGACCGAAACCGACGCCGGCCGGCAGCATGGCCAACACGGCCAGCACCGCCGCCATGGCGCCCATCCCGGCGATGACCACGATCTTGCGCGAAAAGAGCACCGTGTCCGAGAGCCAGCCGCAGAGGGGGCACCCCGCCACCATGCCGATGCTCATGAAAAAGAGCAGGTGACCGGTCTCCAGGGCCGACAGCTTTTGGACAACGATGAGATAGGGACCGGCCCACAGGGCCTGGACGGCGGCGTAAACACCATAGCGACAAAAGGTTCCCAGGGAAATGATCCAGTAGTCGCGCCGGCCCAGCAGTATCCGGAGGCCGGCAAAAAGACCCTGGGCCGACTCGCCCTTGAAGGCGACCGGTTCCAGTTCTCCTTCCGGCCGATCCCGCACCACCACGAAAAAAACCACGGCCAGCACGAAGGTCAAAACCGCCAGGATCCAGAATGCCCAACGCCAACCCACCGCCTGCACCAGCAGCACCAGGGGCGTGGCAGCCGCCAGGTTGCCGATGGTGCCCACCGAAATCACCAGCGCCGAGAGAGTGGCAAAGCGCGCGGGCCCGAACCATTGGCCGATGAGCTTCAGGGTGCCCATGAGGTTGCCGGCCATGCCGACGCCCAGCAGCACCCGGGCAACGGCCAACTCGCCGCCGGAGCGGGCCAGACCGAAAACCAGGGCCCCCGCAGCGGCCACCATCGTCAAGAGCGTCATCGCCACCCGGGCACCAAGCCGGTCCAGATACAACAAGAGCGGCACCTGCATCAGGGCGAAGGCATAAAAAAAGGCCGCCGAGATCCGTCCCAGTCGGGCTGCGTCCATGGACAGGTCGGCGGTGAGGTCGGGAAATATCACCGCCATGGACGCCCGGTAGAACTGGGACAACACAAAGAGGAGGCTGGCGAGAAAAAACACCCGCCAACGGGGTGAGAACCGCGGTATCATTGGATCAGATCGATGCACAGATCGTTGTCGGCCGGCGGCAGGTCGGTGTACCAGCCCTCGACGAGGTCCTTTTGGGACCACATCACCAACCGGGTCCACCAGCCGACATCCGCCGCTTGCAGGACCAGGGCCGGCCGCTTTTCATCGCCGGCCAGGTGAGTGACGTAGGCCCGGGCGATCTGGGGGCTGAGTTGGCGCCAGTCCACCGCCGGGACCTTGTACTTGGCCAGGGCACCGTCGGCCAGGCGGATGGTGCCTCGGTAGACGTTGTCGGCGGCCAAAGCGCCGAAGTCTCTTCCATGCCCCTCAATATCGGTGATGAAGCGGCTCCGGATGCGCGCCTGCTGACGAGGGCCGATGGTCACGACGCGGTAGGGGCACGGCGCGGTCACGGTGGATCCGGTCTCGATGTCGTAGAGGGTGCGTCGGGGGTCGGCGAAGGTTCGGGCCGTAACGTCCTGGGCGTGAAAGTGGCCGGTAAAGACCATCCGCACCCCGTGGGCCGAGAGCATGTCGCCGAGGTAGCCAAAATCGTCGACAAGGTACTGCCCGTAGAATTTCTCGTTGTGGGGATAGTGCTCGACAATTCCGTGGTGCAAGGCGGCGATCACCGCCTTGCCCTGGCGCTTGGCGCGGATCAGGACCGTTTCCATCCAATCCCGGGTGGCGGGGTAAATCGTTCCGTCGGTGATGGGATCACCGCGCTCCCCCTGCTCCCGCCAACGGCAGGAATCCAGCGCCAGCAACCAAAGCCCCGGCACCGGCTCGGCCAGGTAACTCAGGGAATCGGGATCGCGCTCCAGGGCGGCCGCGTAGCCAAAGGACGCGTAAATCTCGGCAAACTCGGACCCCGACACCGTGGGCACCGGAAAACTGTGGCGCCCTTGGTAGCGCAGGGCCTCGGCGTTGGCGATGTCGTGGTTGCCGGGCACCACGAAGACCGGTTTGCCGGCATCCACCAGACGCTGGAGCTTTTCGGCCGCCAATTGATGGCCGACCCGTTCGCCGTCCTTGGTCAGGTCCCCGCAGACGAGGACGAAATCCACGTCCAGGGCCCCGATCTCCTCCACCGCGGCATCCAGCAGGGCCTCGCTCTCCACCAGCAGCTTGCGGTCTCTGGCGAGGTAGTCCTGGAACGCCGGGCCGGTGGTGCCCAGGCTGCGGGGGTAGAGGTGGGGATCGGAAAAAACCGCGAATCGGGCTGCCGGGTAGTCGCAGCGCACTGCCCGCAACTCCCGCAGCTCGGCGGACGGCTCGAAACGGCCGCCGCTTGCCGCGCATCCCGCCAGGATCAGCGCCACCAGTGCCGCCAGGACGGGGCCGTACCGCATTGCCCGGGCCCTTTTTCGACTCGTGAGAAGCTGCTCCGAATTGAGATCAACCATGAACTTCCCCCGGTCTGCAACGGCTCTCGCATCCAAAAGAAAACGCAGGGTCACAGCCCTGCCCCATTGCCTGGAAACGATAATGATTGATTTTGATACCGCGTCGCCAAAAGCTTTGTCAATACGCCGCCGAAGCGGCCCAGGGCCGCTTCGGCGATGGAATCCCCTTCTGTCCGTGTCGACCCATGAACCGCAAACCCGCCCGGCGAAGCGCTTCCTTGGAGCGGTGCCCGGAAAAACAAGACCGGCATTGATCAGGGATCCCCGTCACTGCGTTCCCGGGCCTGGCGGATCAGATCGATGAGGCTCGCGACCTTGTTGGGGGGCTGATGGGGCTGGGAAAGACGGGCGAAATCTTCCTCGGAGAGGGTTTGGCGCATCAGGGAAACCACGTCGAAGCGCTCCCACCAGCAGTCGAGGATCTTGGGGCAGACCCCGCCCTCGGCGGCCGCGGTGCGGCAGTAGGCAAAGCGCACCGGGCCGCCCAGGCGCGGGCAGCGTCGCTCCAGCGCGTCGGGAAAACGGCTCATCGGATCTTCAGGTGAGCCGGCCGCGGATAGTCCTTCACCGTATCCATCGCTTCGGCGAGCTGCTCTTCGCTCATGCCGACATCGGTGAGCTGGCCGGCCAGGTACTTTTCGTAAGCCCCCAGGTCGAGGAGTCCGTGGCCGCTGAAGCTCACCACAATGGTCTTCTCCCGGCCCTCCTCCCTGGCCTTTTCGGCCTCTTCCACCACGCAGGCCAGGGCGTTGCAGGTCTCCGGCGCCGGGATGATCCCCTCGCTGCGGGCAAACAGCACCCCGGCCTGATAAGAGGCGAGCTGCTTGACGGCCCGGGGGGTGAGCAGGCCCTCGTCGATCAACTGGCTCACCGTGGGCGACATGCCATGGTAGCGCAGGCCGCCGGCATGGATGGGCGGGGGCACGAAGGTGTGACCGAGGCTGTGCATGGGCAAGAGCGGGGTGTAGCCGGCGGTGTCGCCGTGGTCGTAGACGAAGGGCGCCCGGGTCATGGTGGGGCAGGCCGCCGGTTCGACGGGATAAATTTCGATCTGCCGGCCGTTGACCTTGTCGAGGAGGTACGGAAAGGCCAGACCGGCGAAGTTGCTCCCGCCGCCGGCGCAGCCGATGACCACGTCCGGCTCCACGCCGATCAGCTTGAACTGCTCGCGGGTCTCCAGCCCGATGATGGTCTGGTGGAGCATCACATGGTTGAGCACGCTGCCCAGGGAGTAGCGGGTCTTGCCGCTGGAATCGGAAACCGCCTGTTCCACCGCTTCGCTGATGGCAATACCGAGGCTGCCCGGGGTGTCGGGATCCCGGGCCAGGGCGTCGCGGCCGGCCTTGGTTTCGGTGCTGGGGCTGGGGACGCAGGTGGCCCCCCAGGTCTGCATCATCGCCTTGCGATAAGGCTTCTGGTCGAAGCTCACCCGTACCATGAACACCTTGCACGCCAGGCCGAACTGGGCGCAGGCAAAGGCCAGGGCGCTGCCCCACTGGCCGGCGCCGGTCTCGGTGGTGATGCGCTCGATGCCGAAGACCTTGTTGTAGTAGGCCTGGGGCACGGCGGTGTTCGGTTTGTGGCTGCCGGGAGGACTCACCGACTCGTTTTTGAAGTAGATGCGCGCCGGAGTGCCCAAGGCCTTTTCGAAGCGCGAGGCCCGGGTCAGGGGGCTGGGCCGCCAGATGCGCAGCACGTCCAGCACCGGCTCCGGAATGTCGATCCAGCGGTCGCTGGAGACTTCCTGCTCGATGAGATTCATCGGAAAAACCGGGGCCAGATCCTCGGGCCGGATCGGCTTGCCGCCGGGACCCAGGGGCGGGTTGAGCTTGATGTCGGCCAGAATATTGTACCATTGGCGGGGCATCCGGTCCTGGGGCAGAATGATCGACTTTGCCTCCATGGGCATCCTCCTTGGGTGGCCTTGAGTTGAAATGACGGCGCCGTCCGGTCCAAAAAACAAGAGCCCGCCGCAATCTTTTGCGGTGGGCTCTGGGATGCCGTCGGCGCCTTTCGACGCGTCTTCAGGGCATGGCGCTCCACCGCGCGGTTCTCCACCAGTAACGGGAAGCCGCTGCCTGGAACCACCATGCTTTGAAAAAGAGATTCATGACCAGATGCCTTAGCGCACATCCGGTCAAGTTGTCAAGACAAATTTAAACCCGGGACATGAATTTGCCCGTCTCGGTGTTGACCCGCACCAAGGTGCCGCTTTCCAGGTATTCCGGCACCTGCACCACCGCGCCGTTGGACAGGGTGGCCGGCTTGTTGCGGTTGGTGGCGGTGGCCCCCTTGATCACCGGCGGGGTGTCCACGATTTCCAGGTCCACCGTCTGGGGCAGCTGGATGCAGAGCGGCTGACCGTCGAGCAGGAGCACGCTGATGCCCTCCAGGCCGTCGGCCAGCCAGGCGGCGTCCTCCCCCAGGGCGTCGGCCGAAAGGGTGTGCTGTTCGAAGTTGTCGCTGTCCATGAAGACGAAGCTGTCCGCGTCGCGGTACAGGTAGCTGGCCGGGCGGCGCTCCAACTCCACCTCCTCCAGCTCGTCGTTGCCTTTGAACACCTGATCGAGCTTTTGGCCGCTGCGCACCTCGGCGAAACGGACCTTGTACAACGTGGCCGAACCACGGGCCGAAGGCGTTTGCACTTCGATGTGACGGGTAAAGTAAATCTGGTTTTTCAGGCGAATCACGTCGCCTTTTTTCAGGTTGCTGGCCTTGGGCATGGGCGCTCCTTTATGTTCTGGATTTTTCTCGGTTTCGATGCGAGCCGCCGGTTTCATAGCATATTTCAACCAACGACGAAATCGCCTTGTGAGCGCGTCGAACCCCCGGGAAACACCGTCTTTTTGGAAAACCATGCCGCCTTTGTTGACAGGGCTGGGCCCCCGGATCATAATTCGCCTGCTTTTTTGGACCCATTTCTTCCGGTCTCTTCAAATGAAGCCAACAAGCGCGGAGCCATGAACCAAGTCGACTACTACCAGGTCCTGGGCGTTTCCCCCCAGGCCAGTCAGAAGGAAATCAAGGAAGCCTTTCGCCAACTGGCCCTCAAGTACCACCCGGACCGCAACCCGGAAAACGGGGCCGAGCGGATGAAAACCATCAACGAGGCCTATGCCGTTCTGTCCAACACCCAGCGCCGGGCCGAGTACGATACCCTGCGCCAGCAGTTCGGCCAAACGGCCCATACCCATTTCCGCACGAGTCACTCGGATCAGGACATTTTTCGGGGATCGGACATCGACCAGATCTTCGAGGAGCTGGCCCGCTCCTTCGGTCTGCGGGGGGTGGATGAAATCTTCAAGGATGTCTACGGGCCGCATTACCGGCAGTTCGAATTCCGCCGCCCCGGCATGTTCGGCCGGGGATTCGTGTATGTGGGCGGCTTTGGCGGAAAGCGGCAAAAGGCCATGGGCGGTGGCCGGCCACAGCGCCCGCTGGGTCATTTTTCCCGCTTGCTGCAAGCCGGCCTCGGCCGTGCGGCGGCCAAACGCGGTCGGGATCTCACCGACACCATCCGCCTGAGCGCCGACCAGGCCCGCCACGGGGGCCCCTGGGCTTACACCCATCAGAAACTGGGGAAAAAACTGGTGGTCAGAATCCCCCCGGGGGTGCGCCCCGGCCAGCGGATCCGTCTGGCCGGCATGGGCCTTCCGGGCCGTGGCGACGGTCCCGCCGGAGATCTCTACTTGAAGGTGACCATCCGCCGGCGCCTTTGGGAGCGGATCAAGAAATTTTTCAGGCGTCGCCCCTGATCCGTTGGCGGGTCCGCCGCCGAGGGTATCGCGTTCAACCGGCGGCCACGGTAACGCCGGGGATGGGGGGGCTTTGATTTTTCCCGGTGCTCCGTGGCGCGCCATCGGTTGAAAATGCCAAGGCTCGAAAGGTTACCTCCGGCTAATCCGGGCCAAGTGGTCCCGGACTTCCCCCAGATGATCCGAAACCTGCATTTTGAGGGCCTCGAACTCGGATCGGGACATGGCCACCCGGCCCAAATTGACCATTTCCTCACCAGCGGCCACCAGTACCGGAGCCGACTCGGCGCCGGCCATCAACGCCTGAATCCGCTCCAGGTCGCTTTGGGCCAACTCGACCACGCCCACGTTGACCGTCGTCTCAACGGCCGCGGCCTCGGCCGCGGGCACCGGCTCACCGGCCACCAGGTGCCGTAGTCGATCCAGGTCACCCCGGGACATTTCCACGGTCCCCAGGTTGACCATCTCATCGGAACCGGCCAGCGCCGGTCCAGACACCAGCAGGCACAGTCCCATCGTCAATGCGATCCAAGTATTTTTCCTCATGGCCTTTCCTCCTTTGATGAACGGGTTGTTTGCTAATTTATGAACGTGAACCTTCGTTCATGTTATTTCTACAATATGAATGAAGGTTCACGTTGTCAAGAAAAAAATCGAACCTATGTTCATTTTTCTTGACAACCCGGGGAGAAAAGGCCCAAAATCGAATAAAACAAAGATGTTAAAAATAATTCGCCTGCTCCGAATCAACCGAGGAAGAAGTCTTGAGCCCAAAAACCCGCATTCCCCAGCAGCAACGCGGTATCGAAACCCGGGAGAGCATTCTTACCGCGGCCCGGGAGCTGTTTTCCATCAAGGGATTTCACGGCACCAACAGCAAGGAGATCGCCAGCCAGGCCGGGGTGTCCATCGGCAGCTTCTATTCGTATTTCAAAAACAAGAAGGTTCTGTTCATGGAAGTCTTCAAGACTTACAAGCAGGAGCAGGTCATCCGGATCCTGCGTGAGCAGAACCGCCAGCGCATCGAGACGCTGGGGGGAGCGACCATCGTACGGGCCATCATCGAATCGCTCCTGGCGGCCCACGACTTGTCGCCCGAGTTCGACCGGGAAGCGATGGTGATGTGCTATGCCGACCCGGAAGTGAAGAAGTATCACGCGGAAATCGAGCGCCAAATCAACGCTCAATTGGTTGAAACCCTCCGACTGGTGGAGGACCGCCTGCGGGTGGCGGACCTGGAGGCGGCGGCGGCCGTGGTTTCCAACGCGGTGGAGATGACCGTGCACAGCATCAAGATTTTTGAGGCGCCACTACCCCGGCACCGGCTCATCGACGCCTTGGCGGAAATGATCCGCCGCTTCCTGTTCAAGGATTCAGAGGAGATGGCCGGGTGATTGTCCTACCGGCTCTCTGTTTCGTTTTCCCGACAGGTGAGGGGTACCGGACATGTCGCTGAGCATAATGTTTCCCTTTGGCGGAAAAGGATGCGCGGGCGGGTTTCAGGTTATGGTTTGATTTCACCAATCGGCAGTATCTGTTTGCCATGTCGAATGGTTAGGATGGATATTTGTTTGGCTTCGACATGATAGATGATTCGATAGTTTCCATAGATCAATTCCCTGATTTGGCGCTCATTGATTTCAGGAACGATGCGCCCGATTTCCGGATTCGATCGAAGCTGCTCTACCTTTGAAAATATGGTGCGAATCCAGTTGTCCGCGGCCGAAGGTTTGTCTTGGGCAATATAATCAACGACTTCCGAGGCCCTCTCAACAGCTACGGGAGACCAAGCGATTCTCATTTCGAAACTCGTTTCAGCAATTGGTCTTTTGCCCGTTGGTGAGATATCGCTTCTCCGTTGGCCAGTTGATTCAGGGCTGCCTGGACGTCGGACAAAATCTCGATTTTTTCCTGCATCGCCTCAAATTCATTGGCCCCCATCAGTACAGCGACCCCTTTGCCATGCTGTGTAATGATCAGCGGACGCTTCGTGTCATGGACTTGTTTGACAAAAGAAGCCATGGCATTTCTGACTTCCGACATTGACCGAATGTCTTGATCAATTTTGAACTTCTGCATCTTGCACCTCTTTCAGTATTTATTTTGTACAAAATAACATACGATTATAGATGCAAGCAAGCACCATTTTACGAAGATGCACTGCATTGGCCCTACGGGTTGTCTTCCTTCAGCACCTCGACCACGGCCTCTGTCTCGCCCATTTCCAGCAGCGCATGAAACGTCGTGTTGCCGTCCACCACCCGGAACGTCCCGTCGCCCAGGCCCACCACGCCGATGGGCTTGCGCTTGGGAAACGTCCCCTGCCGGGCCGCCGTCATCCGCTCATGGGCATTTTTCAGCCGCTCCGGATCCGGCGCCTCCCTTCGAACCAGAAGCGCCAGGGGCATCACGATGCTGAAGGCGGTGGTTTTGAAATAGGGGCTGACTGCGGCATGGTCTTTGCCGGTCACGATTCACTGCCTCCGGAAGGGGAATTTATCCAATCGGTCATTTGCGCATTTCGAAGCACCCCCGCTCCTGCGGCGATCAGATCGGCATTGGCCTCGTCGGCGAAGGTGAAGACCGGGCAACCAAAGCCCAGGGCCCGGTGCACGGTGGTCAGGGTACGCCCCTGGCCGCTGGCATGGGGTGTAATCAAGGCCGAGGAAAGCGCGGCGACCAAGTCATTGCGGATTATGGCCTGATCGGAAGTCATGCGGCGGGCGGTTTCACCGGGGCAATAACGTCTTCAATCCCCAAGGTGGCCGCGATGGTCTTGCCGGCGCCAGCCGCATCCCCCAGCCGATGACCGGCCGGCGCCGGATTGGCTTAGGCCTTGTTTTTGCGGAACCGGA
>JAQVTF010000157.1 GCA_028700185.1 Desulfobacteraceae bacterium | reverse complement strand
GTTGAAATTTTCGTTCCAGATATAGACCGAATAGCCCACCAGGTCGGCCCCGGCGCAGTGGCGGGCCGTTTCCTCCACCGATTCGGACTGGAGACAGGGATCGAGAAAACGGTAACCACCGGGCCGCCGGCCGAACTGTTCGATGTAAGCCCGCAGCAGGGCGTACTGGTAGGGAAGGGTCTCGCAACGGGTTTGCCGGGGCGGCTGGTCAGGGGACGGTTCGGCGATGCTCCCGCCCAGCAGTTTGCGGTCCTCCCAGCGGATCCGGGCCAGGTTGGCGGTGGCGTTGACGGAAACAAAAGCGATGGTTCGGGGCTGAGTCAATCCGTGGTTTCCTGTTTTTCGGCATGCCCGTTGGCGCGGCGGTGGTAACGGGTCAACGAAAAAGCGTTGACCCGCTCGCCTGGTTCCCGGGGCTTGTTCGGAAGCAGAGGCGCGCGGCCCGTCAAGGGCTTGGCGCGCCTCCCCGAGACAATTTTTCTAGCAGCAACAGCACGGGGTGCAGGTGCAGCAGCAGTCCCCGCCACCGGCAACGCTTTCCAGCTCGGCGTCGGTCAGATCCACGTCTTCCACCGCCTCGGGCTGCTCCAGGGGAACATACAGATCGATGGCGCCGGTCTTGAGCCCTTCTTCCCAAAGGCGCAACTGGTCATCGAGGGTCCCCTCGCGGGTGATCTTGGTGATGATGTTGACCTTGGCCGTACCCGGATCGAGGCCGGCGTCCTTCAAGACGGCGGACGGGTTGGAAAGCAGTTTCTTCTTGTAGTCCTCGTCACCGGACCAGACCTTGCGCAGTACGCTCGAATAGGCTTTCATGAAGACTTCTTTTTCCATTTTGAATCCTCCTTTTTGATTTGGGGCCGGATCCCGGCGCCGGCTCATGGGGCGACGGTGACCGACCGGGTTGCCTTGTCTTCGTTTCGTGCGGTTCCCTCTCTGGATTCACCTCCCTTCCGGGGACTCAAAGGTGGGGCGGCTTGGGACTGAAACACTTCATTGGGCAGGGTCACGAGATGTTCAAGGGGCAGGCGCTGGCTTCCGCCCTCATCGGCGTCGATGAGCAGGCCGCTCTGATAGCGAAGGTCCACGATGCTTTTGGCCACCGTGGCCTGCGCCGCCACCACGCTGGAGAGGGCCCCATTGAGGCGGTCCTGGGCGTCCATGACATCCAGGATAGTGGATTTGCCCAAGCGGAACCGTTCGATTTCGTTGTCCACCGCGCGGCGATACATGGTTTCGGCCAGGCGGTTCTGGGTCAGTTGGGCGCAGGCCTGAACCAGGGTGTTGATGGCCACGGCCACATCGTTGCGGATCTGCTCCACCGCGTTCTCGTAAGTGAGCCGGCTGCGTTCGGTCTGGGCGCTCTGGATCCGCAACTGGCCCCGGGCAGCATGGTTTTCCAGCGGAACGGTGAAAGAGAGGCCGTAGACATACCCGTCGTCGGCCGAGCCGAAGGCGTCGGTCATGTCCGCCCAACGGTTTCCCCCCTTGTCCCAGCCGTGAAAGTTTCTTCCCACGGTGAGGTTCAGGTTGGGCCACAGGTCGATGCGGGCCTTGTTTTCCATGACCTCGGCGCTTTCCAGTTGCCGTCGGCTGGCCTCGAGATCCTTTCGTTTGTCTTCGGCCATCTCGAAGAGACGGTCCTGGTGGGCGAGGAGTCGTTCCACCCCG
Organism: Desulfobacteraceae bacterium; assembly: GCA_028700185.1. Classification (GTDB taxonomy): domain Bacteria; phylum Desulfobacterota; class Desulfobacteria; order Desulfobacterales; family UBA2174; genus UBA2174. The sequence continues at coordinate 5,245 of JAQVTF010000157.1, read as the reverse complement.
ATGGGGGGCGGTTCGGGAAAGGCCCGGCTCGCCAGGGGCAAAAGCGGGGCGTTTTTCACCGGGATGCCCAGATCCAGGGCCAGTTGACTGCGGCTCCGGAAGAGGTCCTGCTCGCGGGCGTAGCGCTCGGCGCGCTTGGTGGCCAAGTCCGCCTCCAGGGTGCTGATGAGGGAGAAGGGCTTGGCGTCGTGGGCCACCATGATCCGGGTGTCCTCCAGGATTTTCTGGCTACGGCATTCGGCCTCGATGGCCAAGTCCAAACGCTGGCTGGCCAGGGCGAAGTCCCAGTAATCCACCGCGATGGTTTTTACCGCCGTGGCACAGGCGTGGGCCGCGTTCAGCCCGGCCGCCGCCAGTGACAATTCGGCGGAGACTTCCTCGGCCGCGGCCGAGGTCCGGCCCCGCCCCTTGAGCAGGGGAATCACGATTTGAAACTTCAGGTTGGATTCACTGCCGCGCTGGGCCATGGCGTCGGAGCGGTATTTTCCCCCGAGCAGGTCTTCACCCACCGAAGCCTGGATTCCGCTGCGAAATTGTTTGCTCAATCCGGCCGACAGGCTGGTGGTATCCGATTGCACCAGAGCGGTGTCGTCGGAATAATCGCGCACCTGGGATACACCGGCATTCAGGGAAAGATCGAAGATGCCCCGCTGAATTTCCAACGATCCCAACGACCCCTGGTAATCGGTGGAACTGATTTGGATGTTGCGGTTGAGCGTGAGGCCCAGGGCCACGGCGTCAACGATGTCAAAACCGGATTGGGGGGCGAGGTTCAGGCGCTGATGAACGCTTTGGCGCAACCGATCCTTGGCTTGGCGGTCGTAGTCGAAAGCGGCCGATCCCGCATCGGCGTAGACGGGGTCGGTGGAGACGGTTTGATCCACGATCAGTTGCGCTTCACGTAGGGCCGAAACTTCAAAATCGGATACCTGGGGGAGGGCCGGCGCGTCGGCGATGAGGGGGGTTAACCGAGAAGAATTCTCGGCGACAACGGTATCGGCCAGGGCACGATAGGCGTCGACGGGGCTTTGAGAATCCGTCGGCGCTCGGTGCACGGCGCATCCCCAAAAGACCCATGCCAGCAGGAAGAAAAGAAAAGATCGGAATTTCCAGGATCCAGGGGCCAAGAGAATCTTTCCGCCAGAGACCAAGCCGTGCCGAAACGCCCTGGTCTGAGTTGGCAACTTAAAGCAAGGCTAAAATTTGTATGGGGGAATAGAGCGGTTAACATCTTGAAGTCGCCTTATAAAACGGAACCGCCGTTGCTTGTCAAGCATCAATTGCGGCGGCGCGGAACTTTTTCGCGAGACCCCTCGTTCCTGCGTCCGGCAACCCTTGTCCGCCAAGGGCCTTGATGCGTACGCGCCAACAGATAAATCGGTTGACAGGGGAAACCGGTTTGAGAAATATTTGCAACCTTTTGCTTTTGAAAAAAACCTAAGTGAGGTGAAAACGGAAGGGAGAAGTCATGAAGCGGAGAGATTTCATTCGAAAGATCGCCACGGGCACCGCGGCCGCCGGCGCGGTGGGGATGATCCGGCCCCTGCAAACGAGTGCCGCAAAAACGTACCGCTGGAAAATGGTGACCAGTTGGCCGCCGAAATTTCCCATTCTTCAGGATGGCTGTGAACGCCTGGCCAAAAATATCGAGATCATGTCGGGCGGGCGCCTGAAAATCGATGTTTTCGCCGGTGGCGAGCTGGTGGGGCCGTTGGAGGTTTTCGACGCGGTGAGCCAGGGGCGGGCGATTCAATGCGGTTCCACGGCGCCCTACTACTACGCGGGCAAATCGCCGGAGACCCAGTTTTATTCCGATTATCCTTTCGGCATGCCGCACCGGGGCAAGCTGGCCTGGCTGCATGCCGGCGGCGGAATGGCGCTGTTTCGCCAATACTACGCGGCCTTCGACCTCTATCCCATCATCATGATTTCCACCGGGACCCAGATGGGGGGATGGTTCCGTAAGGAAATCAACTGTCTCGCCGATTTGAAGGGCCTGAAAATGAGGATTCCGGGACTGGCGGGGCGGGTGATGGCCGAATGCGGTGTCAATGTGGTCAACCTGCCCGGTTCCGAGGTGTACGCGTCCCTGGAGCGCGGCGTGATCGACGCCACCGAATGGGTGACGCCGCTCTACGACGAGCGGCTCGGGCTTCACCAGGTCGCCAAATACTACTACTATCCGGCCTGGCATGAACCGGCCACCACCGTTCCCTTCATTGTGAACACCAAGGTTTGGGAAACCCTGCCCGAAGATCTCAAAATGATCGTCCACGCGGCTTGCGCGGAAAACGTCACCTGGTCTCTTGCCGAGGCCGACGCGCAAAATGGAAAGGTGCTCAAGAAGCTGGTCACGGAACACCAGGTCCAGCTCCGAAAGTTTCCGGATGACGTCCTTGTCGCGTTGAACAAAATCACCGAGAAAGTGATGAAAGCGGAAAGCCTGAAGTCGGAAAAGTTCAAGGCCGTTTATGAATCCGCCTTGGCCTTCATGGCGGATTTCAACTACTGGATGGAAGCTTCCGAGTGGTCGTATATCGATGCGATCCGCCTCAAATCCTGAGCCAACCATTTGCCTCGAGGCGCCCATGGGGTCAAGGGGGCGGGAAAAGGATTTGAAAATGAAAAGTTTTGTCCGAATCATGGATCAAGTCAGTACGTACACGGGGTACGCCGTTTCCTGGATGACCCTGCTGATGGTTCTGCTCACCATGTATGATGTGCTGATGCGGTATGTTTTCAAGGCCGGCTCCATCTGGATTCAGGAGTTGGAATGGCATCTGTTCGCGGCCAATTTCATGCTGGCGGCTTCCTGGACCCTCTTGCGAAACGGCCATGTCCGCGTGGACCTGTTTTATGCCAGGTTCAGCCCGAGGACCAAGGCGTGGGTGGACCTGATCGGCGCGATTTTTTTTCTGTTCCCTTTTTGCACCCTGATCGTTTATGCGTCCATTCCTTTCGTATCGGATTCCTGGGCAATCCTGGAGGGCTCCTCTGATCCTGGCGGATTGCCGGCCCGGTACATCCTCAAATCGGTGATTCCGCTGACCTTCATCCTGCTGGCCCTGCAAGGGCTTTCCGAGACGATCAAAAATGTCGCGGCGATCCGAAACGGTGACTGAGCGATGGTCGAAGCACTGCCGTTGTTGATGTTTGTCGCCTTGGCCGTCCTGATCATGATCGGGTATCCGGTGGCCTTCACCCTTGGCGGCCTGGCGCTGTTTTTCGGAATGATCGGGTTCGGGCTGGATTTTTTTACCCTGCTGCCCATGCGCATCTGGGGGCGGATGAGCGGTTTTACCCTGGTGGCCGTCCCGCTGTTCATTTTCATGGGGGTCTGCCTGGATCGCTCCGGTTTGGCCGAAGACCTGCTTGATACCATGGCGCTTCTGTTCGGACGGCTCCGCGGCGGGATGGCGGTGTCCGTGGTGGTGGTGGGCGCCATGCTCGCCGCTTCCACCGGCATCATGGGGGCCACCGTCGTCACCATGGGGGTGATCTCACTGCCCCTGATGCTGAAAAGACGCTATTCCCATGAATTGGCCACCGGCACCATCTGCGCCGCCAGCACCCTTGGCCAGATCATTCCGCCCAGTATCATTCTGGTTCTTCTCGGCGATATCATGGGGGTTTCGGTGGGGGCGCTCTTCATGGGCGCCTTGATCCCGGGGCTGATCCTCATCGGGCTCTACATCCTCTATATCCTGATCTACGCCCATCTCAACCCCGAGGCCGCGCCGGGATCGAGGAAATCTTCAAGCGACGAAGAATCCCCGACACGGCTGGCAAGACGGGTCTTCAAGTCCCTTCTGCCACCCGCGGGGCTGATTCTCACCGTTCTCGGATCGATTTTTTTCGGCATTGCCACCCCCACCGAAGCGGCGGCGGTGGGGGCCATGGGCGCCATGCTGCTGACCATGGTTCGAAAACGCATGAACCTGGACGTGTTGCGGGACGTGATGCGCACCACCACGGGGTTCACCTCGATGGCGTTCATGATTCTTTTGGGCGCCACCGCCTTCGGCCTGGTGTTTCGCGGGCTGGGCGGAGATGCCATCCTCAAAGAGATGCTGGGTCAGGTCGGCGGGGGCACCTGGGGCGTCATCGCCCTGGTGATGGGGATACTGTTCGTCCTGGGATGCTTTCTGGATTTCATCGAAATCACCTTCATCGTCATTCCGATGCTCGCCCCGGTCATTGCGCATCTTGGCATCGACCCGCTCTGGTTCAGCGTCCTTGTTTGCCTTAACCTTCAGACGTCGTTTCTCACCCCGCCCTTCGGATTCGCCCTGTTCTACATGAAAGGCGTCTGCCCGGAAGAGGTGACGACCATGGAGATGTACCGGGGGATCATCCCCTTTGTCGCCATCCAGGGGATCGCTCTGGTGATCATCACGATTTTCCCGGAACTGGTCACCTGGTTGCCCCGGGTCATTTTCGGGTAACGGTGGCTCTGGAAAAAAAAGGAGGGCATCGGTTGGAGAAAGGGGCGCGCCGTCGTCTTCCGGACTGGGCAAGCGGTGGTCTCCCCACGGCCGTGGATGTTGGGTTGCCCGGGTCAATAGCGCCGGTCGGCGTATTCCAGCCAACCGCCGGCTTCGATGAGGGCCCGGTCGAAGGGGGCCAGGGTGAAAGGGACCGGCTCGCTGATGCCGTCGGCGGTAAAATCAAGGCGCATGCCTTGCATGTCCACGGCGACCCGGGTGAGGTGCGCGCTGAAGCGCTCGAAGAGCCGTTGGATGGTTTCCGGGGGCAGGGTGACGGCCATGAGGCCGCAGTTGAACATGTTTTGCCGGAAGATGCGGGCGAAGCTTTCGGCGATGACCAAGTGGATGCCGTTGACTTCCAGGGCCCAGGGCGCATGCTCGCGGCTGGAACCGCAGCCGAAGTTGGCCCGGGTGACGATGGCCCCGATCCCGTCCAGGTCCCGGGCCGCGTCGAATTTCTCCAGCACCAGGTCTTCCAGCAGGTAGGGCTTCAAGGCTGTTTTGGTCATTTCGGTGAGGTAGCGCGCCGGGATGATCTCGTCGGTGTTGATGTCGTCGCGGTCGAGAAACAGGACCTTGCCGCCGAAGTTTCGCATGGGGTGCCCTTTCGGTTGGAAGCCTGAAGTCAGGGGTGAGGCGCCTTTGGCGCGTTCAAGGTTCGAGGTTCAAGGCGCCTTCGGCGCGTTCAAGGTTCGAGGTTCAAGGCGCCTTCGGCGCGTTCAAGGTTCAAGGTTCAAGGCGCCTTCGGCGTGTTCAAA
>JAQVTF010000156.1 GCA_028700185.1 Desulfobacteraceae bacterium | reverse complement strand
CCTGATCAAGTACGGCAAGGTGCAGATCATCGACGAGTACACCGGGCGACTCATGGCGGACCGATCCTGGGAGATGGGGCTCCACCAACTCATCGAGGTCAAGGAGGGCTGCGCGGTCAGCCTCCCCAAGCAGACGTTGGCGCGCATCAGCTACCAGCGGTTTTTTCGCCGTTACCTCGGTCTGGCCGGCATGACCGGTACCGGTCGGGAAGTGGACCGGGAGCTGTGGGCGGTGTATCGCCTGCCGGTGGTTTCCATCCAGACCAACCGGCCTGTTCAACGCGTTTTTTGGCCCGATCGGATTTACGCCACCCAGGACGAGAAATGGCGCGCCGCGGTGGCGGTCATCGCTGCGCAACACGAAAAGGGGCGGCCGGTGCTGGTGGGGACGCGTTCCGTGGAAGCCTCGGAGCATCTCAGCGGGCTCCTCGACGCCAAGCGCCTGCCCCATCGGGTGCTCAACGCCCGTCAGGACAAGGAAGAGGCCGAGATTATCGCCGGGGCCGGTAAGGCGGGACGCATCACCGTAGCCACCAACATGGCCGGCCGGGGCACCGATATCCGCCTGGGCGACGGCATCGCCGGCCAAGGGGGACTTTTCGTCCTGGCCACCGAGCGCCACGAATCCCGTCGCATCGACCGCCAGCTTTTCGGTCGTTGTGGGCGGCAGGGGGACCCGGGCACCTGCGTGGCCCTAGTGGCCCTGGACGACGAGCTGGTGGCCACCCATGCCCCTCGCTGGCTGCGGATCCTGGCGGTTCTGGCGGCGCGCACCCGCATCGGTTTGCTTTCACGCTTGGTCGGCGCGCCGGTGTTTCGCAGCGCCCAGCGGTCGGCCCAGCGGCAGCACTCGCGGATGCGCCGAAACCTGTTGAAAATGGACGACCGGGTGGGAGAATCCCTCGCCTTTTCCGGACGGCCGGAGTGAGGGGTCCCTCGGCGCTTGCGTTGGGGGCTATTTTTTGAACCGCCCGCTCGCTGCGCTCGCTCAAGACCGCGAAGAACGCAAGGAAGAACGCCAAGAAAGTCTTTTTTGGCGCTCCGGGCCAACCAAAACATGCTTTTCTTCGCGTCCTTCCCGAACTTGGCGGTTCAATCTTTTCACTGACTTCCAGTGTCATTCCGAACGGAGGTGAAGAATCTTGCGGTTGGGGATATGGCGGGAAGCGGTGGCAAATGAGGGAAAGATCCCTCGTCGCTGCGCTCCTCGGGATGACAGGGGGGCGCTCCTCGGGATGACACCCTTTCCCGGTGTCATTCCGAAGCGCAGAGAGGAATCTGCAGTCGGGAAGACGGCGGGAGGTGGTGGCAAGTGCGACGAGGGATGACAGGGAGGGGCGCTTCTCTGGATGACAGAAAAGTGTTCGGAATGGCAAAGACGAGGGCGGGGTGAGGAATCTGCCTCGGGTTCGGAAGGCCTAAAGAGAAAACGGACGTGAACGACTACGGGTGTACATGCGTCGCAAGGAGAGCAAATGGCGGAAAAATGCAGGACCCACGGGATCGGCATCAACATCTGGCTGGGACTGTGGCTCGCCGTGTGGGCCATCGGTGTCCCGCCGGACCAGGCCCGGGCGGCGGAGGCGATTTTCGACGGGTTGATCGAGCCGTATCTGGTGGTGGAAGTCGGTAGCGAGGTGCCCGGCGTCATCGATCGCGTTCAGGTCGATCGCGGGGACATGGTTGAAGCCGGGGATGTGGTGGCCATGCTGCGTTCAGGGGTCGAAACGGCCAATCTGGCCCTTGCCCGCGCCCGCGCCCGATTGGAATCGACGATCAAATTGAAGAAAGCGGCGCTGGAATTCGCCCGGCGCAACAGTCAGCGCGTCAAGGAGGTCTACGATGCCAAGGCCCTGGCATTCCAGAAATGGGACGAGGTGGAAACCCAGCGTATCATGGCTGAAAACGAATTGGCCGAGGCCTTGGAGCAAAAGCAGCTCTATGAACTCGAACGGCAACAGGCGGCTGAAGTGCTGCGTCGCAAGACGATTCTCAGCCCGGTTTCCGGTGTTGTGATGGAACGCCATCTCTCCAAGGGCGAGTACGTGGAAGACAAGCCCATTGTTAAGATTGCCCAAATCGATCCACTCAATGTGGAGGTGGTCATGCCCATCTCCCGGATCGGATCCGTCAAGGTCGGGATGAAAGCGGCGGTGATGCCGGAGGAACCGGTGGGGGGGGAACACGAAGCCACCGTCACCATCGTGGACAAGGTGATTGACGCCGCCAGCGGTACCTTCGGGGTGCGCTTGGAGATGCCTAACCCGGATTGGCGAATTCCACCGGGGCTCAAATGCAAAGTGAGATTTCAAGGCGCCTGAAGCATGGCATTGGCCAGCCGCAACCAGGGGGGAAGATGAATGCCAATCGCGTGAAGTTATTCCGGCGGATCGGACTTTGGGTGACCGTTGCAGGGTTTCTCTGGGCCATTTCAGCCGCGGCTTCATCCGAAGTTCAAGTTTACAGCCTTGGGCAGAGTATCGCCGAAGCTCTGGAAAACAACTGGGACCTCAAGGCATTGGCGGAAAAGCGCAGCCAGGCGGTGGACATCAGAAACCAGGCCAGGTCGGATTTGTTGCCCAGTTTCAGGACCAGTTATGCCTACCGGCGACTTGACGAGGTGAGCACTTACCGGTCCTTTTTTGATGACGACGATATCGCGACCAACTCCAAGAACAATTACCAGTGGCGTAACAGCGTATCCCAGCCACTGTTTGCGGGGTTCGCGCTCATCAGCGCCTACCGGCTGGCCGATTTGGGGATCGACCAGTCAGAAATGCAGATGGCGTTGAGCAAGCTCGATTTGGCCCAGCAAGTCAAGGAGGCCTACTTCAACATCCTCGTGGTGGACAAGACGGTGGAGGTGGCCCGTAACGAAGTGGAGTTTCTCGCTTCCAATGTCGAGGTGACCCGAAGCTATTTTGATGCGGGGATGTTGCCGATCAACGATCTCCTCAAGGCGGAAATGGAACTGGCCAACGCTCGGCAGAACCTGGTGGAGGCACGTAATCAGGCCGTCTTGACCCGTTCGGCCTTCAACACCCTGTTGGCGAGACCGGTCGATGCACCGGTAAGTGTGGAAGATATTCTCGCTTATCATCCCGAAGCCGTTACCATGGAGGAAGGCATGTCGCTGGCCCTGGGAAAACGGCCGGAAATCCATCTCATCGACATCGAGATCCAGCGGGCGGCACAGCAGATCAAACTGGCGCGCAGTGCCTACTATCCGGAGGTGAGCTTCGTCTATGACTACATACGGGAAGGCGACAAGCTCGATGTCTCCGGCAGCCCTTTCCATGACCCCGAGCGCTGGCAGGCCACGGTGGTCGGTTCCCTGACCTTCTGGGAATGGGGCAAGACCCGTTATGCCGTGAGCCAAAAGGAGAGCGTCAAGGAAGAGCTGACCAAGACCCGCAACGCCGTCGCCGACAGCGTGCGCCTGGATGTGCGCGAGGCCCTGTTGAATCTTTCCACGGCGGAAGAAAACATTCCCACCACGGAAAAGGCCGTTTTGCAGGGAGAGGAGAATCTGAGGGTCAACCAGGAAGGCTATCGTGCCCAGATGAACACGGTCACCGATGTGCTCGATGCCCAGGCCCTGTTGACCCGGGCGCGGGTGAATTATTTCAAGGCGCTGTACGGGTACAACCTGGCCCGGGCGCGACTGGCCCGGGCCATGGGGACGTATTGATCAGTAGATGCGTCCCAGATCCTCGATGGCGTCCACCACCATGCCGGAGCCCACCGTGATGAGCAAAATGTCACCGGCCACCCGGACGAAACGATGTCCGCTCGGGGGAGTGCCCAAATGAACCGAGACGTCGCGGGGCAGATCGTAGAAGATGACGTCGCGGGGAAGGGGGCGGTGGCGTTTCCATTTTTTGACCTGTCCCGGCGGCATGCAACCGTTGCCCTTTTTGGCCAGACCCGGCGGGCATTTGCCACGGCGGAACTGGTCTGCGTAGTGGCGGTCGATGGGGGATCGGTCGATATTGCCGAAGAATCGATACCCGTCGCCGGAACCGTTTCTGCGCTCACCCGTCCGTTGGTGGCGCTGTTCCTGGCGGTTCTGATACTCTTGGCGGTGCTGTTGCTGGCCTTGCTCCCGGTAGCGATCCGTCGGTGCGCCTTTGTTGCCGCGGTTTTCCATCCCTTTTCCGGCTGGCCCACCCTTGCCACGGTTTTCCATCCCCGGGCCCCGCGGCCCGGGGCGGTTCGCCCTCTGGGCGGCCTTGCCTTTTTGACCGTTGTCGTTCCAGGCCGGTTTTTGAGCTGAGACCGGAGCCGCGGCCCACAGCAGGACGGCGAGGGCCAGGCCCACGGTCGCCGGCAAAAGAAAAATCCGTTTCATGGTTGTCTCCCTTCCAGTGAAGGTCATGGGGGGACTGTCCCGGGTACCTGTTGTCAGGCTGAACCAAATCGCCAGTGTTGGCAAGTCGTCGGCCTAGACCGTTGCTGTTTCCGCAAAACCGTGCCGCAGGGCCAGCTTGGAGAACATCTGCGAAAGCCCGGCGCCCAGCGTGTAAGTCGCTCCGATATCGAGATTGGTTGCAGCGGTTTCGTCAAAAAAGAGGCTCAGGCTCGAATCCATGCCTTCTTCCGGTTTCCAGTAGCAGATCATCAGGGGGACCTTGGGCAGCGGGTCCAGCACCACGGAAATATCGGACTCAAACAACGGATCCACCTGGCTGCCGCTGAACATGTGAACGATGTCGTCAAAAAAGTCGGGCAGGCGGTCGGCAAGCTGTTTCATCGGTTCCTCACAGCGTTTTTCAAACAGCGGGGCCCGCTCCCGTCCGCCGGGCAGCTCCCGGAACGGCATCCAGTTGCCGGTGGGGGTTCTTCCCTCGCCGGAGATGACATAGTTGAGAAACGGCACCGCCACCCAGTGATTGACATGGAGGTCAGCGTAGAGTTTGCCATCGGCGTCGACACTGAAATTCTTGCCGAGAATTTTCACGGTGAGGCGGCCGTTTTTGAACTCTCCGCCGGTGCGTTGGGCCGCCGCCGACAGGTCGATGTCGGCGATATGGCTTTTCAGTTCCGCCAATCGATCCTCCACGTCACCGTTGTTGGGCGTTGAATCGTTGTCGTCGGCGTAGCGTGCCAGCACCTCGGGCTCCAGGTGAGGGCAGTCGCTGAGTTTTCGCCGCCCCTGGATCACGGCCGCGGCAAAGGCGAGGCAGGTTTTTTCACCGCACTCCTGGCAGTTGGATTTGTTGAGCAGTTTAAGGATATCCACAGCGGTACGTAGTTTCGCCATGAAATGAATCCTCCTTCAAATTGATTGGTTATGCTTTCATTTCACCACTTCGACGAATTTTAAGCTGATCATCTCCTATGGGTTTGTCAAGCATTTGGAGGTCTGGGGCGCCCATCGGTGGGCGATGGGCGCTTGGCGTGCCATCAAGGGGTTCCTGGTGATCGCTGGCCAAGCGATGAATGTTGTCGAATCGCCCGCCGATTGGTGGTAAGGGGTTGGAAAAGGATTGATGCGGATTGTTTCGTGGGATACGGCGGGCGCCGGATTTGACCGGAGGCAGAGTCGCGCTGTTTCGAGGATTTGAATCCTGGCGCCCAACGCTGAGATCACGAAAAAAACTATTTATGGCTGGACACTTAGGAATCGGAGGGGCCATGGACCTTGAGCCACGGGTGGCCATGTTGCTGAGCGGTCTGCACGTGGCGGCGTACGTGCTGGACGACGGTGGGCGGTTGGTCTATTTGAATCCGGCGGCCACTGAACTGACCGGCTGGCGCTTGTTCGAGGTCATTGGAAGGGAGGGCCACGAGATTTTCGGGGGAACGGTGGCTTGCCCCTGCGATTCTTGCAACGGCGTTTCGATTCACCCCCCCGACCTGATGTGCAAGGCGGCGGAGGGCACCATCCGGACCCGGAGCGGGGAAAACCGGCCGGTCCGCGTGGGGGTATCCGAGTGGGCGGGGCCGCGGGGCGCGGCGTTCAAGGTGGTGATGATCGAGGATTTGAGGCGGACTTGCCCGCCGGATAGGCCATCGGGCAGCGAGGCGGTTGGAACGCCGCCGACGGTTCAAGCCGCCTGGGGCGGTTTGATCGACAGCCTCTTTGATGCGGTCCCCGACGGGATCAGCGTGCTGGATCCGGATCTGACCATCCGTCGGGTCAACCGCACCATGACCGAGTGGTACCAGGACCGCATGCCGTTGGTGGGCCGCCGTTGCTACGAGTGCTACCAGAAGCGCATCGCCCCCTGCCTCCGATGCCCCAGCCTGCGCTGCCTGGAAAGCGGCCAGGTGGAGCGTGAGGTCGTGGCCGGACCGGGCGATTCTCCGGTGCGCCGCATCGAGTTGTTGAGTTTTCCCCTCAAGGATACCGACACCGGCAAGGTTCGCCAGGTGGTGGAAATCGTCCGGGACATCACCGCCATCGCCGATCTGGAGCAGTGCTGCAACCGCAACGCGGAGGCGTTTGAACGGGTGCGGGCCCTTTGTGAAGGCTTGAAGAGTGGTCCGGGCGGATCACAGGCCGTTGGGGCGGCGTGGCGTGCCCATCTCGATTCCCTCGCGTCGCTCTGCGACCAGATCCTGATCAACTGGCTCGATCCGAGCCGCTGATTCCTTCACCGCAACCCTTCGATGAATGCTCGCACCGCGCCCAGGCCGCCGGCGTCGTAGCGGCGGATGGTTTCGGTGCCGATGACGGCAATTTCGGCACGGTCCTTCAAAAAGGTGATGTCGCTGCGCTGTTTGACCCCGAAACCCACCGCCAGGGGGAGATCGGTGCAGCGGCGACAACGAGCCAGGTAACCTTCCAGGGAAAAGGTAAAATCGGTGTCGGCACCGGTGACCCCCTTGCGGGCCACGCAATAGACCATTCCCCGGGCGTGGCGGGCAAGCGTCGAGAGCCTCGCCTCGGATGAAGTGGGGGCAAAGATCAGCACCG
>JAQVTF010000155.1 GCA_028700185.1 Desulfobacteraceae bacterium | reverse complement strand
GTTTCGGGCCGGGCCTGGCACCGGGAAGGGCGCTACGGTGGTGCCTTCGGTTGCAGCCTGGGCCAAGGCCAGCGATTGGCCGAAGCGGTGGTCGCCGCCGGGCGGGGGATCGACCAGGTGAAGATCATCGATTCCGGGATCAATTCCCTCACCGAATTCGGAAGGTCGACCCGTCCCCAGTTTGACGTGGCCGACCTGAAGGCCGCCGTGGCGGCGGCTCACGGGTGGGGGCTTCCGGTGATGATCCATGCCAACGGGCCTCAGCCGGTGGCCGACGCCCTGGCTGCCGGTTGCGACAGTGTCGAGCACGGATTTTTCATGGGGGAGGCCAACATGGAGCGGATGGCGGTTCAAAAGACGGTCTGGGTCCCCACGGCCGGGACCATGGCCGGTTTCCTCGACACTCTGGCCACTGGCCGGTGGGAAGCCGACGGGGCCCGGCGTCTCCTGGATCACCAGACGGCTCAGCTCACTCGCGCCCGGCAGCTGGGGGTAACGGTGGCCGCGGGCACCGATGCCGGCAGTCCCGGGGTGCGTCACGGCCGGGCCATGGCCGTGGAACTGGAACTGATGTCGGCCGCCGGCTATTCTCTCGGGGAGACGGTGCGATGCGCGGCGGTCCACGGCGCTCGGCTTCTTGGTCTCAACCGGTCCGGTGTGCTGCAACCGGGGGCTTCGGCGGATTTTATCGGGGTGGCGGGGCCTCCCGAGGCCCTATGGGGAAGTCTGGAGCAAGTCCAGGCCGTGTATTGCAAGGGATTGCCGGTGGATTTGACCTGAGCGGCTGGCAATGTCCGCGGGCCAAAGATTTTTGAAAATTTCTAAACACCGGCCGGCTTCCCATTGGCTCAATTTCGTGATAATGATTCCCAAAAATCAATCAATTCCTGAGGGAGGCAGCGATGGCAGCACCTGAGCAGATGTGGCAGTGCCAGACGACCAATTGCGGTTACATTTACAACCCGGACAAGGGGGACCGGAAGAGGAAGATCGAGAAGGGGATCGCCTTCGAGGATTTGCCGGAAGATTGGAAATGTCCCATTTGCGGGGCCAGCAGGAAGGCGTTTCGCAATCTGGCCACGACCTGAAAGGGGCCTGTCCCCTTTTTTGTCATCCCGAGTCCCCGCGAGGGGTCCCTTCTTCCCTGTCACCTCCTCCCGCTGTATTTCAAACCGCAGATTCCTCACTGCGTTCGGAATGACAGCGGGAAGGGGCCTTGGCGTTTCCAGTTTAAACTCCTCATCAACCCGCCTTGTGCGTTTTCCCCGGCCAGTCGTCTGCGCCCACCACCCGCGGTGAGGTTTGAGGGGCCGTAACCACAGGGGGAATCCCCCCTCGAACCATCGCCAGATTCTCCTCGACCTTGGTGTCCATCTCGGCGCTGCGTCCCACCAGCCACACCGGCAGGCGGGATAGCCCGCTGATGATCGCCACCAGGATGGTGGCGGCATAGGGCAGGGATTGCACCAGGAGCATGATGACCCACAGGTAGGCATCCGGACTGATCAACTGGGTCGATCGGGCCACCGCCCAGGCGGCGAACCACAGCGCCGGGGCCAGCAGCATTTCCTGGCGACAGGCCACCAGGGCCGATAACAGGCGGTTGGCTTTGGCCATCTTGGGGGTGCGGAAGAAGGCACGGTCCTTGCGCACGATGCCGTTGAGCATCGCCAGGCCGATGGTGTGGGTCAGGGCGAGGCCGGCCAGGGCGGAGGCCAGGGTCTGTCGCAGACCGGCGCCCACCCGGGTGCGGTAGAGGTGGGCCATCTTGACGACCTTGAACCCGAACAACGCCATGGGCAGGGCGGCGAAAATCATCAACGGCGCGTCGACGCGCGCCGGCCAAAGGATCATGGCCGATGACCAGGCCAGGGCCGCCAGGGAGAAAGCGAAATTGAACCCGTCGGCCATCCAGGGGAGCCAGCCGGCGATGAAATGATAGCGCTGCCCCGCCGTGAGGCGGCTCGGGCCCAGGAGCAAACCGCGGTGGTGGCGCATAATCTGCATGGCGCCGAAGGCCCAGCGAAAACGCTGTTTCTTGTAGTCGGCAATGGTGTCGGGCATCACTCCCCGGCCGTAGCCGCGGGGCACATAGACCGCCTCGTATCCCCGGGCCAGAATGCGCAGCCCCAGTTCAGCGTCCTCGGTGATGCACCACTCGGCCCAGCCGCCCACCTCGTCCAGCACCCGCCGCCGGATCAGGGTCATGGTGCCATGCTGGATGATGGCGTTGCGCTCGTTGCGGGTGATCATGCCGATGTAGAAAAATCCCCTGTATTCGGCATATATCATGGCCTTGAAGGCATTGGTGTCACCGTCATGGTAGTCCTGGGGCGCCTGGACGATGGCCATGCCGGGGGCGTTGGCGAACAGGGGTACCAGATCCGCCAGCCAGTCGGGATGCACGCGGTAGTCGCTGTCGATTACCGCCACCATTTCGGCTTCGGGGGCAGTGCGGGCCAAGGCGTAGTTCAGAGCCCCCGCCTTGAATCCGGCCAACGGATCGACGTGAAAGAAGCGGAAACGCGGCCCGAGCTCGTGGCAGTAATGCGCCACCGGCTGCCATACATTCGGGTCGCGGGTGTTGTTGTCCACCACGATGACTTCGAAGTTCGGGTAGTTCAAGGCTGCCAGGGCGTCCAGGGTGGCACGGAGCATCTCCGGCGGTTCGTTGTAGGCCGGTACGTGGATCGACACCATGGGCCGCGGGGTGTCGGCCGACGGGCTGGCGGGAATGGGCAGGCGGCGTCGATATAAGGCCCAGTTGGCCTCGGCCCATTCATGGGCTTCGGCCAGCAGCACCAGAATCACCCCGATGAGTCCGGTGAACAGCATCAGGCCCACCGAAAGCATGTAGGGGGTCCAGTACTGGCGACTGTAGTCGTAGACCACCCAGACGGCGGCGGTGGCCGCGGCGAAGGCGGTCACCGCCAAAAAGCTGCGCCCCCGTTTTCTCAGCGCGCGACTGTCAAAGAGTAGCAGGGTCATGATGATCAGGGCCACCAGTACCGACAGGCCCGCCACGATTTTCCAATGGGTCACCGGGACCACCGGCGCGGAAAAGGGAAACTTGGGCTGGCGTTCGGAGTTGTACACCCCCCAGTAGGCCCCCACGCCCCCCTCGAAAAACGTTTTCCACGGCTGGTCGAAGGCCTCCATCACGTAGTAGACCCAGTCCCGCTGCTCGGCTTCGTGGATGAAGCGGCGCAGAAAGAGGGCTTCGTTGGCCGGAGACGCCACCGCCGCCATGCGGGTGCGGCCGTTGCTGGGCCACCCCACCTCGCCGATGACGATGGGTTTTCCAGGGAAGGTTCGCTCCAACAGCTCGATCTTGTCGATGGTGTAGGCCACGGCCTGTTCAACGTCGACGCCTTCCCAGAACGGCAGCATGTGCGTTGCGATAAAATCCACGTGTTCAGCCAGTTCCGGATGCTTGACCCACACGTGCCAA
This sequence comes from Desulfobacteraceae bacterium, assembly GCA_028700185.1. GTDB lineage: Bacteria > Desulfobacterota > Desulfobacteria > Desulfobacterales > UBA2174 > UBA2174. The sequence goes on along the minus strand of JAQVTF010000155.1, from coordinate 3,531 downwards.
GGCTCGGCGGTGCTCACCGGTTGCCAGACGGCGTCGCGAACCTCGTCCAGGTACGCGCAGAGGTCTTCGATGGGGATCTCTTCGCGCAGCACCACCTCATTGCCCACGATAACCCGCACCACGTTGCGATGAGTCCAGGCCACCATCTTGCCCAGCTCCACCTCGCGACGGTTGCGGACCAAGTCCGCGCTGATCCAGATTCCCTGGGTGACGTTGATCCCCATGGGCTTGGCCAGAGAGGGGATGAGCGCCAGGGGGCCCTCCACGGTATAGGTGCGCACTGCGTGGGTTTTTCCGGCCAACAGCTTCAAATCGGCCTTGATTTCTTCCTGGGACGGGTGAACCCCGGTGCGGCCGTCTTGGCCCGCACGATACGGCGAAAAGGAAAAGCCCTGGATGCGTTCCGGCCAGGGCGGTTCGGTGAGGGGCCGGTTGAAGAACGCCCAAAGACTGAAGGTGACCACCGCAAAGGCGATGGCGATGAGCAGATCGGCAAAAATCGTCGCGTGCTTTTTCATGTGCCCGTCAAAATACCATGGCACCGCCGGACGCGTCAGGTCCGCGATGCCATTCCGAAAAGAAGTGGATATCCGAGTTCCGAATCGGAGTGCTGATTTCCGATCCTTGAGCGCCCGATTATCTGCGTCAAGGATGTGCTTTCAGTAATAACCTCTGTTTAATCAGGCCAAGCCCCCGGGAAGCGCTCTCGGTTTCCGTGACTGTGGTAGGTAGTATAGCAAAGGGCGCGCCAAAATGACATGGGACGCATTATTCCGGGGAACGCAGCGACGATGGGGCGGTGTTTGACATTGGTGGGAGGCGGTGGTAGAGCCTTGGCGAACACCCTGGGGGAGTCGATGCCAATCGGCTGAGAGGAAACTGCAACGCGTTTCGACCCCGATACCTGATCCGGATCATGCCGGCGGAGGGAAGCGGACCATGCCTCTTTTTTCCAGGCCCACCCATGGGGCGATGTCGTCGGCGGGAGCCAAGCCTTGCTGACCGTCGCCCATCTCACCAAACAGTTTAATGCCGCACCGGTTCTGGATGGTTTCAGCTTCAGCCTGCCGCGAAACGGGTTCACCGTATTGATCGGCCCCTCGGGTTGCGGCAAGACCACCCTCTTCGACGTGCTCACCGGGGTGGTGTCCAAGGATGCCGGAACGATCCGCTGGGGTGGCCGGACGCTGGCGCACCTGGGCGCGGAAGCCGCCTACATGCAGCAAAAAGATCTGTTGTTGCCCTGGCTCTCCCTGGCGGAAAACGCCATGCTCCCGGCCCGCTTGCGCAGGGAAAAAAACCTGATCACCGTTCGAAAGCGGGTTGAAAGCCTGTTTGCCCGTCTGGGGCTGGCGGGTTTCGAAGACCATCGTCCCGCCACGGTGTCCGGCGGCATGCGGCAACGCTGCGCCTTGGTGCGGACCCTGATGTTCCACCGCGAGCTCACTCTCCTGGACGAACCCCTTTCGGCCCTGGACGCCATCACCCGGCGCAGCCTCCAGTCGCTGCTGCTGATGCTTCAGCGTGATTTCCAGCGCACCCTGCTCATGATCACCCATGACGTGGAGGAGGCGCTACTGCTGGCCGACCGGGTGCTGGTGGTCTCGGCGGCGCCGATGCGGATCATTCAGGATATCCCCCTGGCCACGCCCAAACCCCGAAAACCCGACGATCCGACATTGATCGCCTTGAAGGAAAGTGTGCTGGCGCGGCTGGAAGGGGAGCTAGACCATGTGGTGGCCTAAATTTGTGGCGGCCGGTGTCATCTTGGTCCTGTTAATCCTCTGGGAGCTGGCCTGTCGGGGGCTGAATCTGCCACCCTACATCCTGCCGCCCCCTTCGCGGATTGGACTGGTGGCCCTGACCCGGGCTCCGTTGATCGGCCCCCATGCCCTGGCCACGGCGGTGGAAATCATTGCCGGCATCGCTCTGGCCCTTGTCGTGGCGATTCCCCTGGCCATCGTCATGTTTGCCCGGCCGGCCCTGGAGCGGGCGCTGGCCCCTTTCCTGGTGGCCAGCCAAGCGGTGCCGGTGTTTGCCGTGGCACCGCTGCTGGTGGTCTGGCTGGGCTACGGGATGACGAGCAAGATCCTCATGGCCGCCGTGATCATTTTTTTCCCCATCACCGTGAGCCTGCTGGCCGGCCTCAAGAGCTGCGACCGGGACTTGCGTCTGCTCTTCGGCCTGATGGGCGGCGGTTTCCTCGACAGCCTGCGTTTGCTCTACTTTCCCTGGGCCTTGCCCCAGTTTTTCGCCGGGCTCCGGGTAGGGGTGTCGGTGGCCACCATCGGTGCGGTGATCGGCGAATGGGTCGGCGCTCAGCAGGGATTGGGATACCTGATGATCCAGGCCAACGCCCGGCTCCAGGTGGACCTGGTCTTCGCCGTGATCCTGTGGTTGACGCTGATGGGGTTGGGGCTCTGGACCCTGGTGGGATGGATCGAGGGGCGGGTGGTGACCTGGCGTTGAGGGGGATGAATGTGGAAACTTGAAATTGGAAACTATGGATTGAATTCGTTTGATTGGCTGGGAACAATCCGACAACCCGCACCACATAACTCCTTGAGAGGCTGATTCATGAAACGCTTTCTGCTTGTTCTCTTGCTCCTTGTCACCGCCGCCGGTCCGGCCGCGGCCGAAGAACTGACGCTGATGCTCGACTGGTTTCCCAATGTGGACCACCTGCCCATTTACACCGCCGCCCAAAAGGGGTTTTTCAAAGAGGCGGGACTCGAAGTGGAGATTCTCAGCCCCTCGGAGACCACCGACGGCCTGAAGCTGGCCGCCGCCGGGCGAGTGGACCTGGCGGTGTCCTACCAGCCCCAGGCCACCATCGCCGCCGCTGCAGGGTTGCCGGTGCACGTGGTGGGGCGGCTGGTGGCTCACCCCCTGACGACGTTGCTGTTCTTGAAGGACAGCGGCATTCAGACTCCGGCCGATCTTTCCGGGCGGCCCATCGGCTACACGGTGCCGGGGCTGATGGACGTGTTGCTGGCGGCCTTTGCCAAGGTCAATGCCGTGGAGGACTACCAGGCGGTCAATGTCGGTTTTGCCATCGTCCAGTCCCTTTCGGCCGGGCGGGTGGATGCGGTCATGGGACCGTTCAAGACCTACGAAACCGTGGAGATGGCCCACCGGGGAATGAAGGCCGGATACTTCGAACTGGAAAAGTACGGTATCCCGGATTACGACGAGCTCATCTTCGTCTGCGGGCCGCAAACCCTTGAGAAACGGCGAGCCGAGGTGGAGGCCTTTGTCGCCGCCGTGGCCCGGGGGATCGCGGCGGTGCGCGAAGATTCCACGGAGGCCCTGGAGCTGTATTTCAAGGCGGTTCCCGACGCTGACCGGAGGACCGAAACCGAGGCCTTGGCCCTGACCCTGCCGTATTTTGCCGACGATCAGCAGCTCGACTCCCCGCGCTGGCAGCGCTTCGCCGATTTCGCCCTGGCCCACGGGCTCATCGAAACGCCGGTGGATGTGAATCGGCTGCTGGCGAGACCGTGAACACACCGGCTGGCGGGGAGTCAAAAA
>JAQVTF010000024.1 GCA_028700185.1 Desulfobacteraceae bacterium | reverse complement strand
GTGTCAAAAGGCACCGAGTTGGCAGGGGCGGATTTTGAGGCCGAGGTGTTCGCAGGCCGCCGCAATGGCCAAGCGCGGTTTGCTGAAGGCGGCGGCCGTGTCCCAGCAGTCCTTGCACCTGATGCGGCCGTCGACGGCCAGGCGATGGAGGGCCGCGGCCAGTTCCGGCTCTACGTGGTCCACCGGTTCCACCAGCTTGCGTTGGGGACCGTAGCCGAAAAGCCCCAACTGGCATTTGGCGATGCGCTTTTCCAGCAGGTCGATGGTGGTGCCCACCACGGCGGGGGAAACCCCAAAATCGCGGGCGATGCGGTGGGCGTCACTACAGGTGATGTGTCCGTTTTCCACCCGGGCCAGAACGGCTTCGGCAATGGCGGGATCCGGGCGGGTTCCCGGGGGATGTTTGGCGGCGTAATGGCCGGCATCTTCGTGGGTCATGGTATTCCTTTTTCCTCTTCGTTCAGGGGGCGGTCCGGTGCACCGACGTCGGCGCGTTTTCCGGTTCAATCGATCTGCCTTTAGCATCGGCAGCCGTCAGCGTCAAGAAATCCGCGGCGGTTTTCATCCGGTTGACGACGCCAAGGATTGCTACGAGACGCTTCCGCCCTGACCGGTCTTTTAGATGATAATGGCGCGTCGCGTGTAAACATTTCCAGCCCAGAGAGGAATTTTCATGGACATTGCACGATCGCCCAACATGGAGATCCTGTCGGACTTGCGGACCCGGGCCCTGGCCGGGGGCGGTCTCCACCGCATCGACGAACAGCACGGCAAGGGCAAGCTCACCGCCCGGGAACGCATCGACCTGCTGCTCGACGCCGGCTCTTTCGAAGAATTCGACGCCCTCAAGGTGGGCCGCACCGGCCTCATCGATGCCAAGGCCGCCCAGCCCGGAGACGGCGTCGTGACGGGTCACGGCACCATCGACGGCCGTGAAGTTTTCGTCTTTTCACAAGATTTTACCGTCATCGGCGGTTCCCTGGGCGAAGCCCACTCCCAGAAGATCTGCAAGGTGATGGATTTGGCCGTCACCGCGGGGGCGCCCATCATCGGTCTCAACGACTCCGGCGGTGCCCGGATCCAGGAAGGGGTGGACGCCCTGGCCGCTTACGGCGAGATCTTTCACCGCAACGTCCAGGCCAGCGGAGTGGTCCCCCAGATCTCCTGCGTCATGGGCCCCTGCGCCGGGGGGGCCGTTTACAGCCCCTCGATGACGGACTTTATCTTCATGGTGGACAGCGCGGCCTACATGTTCGTCACCGGCCCCAGCGTGGTCAAGACGGTGATCCATCAGGAGATCACCTCTGAACAGCTCGGCGGGGCCCGGGTCCATGCCAGCAAGAGCGGGGTGGCCCACTTCACCGCGGCCAACGACATCGTCTGCCTGCGGGAAATTAGGCGTCTGATCAGTTACCTGCCCTCCAACAACCGGCAGAAGGCCCCCCTGCTCGATCTGCGGGACCCCGCCGAACGGGATGATCCGGCCCTGGATTTTCTCGTACCGCCCAATCCCAACCAGACCTACGACATGAACGTGCTGATCTACAGCATCCTCGACGGCGCCGAATTCATGGAGGTGCATCCCCAGTTCGCCCGCAACATCATCTGCGGATTCGGTCGTCTCGGCGGGCAGACCATCGGCCTGGTGGCCAACCAGCCGGCGGTGCTCGCCGGGGTTTTGGACAGCGACGCCTCGTTCAAGGCGGCCCGTTTTGTGCGGTTTTGCGACGCTTTCAATATTCCGCTGATCTGTCTGGTGGACGTGCCCGGCTTCATGCCCGGCCCCGACCAGGAACACGGCGGCATCATCCGCCATGGGGCCAAACTGCTCTACGCCTTCGTGGAAGCCACGGTGCCGCGAATCACCGTCATCGTGCGCAAGGCCTACGGCGGGGCCTACCTGGTGATGAATTCCAAGCATATCCACGGCGATGTCATCTACGCCTGGCCGTCGGCGGAGATCGCCGTCATGGGGCCCAAGGGCGCCGCGGAAGTGATCTACCGGCGGGAAATCCAGGCGGCCGACGACGCCGAGGCGTTTTTGAAAGAAAAGATGGAGCAGTACCGCCGGACCTTTGCCACACCTTTTCTGGCGGCCCAGCGCGGGTATATCGACGATGTGATCTACCCGCGCAACACCCGCAAGCGGCTGATCCGCTCGCTGCAGGTGCTGGAGGGCAAGCAGGCCCGGGCGCCCCTGCGCAAGCACGGCAACATCCCGCTGTGACGGCAAACTGCGTTCGTTTTCGTCCACTCTGTCCACAACGAGGCCGAACATGTTTCAAAAACTGCTCATCGCCAATCGCGGCGAAATCGCCTTGCGGGTCATGCGGACCTGCCGTCGCCTGGGCATCGCCACCGTGGCGGTCTATTCGGACGCCGATGCCCGCAGCCGACACCTCACCGAGGCCGACGAGGCGGTGCGCCTGGGACCGGCGGCCGCCGGAGGGTCGTATCTGGCCCTGGAAAAAATTGTTGTCGCGGCCAAGGAAACCGGTTGCCAGGCCGTGCATCCGGGTTACGGTTTTCTGTCGGAAAACGCCGCCTTCGCCCGGGCGGTGACCGACGCCGGCCTGACCTTTATCGGGCCGTCGGCCGAGGCCATCGCCCTGCTGGGCGACAAGACCGCTTCCAAGGCCCTCGCCGTTCAGGCCGGGCTGCCCATCGTGCCGGGTCACCCCGATCCGGTGACCGGCGTGGAGCAAGCCCTCGAAGCGGCCCGAGACGTCGGTTTTCCGGTTTTGATCAAGCCGGCCGGCGGGGGCGGCGGCAAGGGCATGCGCATCGTGCGGCAGCCCGAGGAAATGGCCGCAGCCCTCAAGGCCTGTCGCCAGGAGGCCCGTAAGGCCTTCGGTGATGAGCGCCTCTTCATCGAACGGTTCATCGAACGGCCGCGTCACGTGGAAATGCAAATCCTGGCCGATCAACAGGGTCATGTGGTTTTCCTGGGCGAACGGGAATGCTCGGTTCAACGTCGCTACCAGAAAATCGTCGAGGAGGCCCCGTCCACGGTACTGACCGAAACCCTGCGACGCCAGATGGGACAGGCGGCCTGTGCCCTGGCGGCGGCGGCCGGCTACGTCAACGCCGGCACCGTGGAGTTTATTCTTGATGCCGAGGGTCGGTTTTATTTCCTTGAAGTCAACACCCGCCTTCAGGTGGAACATCCGGTCACCGAAATGGTCACCGGCCTCGATCTCGTGGAACTGCAGTTGACCATTGCCGGTGGTGAACCGCTGCCCATGGGACAGGAAGACATCCAGTTGAAGGGGTGGGCCATCGAGGCACGGATCTGCGCCGAAAATCCGGCGCTGGGGTTCATGCCGGCCACCGGGATGATCACCCGCTACGCCGAGCCGCGGGGGGAGAACATCCGGGTGGACAGCGGCATTCAGACCGGCACCTACGTCGGGGTGTACTACGACTCGCTGCTGGCCAAGGTCATCTGCCGGGGCGCCGACCGCGAAGAGGCCCGGGTGAGGCTGGTGGAGGCCCTCAACGGCTATCACCTTGAAGGAGTGACGACCAATCTGGACTTCGTCAACGCCATCATCTGCCACCCCGAATTCGTGGACGGCAATATTTACACCGGCTTCATCGACGACCATTTTATCGGCGATCGGCCCAAGATCCCCCCCGCCGCCGAAACCCTGAACCTCTCGGCCCTGGCCGCCACCCTGGTCTACCACGTGCGCACCGTCGCGGTACGCGAATCGCTGCGGCCCATGGCACCACAGATCGGCGCGGTGCCGGCGCTTCCGGCAATCCACCATTACATGGTGCGTGCCGAGGCGGATCTGTTCGATATCCGCCTCAACGGCAGGGCAGGGGACCGTCACTGGCAGGCCAGCGTCAACGGCACCCCCTACCACGTGCTCACCCCGGAATTCGAGTTTTATCGACGTCGGCTCAAGCTCACCGTCAACGGCCGGATTCACCGTTTTCGTCTGCATTTCGACCAGTCCTTCGTCCAGGTGGCCTTCTGCGGGGTGAGCCGCCGGATGGAGATCTACACGCCCAAGGAATGGGATCTGATGCGCTTCATGCCGGCCCCCCGCGCGGAGGAAGTCGAAAATGCCCTCATCTGCCCCATGCCCGGTCTCGTGGTGGCGGTTCAGGCGAAAAAGGGCGAACGGGTTTACCGCGGCCAAGATCTGGTGACCTTGGAGTCGATGAAGATGGAAAGCGGGGTGGCCTCACCGTCGGATGCCGTGGTGGCGGAGATTCTGGTGGCGCCGGGCCACAGCGTGGAAGCCGGTGACGTGCTGATCCGCTTCGTGGAAAGCGATACGGACAACGCGGGTTGAAGTTCCCGGCGCAATGGTGGAGGCTGCCAGGTGCGAGGCCAGGATGCTTTCACGTCCGCTGGATGTTGACCGGGATGGGGGACGCTTTTCGAAGTCGCCGGCGCAGCGACTCGATGGCCACCAGATAGCCCGTGGCGGCGGCGTAGGCCAGTAGCGTTCCCAGGCCGACGCCCAGGGTGGGGTAGGCGGCGGCCACCACCAGCACATAGACCAGCAGGGATCCCAGGCCCCGGGGCACGTTCTTGAGAATGGTGCGCACCTGGGCCGGTGGCTGGCTGAACTGGACGATGGCCAGCAGGGGAAGCATCGTGACGGGAAAGGCCGAAAAAAGGCCGGCCCATTCCGGGCCCACCGCTTGGGCGGCCGCCGTGATCGCAACGATGGCCAGGGCGGCAAAAGCGCCCCGCACCAGGGCCACGGAGAGACGAAAGGGCGTCTTGGGGGGCAAGCCGGCATCGGGGACGCCGCGAAAGGCCCGCTCTGCGAGAAAAAGCCCCACCACGGCAACAGCCGGGGCGCTGAACCAGTGGAGGGGGATGGCGGCGAGCACGGCCGCCGCGGCACCGTAGGCGATGAGCGCGGACAGGATCGTAAGGGCCATGGCCGCGATACGATGGCGTTTTTCCGCACCGCGGAGCCCCATGAGGTAGCCGGCGGCAAAAGCCAGGGTGGCGGTCAACCCGCCGGCGGTGAAGACGGCGCTGCGGGCGGCAAAGGCCGGATCGATTTCAACGCCGATGAAAAAGAGGCTCAGCGCCGCGCCCATTGGATAACCGGAAAGAACCCCCGCGGCCCGCGGCCCCACCCGTTCCGCCAGGAGACTCAATCCCACCACCAGCAGCACCGACACCCCCCCCTTGATGGCCGTAAACAATCCGAATCCCATCACAAAAAGCCTCGTGTCAGGGGCCGTAGAGGCCGGCCCGGATCGGCAGATAGAGGGAAAGGATGGGAAACAGGGACAGGATCAACAGCACCACCACATCCATTGCCACGAAGATGATGGCCTCCTTGGCCACGGCGTCCACATCGCTCTTGATGAGGTTGGCCGCCGTGAACAGGTTGACGCCCACCGGCGGCGTGGCCTGCCCGATGGCCAGGGCCGAAATGAAGATGACCCCGTACCAGAGCGGATCGATGCCGAAGGCCTGTAGCACCGGAATGAGAATCGGCATCAGCAGGTAGCTGATGCTGATGGCGTCCAGCACCATGCCCAGGGCCAGCAACAGCAAGTCGATGAGGATGATCATCACCACCGCGTTGGGCGAGATGGCGACGATGGCCTCGGCGGCCTTGTCGATGAAGCCGATCACCGAGGCGGCCCAGGTGAAGATGCCGGCGAAGACCACCAGGAACATGATCACCGAGCTGGTCACCGCCGCCTCCACCAACATGTCGATGAAGTCGCGCCAATGAATGGACCGGTAGACCAGCACCGCCACCAGAAGGCTGTAGAAGACAGCCACCACCGCGGCTTCTGTGGGGGTGAAGATTCCGGAATAAATGCCGCCCAGAATCACCACCGGTGCCAACAGGGCCCAGATGGACCGGCGCAGGGCCGTCCAGATTTCGGCCGCGCTGCCCCGTTGGCCGCTGCCCCGGTAGCCGCGTCGTCGCGACACCCAATAGGCCACCAGCACGGTGCCGGCACCGGTGAGCAGACCCGGGATGACACCGGCCATGAACAGGGCGCTCACCGAAACGCTGGTGATGTTGCCGTAGATGATGAAGGCGATACTGGGCGGGATGATGATGGACAGGTCGGCGGCGTTGGCGATGGTGGCGCCGGCGAACTCCTTGCTGTAGCCGTGCTTGACCATGGGCATGAGCAGAATCATGCCCACCGCCGCGGTGGTGGCTGGCCCGGAGCCGGACAAGGATCCCCAGAAGATGCAGGTCAACACCGCCACCATGGCCAGGCCGCCGGTTCTTTTGCCCACGAGCAATTCGAAAAACCGGGCGATGGTGCCGGCCAGGCCGGCCCGGTCGAGGATGACACCGGCCAGTACAAAAAAGGGGATGGCCAGCAGGGGAAAGGAGGCGATGCCCGAGGCGAAATTGACTCCCAGCATCTCGATGCCCAGGTCGAACTGGTAGATGGTGGCCACGGCCGCCACCCCGAGGGCGGTGCCGATGGGGGCCCCGATCACGAGCAGAACGAGAAATATACTACTGATGAGCAGCACTTCCATCAGACGGCTTCCGCTTCGAGCCGGGCCAGATGCGCCTTGGCCCCCCGGTAGACGCCCCGGAAGACGAACAGCGAGAACAGGGGCACCCCGGCATAGTAGACCCAGACCGGAATTCCCAAGGAGGCGCTGGCGGCGTGAAACAGGGTGATTTCGTCATAGATGGCCTGAATCATGTAAAGGTCCACCAGGACGAACAGGGCCCCGCCCAGCAACGCGCTGAAGACCACCAGAACCCTTCTGACCCTCACGGGAAAGAGGTTGAAAAAGGTCACCATGCCCAACTGGGCGCCGCGTTCAAAAGCAATGCCGGTGCCGATCACCGTCATCCAGACGAAGAGGTTGATGGTAATCTCCTCGGTGGCGCCGATGGAAAAGTGGGCGAAGTAGCGGCTCAAAACGTTGATGAAGGCGATGGCCGCCATACCGAAAAGCAGGGCGGCCACGATCACATGGTCGATGCGCAGCGGTTGGCGGTTCATTGGGCCATATCGGCGCGGGCTTGCTTGACGAGTTCCGGGCCGATTTCCTCCGTCCACTTTGCCAACACCGGGGCGGTGGCCTCGACAAAGGCTTTTACCTGGGCGTCGCTGAGGCGGGTCACCGTCATGCCCTTGGATTCCATGAATTCAATCGGATTGGGGACTTCCATGGTGTACTGGAATTCGTCCCGGAGAATGCGCAACGATTCGCCGTCGTCCAGGCCGGCGCGGCTCAGGGCGATCTCGAAGCGACCGGAAGCTTCGGCGGCCTCGCGGATCGCCTTCTGAATGTCGGCTGGAAATTCGTTCCACTGTTTCTGGTTCCAGTAGATGATCAGTGGATCCGCCAGGTAGTTCCACAGGGTGGCGTACTGGTGATACTGCCAGATCTGTACCGGGATCAGCACGCCCACCGGGTTTTCCTGCCCTTCGACCACGCCCTGCTGAAAGGCGGTCTGGGCGTCGCCCCAGTTCATGTTCACCGGATCGGCCCCGAGCTGGCGGAAGGTTTCCATGAACAGCGGGTTACCCACCACGCGAATGCGAAGGCCCAAAAGGTCTTCCGGCTTTTCGATGGGCCGCTTGCTGTTGGTGATCTGGCGGAATCCGTTTTCGGCCCAGGCCAGGGGGGCGAGGCCGACTTTTTCCATGGCGGCGAACACCGTCTCGCCGGAACCGCCGGCTTTCATCTTGTCGAGATTTTCAAAGCTGTTGATAAAAAACGGCAAGTGAAAAACATTGGCTTCCGGAATCACCGGCGAGATGTTGATGGTGGATTCGTAGGCGCAGTCGATGACACCCTTGGCCACCATCTGGGCGGCGTTGAGTTGCGCGCCCTTGAGAAGGGAACTGCCGAAGTAGGGTTTGACCAGAATGCGGCCGTCGGTTTTTTCCTTGACCAGGTCGGCGAATTTGGTGGCGCCGATTCCCCAGTAAAAAGATGGCCCCACGTTGACCTGCAGTTTGTACTCCTTCTTGAATGCCGCTCCGTGGGCGGTGGGCATGAGCAAACCGACGCCCACAAAGGTCGCGAACAACAGGACGATGCATCTGCGCGTGGCACGTTTGACGGTTCCCATGGGGTCTCCTTTCTGAGGTGGTACTTTGGGCTGGGACGATCCGCGTCGGGATGGCGCTGACCGTCCGCATACCACCAAACCGCGGGGTTCCGTCAAGGTGATTTTCATCGTTGCATGTTGGACGTTATTCGAAGAGCGTTCGGTATCGGCCATAGCCCGCCGCTTCGAGGTCGGTGGCCGGCACGAAACGCAGGGCAGCGCTGTTGATGCAGTAACGTTTACCGGTGGGGGGCGGGCCGTCGTCGAAGACATGCCCCAGATGGCTGTCTCCGTGGCGGCTGCGCACCTCGGTGCGCGTCATCCAGAGGCTGCGGTCGGTTTTTTCCACGATGTGATCCGGTTCCAGCGGGCGGGTGAAGCTGGGCCAGCCCGTGCCGGAATCGAACTTGTCCAGGGAGCTAAACAGCGGTTCGCCGCTGGCGATGTCAACGTAGATCCCCGGGGCATGGTGATCCCAGAATTCGTTTTGAAAAGGCGGCTCGGTGGCGTTTTCCCTTACCACCCGGTAAGCTAGGGGGCTGAGGCGCCGGCGCAGGGCGTCGTCCGAAGGACGGGCATAGCTCGGCGTGGAACCGGCGTCAATGCCCGATGCGGCGCCCACCGCGGCCCAGGCCTGGTCCAGGAATCGGTCGCGGCCGGACCCGCTGCGGTAGAAGCGGTAACGGAAGGGGTTGGTTTCAATATAATCCTGGTGATACGCCTCGGCCGGATAGAATTCCCCCAGGGGCAGAATCTCGGTGACGATGGGCCGGCCAAAGGGCCCCGATGCGGCCAGCCGGTCCCGAGACTGCTCGGCGAGACGCTTCTGGGTGGCGTCGGCGTAGAAGATGGCGCTGCGGTACTGGGGCCCTCGGTCGACGAACTGGCCCCCGGCATCGGTGGGGTCCACGTGGCGCCAGAAGATGTCCAGCAGTTGCCGGTACTCGATGCGGGATGGATCGTAGACGATCCGGACGGCTTCGTAATGGCCGGTGCCGCCGGAGGACACCTGCTCGTAGGTCGGGTGAGGGACCCGGCCGCCGGTATACCCGGAGATCACCTCGAGGACTCCGTCGATCTTGCTGAAATCGGCTTCGGTACACCAGAAGCAGCCGCCGGCAAAGACGGCCGAAGCGGTGACGGTGGAATCGGTGTTCATGGCCCCTTCCTCCTTGTTGATACCGCTGACGGGCCGGCCGGCGAGAAGAATGACGGCCGTCAGGACAATGGTGATCAAGTCACGTTTCATGGTTCACCGTCGCGAAAAGGGAGACGTAAAAATTATTTTGAGCAACGATAATAATCATTATTGTAAAATATCCATCCGGTGGCGTTGAATTTTCAATTTAGAAATTTCGTTCTGGAACGGTTCCGTCTGTTGGATCTTTCAGTTAAAAACTTCCGGCGCGCCGCGGGATCTGGTATGAACTTTGCCGGTTCGAGATTTCTTTAAGGCGCGTAGAAGCGCATCCCCCTTTTCCCCAACCAAAGAGTCATCGATGGGAATTGCTTCGGATATTGTCATTATTGTGATCGCCGGCCTCATTGGTGCCCTGGTGGTCCAGCGCTTCAAACAGCCGTTGGTGGTCGGCTACATTTTGGCCGGCATCCTCATCGGCCCGCATACCGGAGGAGTCGCGGTTTCCGACATTCACGGAATCGAGCGGCTCGCGGAAATCGGCGTCGCACTGCTGCTTTTCGCCCTGGGGCTGGAATTTTCCTTCAGCGAACTGAAGCCGGTGCGCCGCATCGCCCTCATGGGCACGCCGATTCAGATGCTGCTGACCATCGGTTACGGATTCGTTCTGGGGCGATGGTTTGGCTGGCCGCCGGTGGCCGCCCTGTGGCTGGGGGCCCTCATGTCGCTGTCGAGCACCATGGTGACCCTCAAGACCTTGATGAACCAGGGATACATGGGGACTCTGTCCAGCCGGGTGATGATCGGCATGCTCATCGTCCAGGACCTGGCGGTGGTCCCGTTGATGATCATTTTGCCCCAGTTGAGCGCTCCGGGCGCCGACCTGACGCCCATCGGCCTGGCGGTGATCAAATCGGCCGTGTTCCTGGCCGCCATGGTGTTTCTGGGAACCCGTTGGCTGCCGCAACTGTTGGCGGTGGTGGCCCGGTGGAACTCTCGGGAACTGTTTCTCCTGGCCATCACCGCCATCGGTCTGGGCATCGGCTACCTCACCTACGTGGTGGGGCTCTCATTCGCCTTCGGTGCCTTTGTGGCCGGGATGGTGATCAGTGAGTCCGACTACGGTCACCAGGCGTTGAGCGACATCATTCCCCTGCGTGATGTGTTTGGTCTGCTGTTTTTCACCTCGGTGGGGATGTTGCTGGATTTTTCTTATGCCCGCGCCCACATGGGCGAAATTTTGCTGTTGGTGGTCATGATCATCGCCGGCAAGGGGGTGATTTTTGGTGTCGTGGCGAGGGGGTTTGGGTACGGCAACGTGGTGCCGCTGGCAGTGGCCCTGGGCTTGTCCCAGGTGGGAGAGTTTTCCTTCGTCCTGGCGCGGACGGGTCTCGACAGCGGCAGCCTGGAGGCGGACATGTACGCCCTGGTCCTGGCGGCCACCATCCTCAGCATGGTGCTGACCCCGTTTGTGTCCCAGCTCACCGCGCCCCTGTACGCCCTGTGGCGCCGGCATCACCAGCATCGCGAAGCCCTCCAGACCATCAACCTTCCCGCCAAGGCGCTCAGCGATCACGTCATCATCGCCGGCGGCGGCCAGGTGGGCCAGTACATCGCCCAGGTCCTCCGGGAACTGGAGGTCACGTATGTGATCATCGAACTGAACTATCGCATGGTGGAAGCCTGCAAGGAGCGGGGGTGTCCCATCGTCTTCGGCGATGCCAGCCAGGAGCCGGTACTGACGGCGGCCCACATCGAATCCGCCCGCCAGTTGATCGTCACCACACCGGCCGCCTGGGTGGTCCAAACAGTGGTGGCCCAGGCCCACCGGCTCAACCCGAATTTGAGCATTCTGGCCCGGGCCACCGGTGTCCCCCAGATGGAAGCGCTCTACGATCTGGGGGTGACCACCGTGATCCATTCGGAGTTGGAGACCGCACTGGAGATGGCACGCCAGGTGCTGTTGAAGCTGTCGCTACCCCCCTCGGAGATCCAGCGCTACGCCGACCAGGTCCGACGGGATCTCTATGCGCCGATATTCCGGGCCGGACCGGCCGATCGTTTGCTGCGCCAGTTGCACACCGCCCGAGACATGCTTAGTTTGACGTGGGTTGAAGTGCCGGTGAACAGTCCTATCTCCGGTCAATCGATCCGTGAAGCGGCTGTCCGGCGCCGGACAGGCGTATCCATCGTAGGGTTGTGGCACGATGGCACATTTCAGCCCAATCCGGATGCGGAGACGAAGATAATGGATGGTGACCTGCTGGCGGTGATCGGCAACGCCGATCAGCGCTGTGCCTTTCAGGTACTGGCAGGAGTCCGGGATGCCTGTTCTCCTTCGTCCATGCGAAACGGCCTCCTCGCGGCGAAGGGGCCCATGGCCAAAGCGGAAGGGAATCCATGATGCGTGCAGAATAAAACGGTTCCTGTTTGAACAAAAAGACTTGCAGCTTCCTTTGGGATCAGGTAAGAAAACACGACTTGGCAAGGTACCACTGAAAAAAAGTCCAGCCCTTCGGCAGCTTTCCGTAAGCAGGTACGCCAATCCCGGTGTAAATATTTCTAAAGCGTTTTCATTGTCGCCCCGAGGCGAAGACCCTTTTCGTTGCAGTATTTTTGCAGCGAGAGACGGTGTCGAGCTTTGCGGGATTGTGGCTGCCGGTTTCAGAACACGGCTATTTTAATCGTTTTACGAGGAAATCAATCAAGATGGATGTTGCTACAAAGAAGAAGATTGAAGAACAACTGCGTCGACTCATTCTCAAAGCCGAAACCGATGAAAATCAAGATGGTGGTTTCGGCACCTCCCGCTCCCGCGGTGTCCAGGTGATCCGTCGCCGGAAGGGGAGCGTGGCCAGGCGCGCCGCCTGAGCGGACTTTTCCCTTTCCCGATGCTCGATCCCGCCCTCAATCGAATCGATTCGAACGTTGAGCACGTGCACCTCATCGCCGTGTGCGGCACGGCCATGGGGGCCCTGGCCTGCATGTTGAAAGACCGGGGGATGACGGTCACCGGAAGTGATCAAAAAGTCTATCCGCCCATGAGCGATTTTTTGCGCCAGCGGGGGATCGCGGTGCAAGAAGGTTTCGACGTCGGCCGGTTTGTACGCCGACCGGATTTGGTGGTGGTGGGCAACGCCGTCCGCCGCGACAACCCGGAAGTCTCAGCCCTGGCCCAACAGGGCATCGCCTATTGCTCCATGCCCCAGGCGATCAATCATTTCGCCGCGGCGGGCAAACTGCAGGTGGTGGTGGCCGGCACCCATGGCAAGACCACCACCAGCAGTCTCATTGCCTGGATATTGCACCATGCCGGACACGATCCGTCCTTTCTCATCGGTGGCATTCTGCGTAATTTTGATTGCAACTACCGCACCGGAGACGGGAATTCCATCGTTCTGGAAGGCGACGAGTATGACACGGCCTTCTTCGACAAGGGGGCCAAGTTTTTTCACTATCGGCCCAAGGTGGCCGTCCTGACGGGCGTGGAATTCGATCACGCCGACATCTTCACCGATGTGGGCCATGTACGGGCCACGTTTCGGCGCTTCGTCGGTCAGTTGCCGCCGGACGGTCTCCTGGTGGCCTGGGACGGCGACGCGACCCTAGATGAGCTGGTGGCCGGCAGTCCGGCCCGCGTGATGCGCTACGGCCGCAGTGAGACCGCCGACTGGCGCATCGATGCGGTGGTGGTCCGGCCGCCCTGGACCCACTTCGACCTGATTTGCCGAGGGCGCCTCTGGGGCCGGTTTTGTTCGCCGCTGATGGGTGATCACAACCTGGCCAACACGGCGGCTGCCCTGGCGGTGGTGGAACGCCTCGGCGTCGATGCCCACCAGGCCGCCGCGGGCCTGGAAGCCTTTGCCGGCGTGCGGCGCCGCCAGGAGGTGCGCGGCGTGGCGGGCGGGGTGACGGTGATGGATGATTTTGCCCATCACCCCACGGCGGTGCGGGAAACCATCGCCGCCGTCCGGCCCCACTTTCCCGCCGGACGCCTCATCGCGGTGTTCGAACCGCGCACCAACACCAGCATGCGCCGGGTGTTTCAGGATGTGTATCCCGCCAGCTTCGACGGGGCCGACCTCGTGCTGGTACGTCGACCTTCCGCCATCGAAAAGGTCCCGGAAGCCGAGCGTTTTTCCTCCCCCCGTCTCGTTTCAGATCTGAAGAGCCGGGGCCTGGCAGCGATGCACTTCGATACCACCGAGGGGATCATTGATTTTCTAACGGACCACTGCCGGCCCGGCGATCTGGTGCTGATCATGAGCAACGGCGGGTTTGACGACATCCACCGGCGCCTGCTGACCGCCTTGGCGGGACGCAGCGCCTCGACGGAAGGCTGACGGCGGGGACGCCGCCGATTGGTAGTCGTCAACAGCAGGGGGTTTCCCTGAAACCTTCCGCCCTGGACATTCATCCCGCCGGCTTGTGCAGGTAGACCACCAGGCTTTTGCCCATCACCGGATTGAGCATCCGATCCAGGCATCGGGTCAGGGGCGGTTTGGCCATGATGTCCCAGGTGAGAAACCGGTGGTAGAGTTGGACGGGTGTGCTGTCGGTGCGCTGGGGGCCCACCAGACACTTGAGCCACCAGTAGGGGCTGTGGAGACTGTGGGCGTAGTGGGCCCCGTCGAAATGGAGGCCGGTGGTACCCAGCAAATCGAGGAGCGCCTTCTTGCGATAGATGCGTACATGGCCGCCGTTGGCGGCGCTGTAGTCCGGTGCCAACCGCCAGCAGATGCGCTCGGGCCAGGCCCGGGGAACGGAGACCACCATTTGCCCGCCCGGTTTCAGCACCCGCGTCAGCTCGGCGGCGGCCATGGCGTGGGAAGGGATGTGCTCCAGCACCTCGGCGCAGATCACCAGGTCGAAAACCGCATCGGCAAAGGGCAGGAAACGGTTGTCGGCCGCGGCAAGTCCCCAGGTGCCCCCCCCCGTGGCGCCGACGCGGTGATGGTATCTCAATCGCTCTCGGGCTTCGGACAAGTCCGCACGGCACAGGTCCACCCCGATGGCCGTGGCATTTTTCAGACCGTAAGCCGCTGCCGTGTGACGGCCGTTGCCGCAACCGGCATCCAGGATCCGCATTCCCGGTTTTGTCTTCAATCGCCGAAAATCCACCGTGATCATCCCATCACCTCCCGGTAGGCGTCCACGGTGCGCTGGGCCGCCCGGCGCCAGGTGAATTCCCGTTGCACCCGTTGAAATCCGGCCCGTCCCAGCGCCGCGGCCTGTTCAGGATGGTCCAAAAGAGTGGCGATGGCCGCGGCCAACGCTTCCGGATCGGCCGGCGGCACCAGCCATCCGGCATCGCCGACGACTTCGGGCAACGCGCCGCCGGTGGTGCTGATCACCGGCACGCCGCAAGCCATGGCTTCCCCCGCCGGCAATCCGAACCCTTCGTAGACGGAAGGGATCACCGCCAGGCTGGCCCGGGCGTACTGGTCAATGAAGGCCTCGTTGCTGATCCGACCGGTGAAGTGCACCCGGTCACCGATTCCGAGGCGGCGAATCAGTTTGAGCACTCCCCCGTTTTCCTTGGGCGTGCCCACCACCACCAGCTTCAGGGGCCTGGATTCGAGGCGATGGACCGCTTGCAGGAGGTAGTACAACCCCTTCAGGGGGGTGTCGGCGCTGTTGGTGACGATGATCCGTCCCGGCTCCCGCTCCACTCCGGGCAGGGGGTGAAACAGGTCGGTGTCGATCCCGTTGGGCACCACCCGAAAACGGTCCGCCGGCACCTTGAAATCCCGGCAGATGTCGCGACGGGCGCAATCGGAGACGGTGATGATGGCCGGCAGCGTGCGCGCCACCCGGGCCTGCATACCGATGAACGAGTACCAGCGCAGGTGTTTGAGTTTTTTCCAGAAGGCCCGCACCGCCCCCAGGGCGATGTCCAGGTCCACCGTGATGGGGTGATGGATGGTGGCCACGGTGGGAATGCGGCGGCTGATGGCCCAAAGGCCGTAGGAGAGGGATTGATTGTCGTGGACAATGTCGAAGCGCCGTCCATGGCGCTGCAGAAAACCCAGAGCGCGCCAGCCGAAGGTGAACGGCTCGGGAAATCCCATGGTCGATACCCCCAGCCACTCGATGAGGTTCATGGGGTGGCGCAGCTCCGCCAGACGCGGGATCCGAAACGGATCGGCCGGATCGTAGAGATCGAGACACGGGAGCCGATACACCCGGATGTCTGCATCGAGACAGGGGTCCGGGGGGCCGGAAACCACTTCCACCCGGTGGCCCAGGTCCACCAGGGCCCGACTGAGGTTTTTCAGATAGACGCCCTGGCCACCGCAGTGGGGGTTGCTGCGGTAGCTGAGCAGGCAGATGGAAAGAGGGCCCTCGGGACCGCTCCGGGTCTTTGATGGTTTGGGTGAAATCACAGGCATGGCTCCCGGGTGATCAGAAAAAACGACTTGGCACCTTTACCTGTTGAGCGGAGGCCGGTCAAGCGCCATGACGTCGGGCTCACGGCATCAGGCGGTGGAGCCGGCCGGTGAATCGGGCCGCGCAAACCGATTCCAGGCGTCGTGTCACGCGGGACACGGCGGCGATGTCGATCCCGGTGGCCACCCCGAGGCGCTCGAGAAAAAAAAGGGCCTCCTCGGTGGCCAGGTTGCCGGCCGCCCCGGGGATGAAGGGACAGCCCCCGATGCCGCCCAAGGCGGTATCGAAATGCACCACCCCCCGGCAGAGACCGGTGAACAGATTGACCATGCCAAGGCCACGGGTGTCGTGGAGGTGCAACGCCAGGGGGGTATCGCCGGCCATGGGGGCCACGGCGTCAAGGACGGCGACGATGCGCGTTGGATCGGACATGCCGGTAGTGTCGCAAAGGGTGAAGCGCCCCGGTCCTTCGGCCAAAAACGTGCGGGCCGCATCGGCGACCTGGAATGGGTCGAAGTCCTCCGGCGACAGATAGCCAAAGGCGCATTGGAGGCTGGCGACGGTTTTGAGCCCGGCGTTCTTGGCCTGACGGAGCATTCGGCACCCCTCGGCCAGAGCCCGATGGCGGTCCATCCCCATGTTGGCGCGACTGTGGGCGTCATTGACCGAAAGGGAGATTTCCACCGTCTCGATACCCGCTGCAACGGCTCGCTCCAGGCCACGCCGGTTGAGGACCAACGCGCTGTAGGAAACTCGCCGATTTGCGGGCAGGGAAGCGATGACCGCCTCGGCGTCGGCCATCTGGGGCACCTTTTGCGGATGAACGAAACTGGCCACCTGGAGTTCGGAAACGCCGGCTTCCACCAGCCCGGCGATGATTTCCAGCTTGAGGGCGGTGTCCAGTACCCTGGGCAGGTTCTGGAAGCCGTCCCGGGGGCCAACTTCGTTGAGGGTCGCCCGGGGCGGCGGATGGTTCAGGTTCAGATGCATCGCCGTTTGATCAGTTGCCCGCCGGAGCCTGTCTTTCGATCACCCGACCATCGCCATCGAGCAAAAACACCAAAAATCCATTGGCCTTTGCGGTCTGGCTCAGTTCCAGGTAGCTCATGGCCTGGACTTCGTACTTGCGCTTGGGGTCGCGCGCCATGAAGTGGTAACACTTCAGGGCGTCGTCCTTCTCGAGAAAAACAGGGATGAAATCCACGTGCTCGACTTCGTCGTGGAGGCCGAGAAACTGCTCTCCGGGTCCCGGATCGATGACCGTTACCCAGACAAAAGGGTTGTCCGCCAGAAATTTGCTCATGGTTGCATTGCACTCCTCGGTTGTGATGGATGACATTGATCTTTAATGTAGCAGAATCGACGCGGGGCGCAATCCTCATCGGTGACGGTTTCAATGCGATTGACAAGAGCGGGAAATGACTTTAGTCTCGCAGGCTTGAAATTTCAGGAGAATTGCTGATGAACGAAATTCTGGTCGTTGGCGGCGCCGGGTACATCGGCAGTCACATGTGCAAGCATCTGGCCGATACGGGGTACCGGCCGGTGGTGCTGGACAACCTGAGCACCGGCCACCGGGCCGCCGTCCGCCATGGCCCATTTTTCCAAGGGGAAATGACCGATGCCGCCTTGTTGGCGGCCATCTTCCGTCAGCACCGGATCCAGGCGGTGATGCATTTTGCAGCCCACTGTTACGTGGGCGAGTCCGTGACGGATCCGGCCAGGTATTACCGGAACAACGTGGCGGCCACCCTGGCGCTGATGGAGGCCATGGGGCGGGCCGGGGTGCGACGGTTGATTTTTTCTTCCTCCTGCGCCGTGTACGGCGAACCGGCGCAGGTGCCCATGGACGAAGACCATCCCCTGCGCCCCATCAACCCCTATGGACGGAGCAAGCTGATGGTGGAACAGATCCTGGAGGACTTCGAAGCTGCTTACGGTTGGGCCACCGTCCGTTTGCGCTATTTCAACGCCGCCGGCGCCGACCCCGAGGGCGTCCTCGGCGAGGATCACCGTCCCGAGACCCATCTGATTCCCCTGGTGCTGCAGGTGGCCCTCGGTCAGCGGCCCGCCATCGATATTTTCGGTGACGATTTTCCCACCTTCGACGGCACCTGCATTCGCGACTACATCCACATCGCCGATCTGGCCCAGGCCCATCGGCTGGCCCTGGAACGGATTCTCAACGGCGGTACGGGAGGTGCCTTCAACCTGGGAAATGGAAACGGCTATTCGGTGCGCCAAGTGGTGGATACGGCGCGTCGAGTCACGGGCGCCGTTATCCCGGCCCGGGTGGCGGGGCGGCGCCGGGGCGATCCTTCCACTCTGGTGGGTGCCTGTGGCAAGGCGCGTGAAACGTTGGGATGGCGGCCCCGGTACCCGTCTTTACAGGATATCGTCGAGACCGCGTGGAACTGGCATCGGCGTCATCCCCGCGGCTATGACGACGGACGGATCGGATCGGAGGAAATCCCTTGGTGACCCCTGAAGAACTTTCCCGGCGGCATCTACCCACTGTCCTGGCCGCGGCCCTGGCTGCCGGCCGTGAAATTCTGGCGGTATACGCTTCGGATTTTGCCGTGGCCGTCAAGGCGGATGATTCCCCCCTCACCGCCGCCGACACCCGGGCTCACGGGGTGATTCGCGATGCCCTGGCGCCCATCGGTTTGCCGTTGCTCAGCGAAGAGGGCCGTGAGACGGCCTACGCGGAGCGCCGACGCTGGGATCGGCTGTGGATCGTGGATCCCCTCGACGGCACCAAGGAGTTCGTTTCCCGCAACGGCGAATTTACCGTCAACATCGCCCTGGTGGCGGATCAGCGACCCGTGATGGGGGTCATCTACGAACCGGTGGCCGATCGTCTCTACCTGGGCCTTGGCGCCGAGGGCGCCTGGCGCATCGAGGCCGCTGGCCGAGTCCTGGCCGGGGGACGGGAAGCCGGCCACTGGCGCCAAACCGCTTCTCGTCTGCCCCTGGCCCGGGCCGCCGATCGTCCCTTTACCGTGGTGGGGAGCCGCAGTCACGCCAACGCCGTCCTGACGGATTTCGTGGCCATGCTGCGCCGCCAACATGATCCACTGGAATTCGTGGCGGCCGGCAGTGCCTTGAAATTCTGCCGTTTGGCCGAAGGCGGGGCGGACATCTATCCGCGACCGGCGCCCACCATGGAATGGGATACCGCCGCCGGCCAGGGCATCCTGGAGGCCGTGGGCGGCCGGGTGATGATCTGGGAATCGGATCAACCGTTGACCTACAACCGGCCGAACTTGGTCAACCCGGGGTTTGTCGCCTTTGCCCCCGGTGTGAGGATCTCCTGATGAATGCCCCTCTGCTTCCCAGCCCCCACGGCGGCCGCCTGGTGGATCTGTGCGTCGATGCCGATCGGGCCGCCCTGCTCAAGCAGGTTGCCATGGATCTGCCCGATGTGGTGCTCAACGAACGGCACATGTGCGACTTCGAACTGCTGGCCACCGGCGCCTTCTCGCCTCTGACCGGGTTCATGACCCAGGCGGACCACGCGCCGGTCTGTGACCGGATGCGCCTGTCCGATGGCACCCTGTGGCCCATTCCCATCTGCCTGGATGTCTCCGGGGACCGGGCCCGGCGGCTTGAAGTGGGCCAGAGCCTGGCCTTGCGGGACCCGGAAGGATTCCTGCTCGGGGTGATGCACCTGTCGGACATCTGGCCCGCGGCGGTGGAAGCCGAAGCCATGGCCGTCTATGGGACCCAGGATCGGTCCCACCCCGGGGTCGATTATCTCTTGCAGCGGGCCGAGAGTTTTTACCTCGGCGGTCCGGTGGAGGTGATCAGCCTTCCGATTCATTACGACTTCAAGCAAATCCGACAGACTCCGGCTGAAATCCGGAATCTGTACCAACGCTTGGGGTGGCAGCGGGTCGTGGGGTTCACCACCCGCAATCCCGTCCATCGACCCCAGTATGAACTGACCCTGACGGCCATGCGGCAAGCCTGCGCCAACCTCTTGTTGCTGCCTTTCGTGGGGGTGGCCCGTCCCGAGGATATCGATCACTACACCCGGGTGCGCTGTTACAACGAGATTTTACGGCACTATCCGCCGGATTCGGCGATGCTGAACCTCCTGCCGTTGGCGGTGCGCATGGCCGGCCCCCGAAATGCGCTGCTCCACGCCATCATCGCCAAAAACTTCGGTTGCACCCACTTCATCGTCGGCCGCGACCACGCCAGTCCAGGGCTGGACCACGAGGGCCGCCCTTTTTATGGCTGCCGCGAGACCCGGGAACTGGCCGCCGCCATGGCCGAAGAGCTCGGCATCGGTATCCTGAGCTTCGACGAGATGTGCTATCTGCCGTATGAAGATGAATACCGGTTCGCCGACGAGGTCCCCGAGGGGACCCAGACCTTGCGGATCACCGGCTCCCAGATCCGGCAGCGGTTGCGCAGCGGCCGGCACATCCCCGAATGGGCGTCCTTTCCCGAGGTGATTGCCGAACTGCAACGGGCCTGGCCGCCCCCCCGGCGTCAGGGATTCACCGTTTTTCTCACCGGGTTGAGCGGTGCGGGCAAATCGACCATCGCCAAGGTGCTCTACTCGCGCTTCCTGGAAATCGGCGATCGTCCCGTGACGCTGCTCGATGGCGACATCGTTCGTCACCACCTATCCAGCGAGCTGTCCTTCTCCAAGGAACACCGGGATGTCAACGTGCGCCGCATCGGTTTCGTGGCCTCCGAAATCACCAAGAACCGGGGGGTCGCCATCTGCGCCCCCATCGCTCCTTACCGGACCACACGCCGTGAAATCCGCCGGTCCATCGAAACCTACGGCGGTTTCATCGAAGTCCATGTCAGCACGCCGCTTTCCGTCTGCGAGCAACGCGACCGGAAAGGAATGTATGCCAAGGCCCGGGCGGGGTTGATCAAGGGGTTCACCGGCGTGGACGACCCTTACGAAACGCCGGAGCATCCCGAGTTGCAAATCGATACCGAAGAATTGACGCCGGATGAAGCCGCCCAGCAGGTGCTGGTTTTCCTCGGTCAGCAAGGTTTTTTATGAGCGCCTGCCGGAACGGGTTCCTTCCCGTCGTTGATGACAGGAGGCGATGCGGAGTTTTATCGTCTTGACGAAAAGGATGTCATCGGGCAAGATGTCCGCCAGTTCAGTGCCCATCACAGGCCAGTAGCTCTAACGGTAGAGCGCCGGTCTCCAAAACCGGATGTTGGGGGTTCGAATCCCTCCTGGCCTGCCAACTTGAAACGGGCGAAGATGCGGTTCCCGCAGCCTTCGCCCGTTTTTTTTATTGGTCGATCTCTTCGGCCAGCACCAGGTTGTCGCGATGGATGGCCTCGTCATCGTGGCGAAAGCCGAGCAGGGCCTCGATCTGGCTGCTCTTGGCACCGGCGATCCGGGCCAACTGCTCGGCGCTGTAGTTCACCAGCCCGATACCGATGCGACGCCCGTCTTCGCTGTGGATGGCCACGGCGTTGCCCACCGCGAACCGCCCCGAGACCTCCCGGATTCCGCTGGGCAGCAGGCTCTTGTGGTTCTGCACCAAGGCTTTTTCGGCGCCGGCGTCCACCACCAGGCTCCCCTTGGTGGCCTTGGTGAAGGCGATCCACTGCTTCTTGCGGCTCAGGGCCGTCGGCTCGGGCAAAAAGAGGGTCCCCACCGGTTTGCCGGAGAAAATATCCCGAATGATCTCGGGGGCGGTGCCGTTGGCGATGACCGTCGCCACCCCCCCCAGGGCCGCCTTACGGGCCGCGGCGATCTTGCTGGCCATGCCCCCGGTGCCCAGCGCCCCGGGAATGGTGCTGGCGTACTGCTGGATACGCCGGTCCACCCGGTCCACCAGCGCGATCCGTTGCGCCTCGGCATCCGTGCGCGGATCCCGGTCGTAGAGCCCGTCGATGTTGGTGAGGTTGATGAGCAGATCCGCCCCGATGAGGCTGACCACCATGGCGCTGAGGGCGTCGTTGTCGCCGAACTTGATCTCGTCGGCCACCACCGTGTCGTTTTCGTTGATCACGGGCGTCACCTTCCAGGACAGGAGGGTGAAGAGGGTGTTGCGCGCGTTGAGATAGCGGCGCCGGTGGGTGAGATCATCGCGGGTGAGCAGTACCTGGGCCACCTTTTCCCCATAACGGGCGAAGGCCTCCTCGTAGGCCATGATCAGCCGGCTCTGCCCCATGGCCGCCAGGGCCTGCATGGCCGACACCCCCGCGGGCCGTTTGGCCAGACCGAGTTTGCGCATCCCGGCGGCAATGGCCCCCGAGGAGACGAGAATCACTTCGATGTTCCGGCGCCGCAGTTGGCAGATGTCGGCCGCCAGATCATCGATGAGGTTCAGGTTCAATCCGTTGCGGCGGGTGAGGACCCCGCTGCCCACCTTGAGCACGATCCGCTTTGCGGCTGAGAAGATTTTTTTGCGCTGGTTGATATCCATGGGGATCTACCGATAGGGATGTTCAAGTCGCCGATGGGTAAACGGTCGGGCATCGGGGCCGCTGTAGTCGGCCACCACCTGGCCGCTGCCCATCAGGCGCCACTTGTAGATGGTCATGCCTTCCAGGCCCACTGGGCCGCGGGCGTGGATCTTGTGGGTGCTGATGCCCACTTCGGCGCCCAGCCCGAAGCGAAATCCGTCGGCAAAGCGGCTGGAGCAGTTGGCGAACACGTCCGCGGCATCCACCGTGTCCATGAAACGCCGGATCCGGTCCGTATTCCGGCTCACGATGACATCGGTGTGGCCGGATCCGTACCGGTTGATGTGTTCCACCGCCGAGGCCAGGCCATCCACGATGCGGATGGAAACGATCAAATCGAGGTACTCGGTGCCCCAGTCGGCCTCGGTGGCCGGGACCACCGGGATGTGGCTGGCGGTGCGCTCGCAGCCGCGGATCTCCACCCCGCGTTCGGTGAGGGCCGCCGCCAGCGGCGGGAGCAGATGGGCCGCGATGCCGGCATGGACCAGGAAGGTTTCGGCGGCATTGCACACCGCCGGATACTGGCACTTGCTGTCCACGCAGATCCTGACGGCCATGTCGATGTCGGCCTCCCGGTCGACGTATACATGGCAGATGCCGTCGGCGTGACCCATCACCGGGATGCGGGTGTTTTCCATGATGTGGCGCACGAAAGCGTTGGATCCCCTGGGAATGATCAGATCGATCTCGGTGTCCAGGGCCAGCATGGCTGTCACCTCCCCACGGCTCTCCAGCAGGGCCAGCCAGCCGTCGGGAATGGACGCCGCGGCAGCGGCTTCCGCCAGGATTTCGGCCAGGACCCGGTTGGTGGCTGCCGCTTCGCTGCCTCCCTTGAGCAGGGCGGCGTTGCCGCTCTTGAGGCACAACGAGGCGATCTGCACCAGGGCGTCGGGCCGGGATTCGAAAATGACCCCCACCACCCCGATGGGGCAGGTGACCTGGTAAAGCGCCAGGCCGCGGTCCAGCTCGACGGCCCGCAGGGTGCGGCCCACCGGATCCGGCAACGTGGCCAAGGCGTTCAATCCGTCACAGGCTTCCTTGATCTTGTCTCCATCGAACTTGAGCCGTTTGAGGAGGGGCGCGGCCAGGTCGTTTTGTGCCGCCGCGGAGAGATCGGTCTCGTTGGCGGCCAGGATGTCGGGGGTGCGTCGCGCCAGGGCCTGCGCCATGGCGACGATGGCCGCATCCTTGGTTTTCCCATCGAGGGATGCCAGAGACACGGCGGCTTGTTTGGCTTTTCGGGCGATTTGCTTCAGGTCCATAGTAATTTTTTCGGCTCGAGGGTCAAAAGTCAAAGGGATTCCTTGAACATGGTTTTGTAGGTCTGGCGCATTTCGCGCTTGAGAATCTTGCCGGTGGGGGTCTTGGGCAGCGCCGAGACGAAGACCACCGACTTGGGCACCTTGAAAGGGGCCAGCTCCCGACGGCACAGATCGAGGATCTCAGCCTCGGTGATGGTCTCTCCTTTCCGCGGCACCACCACGGCGGTAACCGCTTCGACCCACTTTGGATGATCCACCCCGATGACGGCGACTTCTTCCACCCGCTTGTCCCGGTAGATGGCCTCTTCCACCTCCCGGGTGGGCACGTTCTCGCCGCCGGTCTTGATCATGTCTTTCTTGCGGTCCACCACCGTGATGTATCGGTCATGGTCCATCACCCCCACGTCGCCGGAGTGAAACCAGCCGCCCCGCATGGCCTCTTCTGTCTTTTGCGGATCCTTGAAGTACATGATCATCGCATGGGGCCCCCGGCCGCAGATTTCCCCCGGCTCGCCGGCAGCTTCAACGGATCGGCCAAGCTCGTCTTCCAGCCGGGTTTCCATATTTAATCCGCCCATGCCGGCCGAACCGAGCTTGGTCAGGGCGTCCTCGGCCTTGAGAATCGTGTGGTAGGGGGCCAGTTCGGTCTGGCCGTAGTAGTTGTAGATTTTTGCGCCCGGCAGCCGATCGAGCATTTCCTTGAGCACCTCCACCGGCATGATGGACGCCCCGTAGTAACACTTTTTCAGGCTGGTGAGATCATGCTTGTTGAAGTCGGGGTGACGCAGCATGCCGATCCAGACCGTGGGCGGGGCGAAGAACATGTTGGCCCGTTGCGCGGCAATGGTTTTCAGGATCTGGCCGATGTCCGGCAGGACAAGGATATTGGTGCCCCCGACGTAGAAAATCGGATTCATGAAGACATCCCGCTGGGCACAGTGGTAGATGGGCAGGGCGTTGACGTTGATATCCCCCGCAGCGTAGCCGCCGTCGATGATGGCCCCCATGTACTGGGAGATGAGGGCCTGGTTGCCGATGATCACCCCCTTGGGCAGGGATTCGGTCCCCGAGGTGTAGGTCATCTGGCAGGGATCTTCGATGTGTAGAATGGCCTCGGGTTCGCTGTCTGGGTAAGGCGCGATCCAGGCGTCAAAGTCCCGGAAACGATCATCGTTCGCCGGCTTGCCGGCACCCTGGTTGGACCAGAGGAAGGTTTTAACCCCCGGCATGTCCGCCAGCACGTCCTTGACCAGGTCGTAGAAAGCGTCTTCGACGATGAATACCTTGGCCTCGGAGTGGTTGATGCAGTAGGTGATGTCCTTGCCCCGCAGCAGGTAGTTGATGGCCAGGTAGACGGCGCCGATTTTGCAACAGCCGATCCAGGTAAGTACGTGGTGCGCCGTGTTGTGGGCCAGGATGGCCACCCGGTCGTATTTTTTCACACCCAGGTCCCGCAGGGCGTTGGCGGTGCGGTTGCACTCGGCTTCCAGGGCAGCGTAGGTGTAGGTGCGGTCGCCGAAGATCAAGGCGGTCTTGTCCGGGTCGTGATAGGCGCTGCGACGGATCATGTCGCCGATGACCCACCGGTTGACCCGGTTGTACCGGTCGGTCAAGAAGACGATGTTATCGGCGTTGAGGGTATTGTAACGGGACTTGTCGGCGTCGGTGAGGGGGCGGTCCATCGGCATGGGCGTCTCCTGAAAGTGATTGGATGCAGTGAATTGATCGACGAACGGATTGCCACCGGTGGGTGGTCATGAGTAAAATTAAAATAGCACAGAAACGGCGCCAAAAGAAACGGAAGATGTCGGCTGGTTTCAGAGGCCACTGATAAGGCAAGGAAAGCACAGGTGATTTAAGATTGATCCCCCCCTGCGGATCAGTTAAGATGCCGCCGCTGTAACCGGTTTGCGGCTTCATCAAACAGACACTTCAAAACAGACCTTGCGAGGATACCCGAGACCCCATGCACACCGATCAAGGGCTTATCGACGAGACCTTCGGACGGCAACGCGCCGAGTTGGCCGCTCTGCTCGAACAGCTTCATTCGTTGGCCGAAGCGGCTGGTAGCGGCGACCTGTTACCGGTGATCGACCAGTTGGGCGTCACCATCGGCGAACCGTTTCTCTTTGTCGTTGTTGGTGAAATCAAGGCGGGCAAGAGCAGCTTCATCAACGCGCTACTCGGGGCCGAAGTATGTCGGGTGGACCCGGCCCCCTGTACCGACGTCATCCAGGAAATCGTCTGGGCGCCTGAAGCGGTGGAAACCGAAATAGCCCCCCACCTGCGCCGCATCGGTGTGCCGGCCGAGATCCTAAAGGACATCGCCATCGTCGATACCCCCGGCACCAACACCATTATCGAACATCACCAGGAGATCACCCAACGTTTCATCCCCAACAGCGGTTTGGTGATCTTTGTGTTTCCGGCCAAAAATCCCCATACCCGCTCGGCCTGGCAACTGCTGGAATCCGTCAGCGACGAATGGCGCAAGCGGGTGGTGTTTGTCTTGCAACAGGCCGATCTGGCCACCGAAGCCGAAATGACCGTCAACACGGCCAAGGTGATGGAATACGCCCGGGACCGGGGGATCGGCGAGCCGGAAATTTTTGCCACATCGGCCAAGCGCGAGCTGGCGGGACAGCCAGAGAGTGGTTTTGATTCCATGCGGCGTTTTATCCGTGGCACGGTCACGGGGGGACGGCATCTCTTTCTGAAGCTTCGCGCCACGCTGGACACCAGCGAATCGCTTTTTGATAAAATCGGGGTGGCCCTGGCCGAAGCCCGCCACCAGCTCGAAGCCGACCGCCGGCGCAGCCAGGAGTTGACAACGCGACTGGAAGACCGACGAAAGCGCAGTCTGGAGCAGGGGAGTGCCCTGGTTCGTGAAGTGCTGGAACGCTTCGACGGCTGCGGAGAGGCGGCCTACCGGAAA
The DNA here is from genome assembly GCA_028700185.1 of Desulfobacteraceae bacterium. Classification (GTDB taxonomy): domain Bacteria; phylum Desulfobacterota; class Desulfobacteria; order Desulfobacterales; family UBA2174; genus UBA2174. The sequence continues at coordinate 1,243 of JAQVTF010000024.1, read as the reverse complement.
TTTGACGACGGGCTGGCGGTGCCGACTTTCTTCCGGCGATCGGTGGGCGCCGCCCTCGGCCGTCGCGGCGGCATGGCCGGCTGGATGGCGCGACTCCAGGAGGAATTCGAAACCTGTCTCGACAAGGAGACCGACGCGGCGCTGAATTCTAGTGGCCGAAGGATCCTCACCGATGTGGAGGATTTTTTGCGAGAGATCGCTGCATCGCTCACCGAAATGAGCGGCTCAGCCCAACGGCCAGAAGCACCGGTCATCGATTTCTGGCAGCGCCGAGACGCCATGATCGAGGAGTTGCAGCGCAACTTGGCCGATCTCAGACCGGAGACCCTTTTTTCGGAGAAACTGGCGCAGAGCCCGGAACGGGCCGGCTCGACCCTGGTGAGCGGCGGTGCCATGACGCTGGTGGGCGCGCTCCTGCTGGCCACCACCCATATCACGGTACTCGACGTCACCGGCGGACTGCTCACCGGGGCGGGGCTCCTGCTCACCGGCGGTGCCCTGGTGACCCGCCGGGGCCGGATGCGGCGCGAATTCAGGGAAAATCTCCAAACCGGCCGGGTCCGCCTCGGCGAGGCCCTGGAGACGCGTCTGAACGAAGAGATCAACGCCATCTACCATCGGATCAGCCAGCGCTTGAATCCCTTCCTGCAGTATGTCAACGAGCGCATGGAAGCCCTGGATCGCGTCCATGCGCAGGGAAAACACCTCGGTGAAGCCTTCCGGCGCCTGTCGGCCGAGGTGGATCGCGCCGCCGGTGGCGGCGAGCAGAAGCCGGGCCATTGAAAAAGCGGCAACCGATCAATCCATGGTAATCGGCAGCGGGATGCAGTTCCAGATATCCCGGTTGTACTCGCTGATGGTGCGGTCCGAGGAGAAGTGGCCCATGCGCGCCACGTTGAGAATCGTGCTGGTGGCCCATCCCTGGCCATCGCGGTAGCGTTCATCCACCCTCAGTTGGCACTGGTGGTAGCTGGCGAAATCGGCCAGGACCAAAAACCGGTCCTTGCCGAACAGCGGCTGAATCAACGGGTGAAACAGATCCGGTTCATCCGGAGAGAAGAAACCGCTTTGAATCAGCGACAGTGCTTCGTTGAGAATCGGATCGGCGTTGTAATAATCCGCCGGGTTGTAATCGGCCCTCAGGGCCGCCGCCTCGTCGGTGGTCAGCCCGAAGATGAAGATGTTCTCCTTCCCCACGGCTTCCATGATTTCGATGTTTGCCCCATCCATGGTACCGATGGTC
>JAQVTF010000154.1 GCA_028700185.1 Desulfobacteraceae bacterium | reverse complement strand
TCCACCAGGCGTCCGATGTCATAGATATCCCGCAGGGTCGAGGAGCGGGCCGCTCCGGAGTCGAGATCCAGAACCTTGATGGCCGCTCCCCCCGTGCCCAGATGAACCCGATGCTCGGTCAAGTCGATGTCATTGGCCGGATCCAGGCCGCAAAGGATGACCCGCCGCGGCGCCTTCCGCACCTCGGCGATGATCCGCTCACGGGGAAAGCGGATCCGGTGACTGGCGCGATCCACCAGGAAGCCCGCGTTTTCAAGCATTTCCACCGTTTCTTCCAGCCCGGACTCGTAGGTGACCCCGGTGCGCTCCAGAATGCGGAGGGCGGCGTCGTGGAGGGTGGCCACGTCCGCATCGGAAAGGGGCTGGTACTGTCCGCCTGACAGGCCGCTGAGTTTCATGGTGTTCTCCTTGTTGCCGGATCAGTCTGGTTTAGCCGGTGTTTTTTGGGTCGGCTTCGGTAGCGGATCAAACCGCCGGAGGCTGAAGCCGTCCGGCGCGATAGGCTTTCAGGTAGCGCATGCAGTAGTTGTCCCGGCCGGCCAGGGCCTCGGCGGCGGTGATGGTGGCCATCATTTCTTTGTCCAGCGGATTGACGATGGCGCCATCGAGTCCCTTGGCGATGGCCATGGCCATGAAGGTGCGGTTCAGCAGCTTGCGTACCGGGAGGCCGTAGCTGATGTTCGACAGGCCGCAGGCGGTGTGAATCCCCGGAAAGCGCGCCATGATCGCTTCCACTGCGTTGAGAAAATTCATGCCGAAACTGTTGTTGACACTCATGGGCTGCACCAGGGGATCGACGAAAATATTTCCCACCGGCACGCCGTTTTGGACCAGGCCGTTGACCAAGGTGTCGGCGATCTTGAGCCGGTCGTCCACTGTTTCGGGCATTCCGGCATCGCTCATGCACAGGGCGATGACTTTCAGGTCGGTGCCGGTGAGAATCGGCAGCAGGTTCTCCCAGCGCTCTTTTTCCAGGGAGATGGAATTGATCAGGGCGGTGCCTCGGTGCACGGCCAGAGCGGCTTCGATGGCCGCGGGATCCGGACTGTCAATGGCGCAGGGGCCATCGATGGCCGCCTGCACCGTTTCCACCAGCCATTGGAGATAGTTGATTTCGCGTCCGGGAAAGATGCCGGCATTGACGTCGATGAAATCGGCGCCGGCACCGGCCTGGTCCCGGGCGACCTGAGCGATGGCGGCAGCGTCCCGGGCCTCGATGGCCGCGGCGATGGCCTTGCGGCTGGCGTTGATCAATTCTCCGATGATCAGCATGGCGATGCGCTCCTGGAAAGGCGTTCCAAGTTGCGAGGGGCAGGTGATCAAAGTGCGCCAACATCAACGAATTTTGCTGTTTTTAAAACCCGGAGCAAAGCGCCCCAACGCTTCAGCTCCCCCCAGTCACTTCCAACTTCAATCCTTTATAATTTTAGTCACTTTAGTCACTCCCAACTTAAGCCCTTCGTATTTTCCTTAATAACTTTAGTCACTTTAGTCACTCGTCACTTTAGTCACTCCCAACTTAAGCCCTCGTATCTTCCTTAATAACTTTAGTCACTTTAGTCACTCGTCACTTTAGTCACTCCCAACTTAAGCCCTCGTATTTTCCTTAATAACTTTAGTCACTTTAGTCACTCGTAACTTTAGTCATTTTTAACTTAAGCCCCTCGTCATCGTTTCCCACATCCCCATGAACCGATCCTCCCCCGCCGAGCGCAGGTGGAACTCGGCACCGGCGTTGGTGATGGCCTCCACCATGTCCCGACCGTAGCCCCGGGAACAGCTCAACAGCAGCATTTCGCGCCCCGGGACGGCGTCCAGCACCACTATCTGGCATGGCACCCGGGCAAAAGGCCCCTGGTAGAGGCGCGGCAGGGCCTCTCCGGGAGACTGGAGATCCAGGCTGGACAGCTTTTCGGCGATGGCGAAGGTGTGTCGGCCGGCAATGGCCAGGGCCAGGGTGGCTTCGGTGATATCGGTTCCGTTGAAGCCAATGGGGTTGGCAGGGGCTTGGCCGAAGCACCAGAGGCATCCCTGAACGTTTCCCATGCGGGTGATCATGGTCATGTCTTGAATCCGAACGTCCCCCGGGGCTTCAGGCTCCGGAAGGCTTTCGGGGATCATGGCACCCAACGGTTTGCCCTGGAAGTCGATGCGGTGACAATGGCTCAGGTCCACCAGCCAGGGACCGTCTCCCTCGTCGGCGTATTCACTCACCAAGGGCCAGTGGTCCCGGACCTGGGTGCGGTGAGGGCGGCCGTCAAGCTTTACGGGTGATTGTCGTAAACGGTTGTCGGACTTCATTGATTCCATTCCTTGATGCTGGGCTACACGCGCAAGCGCCGGCCCTCGGGATCGTAAAAAGGTGTTTCCGAGACCTCGGCCCGGGCCAGCTGTCCACCGCAGCCGTTTTCATAGATGTCCAGGGAAGATCCCTTTGCGCTGAGAGGCTCTTCCACCAGGGCAAGTCCCACGGGCTCCTTGAGGGTAAAACTGTAGCGCGATGCGCACACGTAGCCGCGGATGCGCCGGTCCACAATGGCAGAACCATCTTTTGGCGGCGCCGCCGACGGGTCAGCCATCCGAAAACCCACCAGCTTGAGGCGGCCGGGCTGGTGTTCGGTCTGGCGCAGGGCCACATCGCCCACGGTTTTGGCCCACGGCTTGTCCCGGTGCCATAGAAAGCCGAGGCCCACGTCGTGCAGGGTGGTGCGCTGTTCGGATTCACTGCCGATGATTACGTGGCATTTTTCCAGGCGCAGGGTGTTCTGGGCTTCGAGGCCGAAGGGGCGGATGCCGAAATCCTTGCCGGCCTTCATCAACAGACTCCAGATGTGAACCATCCAGGAAGCGGGTACATGCAGCTCGAAGGACAACTCCCCCACGAACCCCAGGCGCATGGCCCGCACCGGGATTTCGTCCACGGCAAATTCCCGGTAACCCATGTAAGGAAAGGCCTCGTTGCTCACATCGGCATCCGTTACCCGTTGAAGCACGGCCCTGGCCTCGGGGCCGGCGAGGTTGATGACGCCGTAGGCGTCGGTGAGGTTGACGATGCCGAAATCCCAGTCGTCGAAGCGGGTGTGGTAGCGGATCCATTCCACCGTCACCCCGGCACGGCCCGTGGAGGTGGTGAAGTAGTAGTCGTTGTCGCTGGTGCGTACGATGACGCCGTCGTCGGTGAGGCAACCGTCTTCGTTACACATGGCCGAGTACTTGGCCCGGGTGCGGGGAACGCGGGTCATGTCGCCCACGTAAACCCGGTCGAGGACCTTGACGGCATCGGGGCCGAAGATGCGGAACTTGCCCAGGGTGGAGGCATCGAGCATGCCCACGGCGGTTCTTACGGCGAGGATCTCTTCGCGGCTGCGCCCATCTTCGGAGAACCGCCGCGCCCGGTGCCAGACCCCGAGGCGCTCCATGCGGCCGCCGTCGGCTTCCTGAAGCGCGTGCAGGGGGGTACGCTTGCTCATGTCGAGGCGAGTGCCGGCGTAGGTGGCCAGAAAGGTGGGAACCAGGGGCACCCGGACCGTGGTGGGGCGGGGGTGGGCATCGGGTGAGGCACCGCTTTGATGCACATACAGCGGCAGGTTGTGGCCGGGGATGCCGCCTTGTCCGGGACCGGTGCCCACCGAGGCGAACCGTTTGATCAGCTCCGGGACATCGAACCCCTTGTCCATGGCCTGGTCTACATTCTTGACCGTGGCATCTTCGTCAAAGCAGATGAAGGCTTTTTTGCCGCTGCCCGGGGCGATGACGAACTGGGTGCCGCGGGCGGGACCGGGTCGGGCCCCCAGTTCATGGACCAGCTCGTCGATGGCGGCCGCCTGGTCGATGCCGTTGTCCCGGGCGGCGTAAAGGCCGGCCAGGCGGCCCGAAGCGGCGACGGCGTGCCAGTTTTGCCGGCCGGTAAGGCGTCCGGCGGTGTGAACCCGCGGTGGCAGGGAATCGGGCAGAAAAAAACCGGTGTGCTCGTCGAAGGCCAGCCTGGCCCCGGCCAGGGTCAAGGGGCCGGTGACCGGGGTGAGCCCGGCCGAGGCCACCAGCAGGTCGCAGTCCAGCGTTTTGCGGAAGCGGCCGTTGGCGCCGGCGAGGGTCGCCTTGGTCACCCGGTTGCGGCCGTGGGCCTTGGTCACCGACCAACCGCGCAGCAGGGGAATTCGGCGTTGGGAGAGGGCGTCCACCAAGGCCGGATCCATACCGTCCTGGCGCAGGTCGGCCACCGCGGCGATTTCCACGCCGAGGTCGAAGAGATCCGCCGCCACTTCCAGGCCCAGGTCATGGCCCACGCTGAACACGGCGGTGTGCCCGGGCAGAATTCCCCAGGTGCGTGCGAGCCGATGGGCGCAACCGGCCTGCATCACTCCGGGACGTTCGTTGTGGTCAAAGAGCAGGGGCCGTTCGATGCAGCCCGTGGTTACCACCAGGCTGGCGGCCCGCACTTCGATATAGCGCTCATCGAAGGGATGCGGTGGGCGGCCGCGCTGAAACGCCGTGACCAGACCGTTGCTGTAGACGCCGATCACCGGGGCGTTCAGGAAGAGACGGATGTGGGGCGACGCCTGGACCGCCGCGATGAGCTCGGCGGTTTTCTGGAAATAGGGCACCCCGTCGCGGGCCGCGCCGGGGCGGTACTCGAAGGCCCCCCCCGGCCAGGGGCGGGATTCGAAAACCACCACCCGAAGCCCCGCCTCGGCCGCGGCCAGGGCCGCGCTCATGCCGGCCACTCCGGCACCGATGACGCACAGATCGGCGGCGGGGTAGATTTCATCCCGCCGGCCCGGGGCCTGGAAATCCGGGGGCAAGGTGCCGACTCCGGCCATCTTGCGGATGACGGGCACCGCCAGAGGCCACAGCCGCGCCGGCTTGTGCAGTACGCGGTAGTAGAAACCGGCCGGCATGGCCCAACTCAAGGCGTCCATGAAGCCCAGAAGATCGAGGTCCGGGGTGGGAAAGGCGTTCTGGGAAGAGACGCGCATCCCCTCGGCCAGGGGAGTGGTCTCGGCGCAAACGTTGGGTACCCCGTTGACGTTGACCAGGGTGTTGGACGATTCGCCGTCAAGGCTGTAGAGCCCCCGCGGCCGGTGGTACTTCAGGCTGCGTCCGAACACCCGTACCCCGTTGGCAAAGAGGGCCGTGGCGACGGTGTCGCCCTCCACCCCCTGGAGACGCCGCCGGCCGTAGGCAAAGGATCGGGGGGCACCGGGGTTGATCCGTAGTGTGGGAAGATGGTTGAGCCTGATCATGCCACGGTCTCCGGTGAATCCGGGGACACCTCGAGGTTGGTGGTGGTGTCCCGATAAATGGTGAACCAGATGCCGCAGCCGGCGCGGTGATACCACCATTCTTTCTGAACGCCGGGGCGGGAGTCGGTCATGTGGGCGTAGTCGCACCACGACTCGGGGGTCATATCCGCCGGATCAGGGCGGGGCCCCTTGTCTTCGCCGCCGTAACGGAATTCATACCCGCTGCGCGGACCGCAAATCGGACAGGTGATGGTGAAAGCCATGATGATGGTCCCGTCAGTTGTTGGCGCTGTAGTCCACCAGCGCCGCGGTTTCTCCCATGAGCCGGTGCTCCTGGAAGCGTTTGAGGGCAAAGGGTTCGAGGATTTCCGGACACTCGCCGGTGGCCATGTAGCGGGCCATGTAACGTCCGGTGACGGTGGACGACTTGAATCCGAAGTATCCCCAGCCGCAGTCGATGAAGCAGCCTTCGGCCGGCACGTGGCCATCAATGATGGGGGCCATGTCAGGGGTCATATCGGCCAGGCCTCCCCAGATGCGCATGAATTTGGCCCCCTTGAGGCAGGGCAGAAACTCGGTGACGAACTCGGCCTGGTGCTTGATGTAGGCGGCGGTGGTCTGGGTGGTGAAGTTGGGCCACGGGTCCATGTGGGCCCCGGTGACGATTTCGCCCTTCAGGGTCTGGTTGGCATAACAGTGATAGGCGCCGGAGGAGACCACGTGGTGCAGTAGCGGTTTCAGCGGCTGGGTGACCATGGCCTGGATGGTGAGCACGCTGATGGGCAGCCGCAGGCGCATCAGCCGGGAGGCGATGGCCGCTGAGTAGCCGCCGGCAGCGATGAGCACACGGGGAGTGCGGATTTTTCCCCGGTCGGTGTCCACCCCGGCGACTTTTCCCTTTTCGAAGTCGATTCCGGTGACTTCGGTGCCCTGATGGATGTGTACCCCGCGTCGGCTGCATCCCTTGGCCAGCCCCCAGACCACGGCGTCGTGACGCACGATGCCGCCGGGGGGATGGTACATGCCGCCGGTGACGGGATAGCGCGGGCGGGCGGATATATCCAGGGCCGGCACCACCTCCTTGCACTCCTTGGGATCGAGCAACCGGCTGTCGATACCGAGAAACTGGGCCGAAGAGACCTGCAGGCGCATGGCCTTCAACGCCGCCTCGCTGTGGGCGAGGTTGAGGTTGCCGCAGTTGTGAAACATCAGGTTGAAATCGAGCTCTCGGGTGAGCACGGGCCACAGGTCCAGCGCCTCCTTGTAGAGAGGGAGGTTTTCCTGGGTGCGCTGGTTGGCGCGGACGATGGCCGTGTTGCGGCCCGAACCGCCAAAGCCGATGAAGCGTTTTTCAATGATGGCCACATTGGTGATGTGGTGGTCGCGGGCCAGGAAGTAGGCAGTGGCCAGCCCGTGAAGTCCGCCGCCGATGATCACGGCATCGTAGCTGGATTTGAAGGGCCGCGTGGCCCATAGCCGTTTGCGCAGGCCGAGCATGGGGCCTCCCGAAGGAATTTTTTTGTGATTTCTGTTTATTCAGTATGGAATCATCTATTTCTTATGAAATTAAAACAGTCAAGTTGAATTTTGCAGTAGGACGGCGCAAAAAATTACCCGAGATTTTTTAGTGGTGACGAGAGGAGGCGTGAAGCGTGGTCCAAACAAATTCATTATAACAGTTTTAACAAATAGTTAAAGAATTATAGGGCCTTGCCTGGGCTTGCTTTCCGGCCCGGGATTTGATAGCTACACAATTGATTCAAGATATCAGGGATGCCGGATGCAAAAAGGGCCTTCTCCGTGCCTGCTGGGGGCTG
>JAQVTF010000153.1 GCA_028700185.1 Desulfobacteraceae bacterium | reverse complement strand
AAAGCCGCCACAAGGGCCCGGCGGCCCGAATCATCCGGCACCGTGTGGTAGACGGGGATTTCATCCACCCTGGCGCCCAGCCGGGAGAGTTCCTCGGGCAGCACCGGACGCGCCTCGGCGGCCCGGGGGAGCAGGATCCGTGCGCCGCTCAAGTCCTGGTGGGCGAAGGCGTCCACCACCGACTCGGCCCGGTAGCTTTCCGGGACGATGTCGCTGCAAATCCCGAAATCGGCCAGGCGCGCCGCCGTGGCCGGACCGATCACCGCCGTGCGCAGATGACCGAGGCGGCGGACGTCGTGGCCCAGGGCGAAAAGCCTCTGGAAAAAATAGCTCACCCCGTTGACGCTGGTAAACACGATCCACCGGTAGCGATCCAACGCCGCGATGGCGGCGTCCAGGGGCGCCCAGTCGTCGGGGGGCACCACCCGAATGGTGGGACATTCCAGACACTCGGCCCCCAACTCTCCCAACCGGGCCACCAGGTCGCTGGCTTGGGCCCGGGCCCGGGTCACCACGATGGTGCGGCCCAGCAGGGGGCGGCCGCTTTCGAACCACTGCAATTGTCGGCGCAACTGGACCACTTCGCCCACCACGATGATGCACGGGGCCTTGAGACCGGCGGCGGCCACCCGATCCACGATGTCGGCCAGGGTGCCGGTGACGGTGCGTTGGCGAGCCGTGGTGCCCCAGCGCACCAGGGCCACCGGCGTCCGGGGGGAGCGGCCGTGGGCGACCAGACGGTCCACGATTCGCGGCAAATTCTTCACCCCCATGAAGAAGACGAGGGTGCCGATGCCCCCGGCCAGGGCGGGCCAGTCGATGCTGGAATCCTCCTTGTTCGGGTCCTCGTGGCCGGTGACGAAGGCCAGGGTGGAGGTAAACTGGCGATGGGTCAAGGGAATGCCGGCGTAGGCCGGGGCGGCCACCGCGCTGGTGACCCCGGGAACGATTTCAAAGGCGATGCCGTTTTCCACCAGGACCTCGGCCTCCTCGCCGCCGCGGCCGAAGATGAAGGGGTCACCACCCTTGAGCCGGGTGACGATATGACCGGCCCGGGCCTTTTCCACCAGAAGCCGGTTGATATCGTCCTGGCTGAGGGTGTGGTCGCCCCCCTGTTTGCCCACGTAGATGCGTTCGGCGGTATCGGCGGCATGGCGCAGCAGCTCCGGGGCCGCCAGGTAGTCGTAGACGAGAACCTCGGCGCGGCGGATGCATTCCCGCCCCCGTACCGTGATCAGGCCGGGATCTCCGGGGCCGGCACCGACGAGATAGACCTTGCCGGTTTGGACGTCAGTTTTCATGGGCGGTGATTTCTTTCAGGATGCGATGGGCACCGGCATCCAGCAGGCGTTCGGCCAGCGCCTTGCCGACGGCTCCGGCGGCGTTGACCGGTCCGGTGAGGGTTTCCCTGATGATGGTAATGCCGTCCAGGCCGGCCACCAGCCCGCAGATGGACACGTGACCGTCGTCCACGTTGGCATGAGCGGCGATGGGGACCTGGCAGCCGCCTTCCAGGCGGTGCAGGAAGGCGCGCTCGGCGCGGACCGCGATGCGCGACGGCAGGTGGTCCAGGGGCGCCAGCATGGCGGCGGTGAACGGGTCGTTGCGGCGCAGCTCGATGCACAAGGCGCCCTGGGCGACGGCCGGCAGGACGATGTCGGTGGGAAGCCGTTGGGTGATCCGTTCGCCCAGCCCCAGGCGGCGCACCCCGGCGGCGGCCAGGACGATGGCGTCCAGACCTTCGGCGGGGTCGGCCAGCTTGCGCAGTCGGGTGTCGAGATTGCCCCGCAGGGAGACGATGGTCAGGTCCGGCCGATGGTGCTGAAGTTGGGCCGCCCGTCTCAGACTCGCCGTGCCCACCCGGGCGCCGGCGGGCAGATCATTGAGAAGCAGCCCCTCCCGGGAGATGAGCACGTCGGCGGGATCCTCGCGTTCGGGCACCGGGCCGATGCACAGTCCCTCGGGCAGCTCCGCCGGCATGTCCTTCATGCTGTGGACGGCCAGATCGACCCGGCCGTCCCGCAGGGCTTCCTCGATTTCCTTGACAAACAGTCCCTTGCCCCCCACCTCGGCCAGGGGAACGTCCAGGATCTTGTCGCCACGGGTTTTGATCACCGCCAGATCCACGGTGCATTCGGGGTAGAGCCGACGGATCTGGTCGCCGACCCATTGCGCCTGCCAGAGGGCCAGCTTGCTGCCCCGGGTGCCGATGGTGAGCTTGGGCCCCATCAGTGCCCGCAGCCGCTGCAACTGGTGGCCGTGCAGCCGGTGCACCCGGAGGTGCCCGCCGAGCGTGACACGGTGGCGCCGCCGCTGCCTTTGCTCACGAAGCCGCAGGCCGACAGGAGGCGTTGGACGTTGCGTCCCTCGCAATGGGGACAGTTCGCGGGGGCTTCCTGACCGAAGACGAGGCATTCGAAGTTCTTGCCGCAATCGGTGCAGTGGTATTCGTAGATGGGCATGGTGGTTTCCTGGGTTGTTGGGTTGAGGTTGAAAAAAAGGACCTAAAGGACAAAAACCAGACGCCTGGCGTCAAATTTCAAGTTTCCAGCTTCGAGTTTCCAGTTTCAAATTCCCAAAGCGCTTCGATTACCCCGGCGGCCAGCAGCGGGACCATGATTTCGTGGTGGCCCACCAGGTTGATGCCCCGGCCGCCCTGGCGGGTGGGACGCCCCACCACGTTGGTCAGGGGCCGGTAGTGGCGCACGAAATCCATGTTGACGGTGGTGACGGCATCGAGCCGGTGGCCGAGGTTGCGGGCCAGGCTGGTGGCCTTGAGAAACACCTCCGGCAGGATCACCGCCGATCCCACGTTGAGGTACACGCCGCCTTCCAGCCGGGCCACGGCGGCGGCAAAGCGCCGGAAATCCAGATGGCTGGCCGCGCCGGCGGCCGCCGGGTCGAAATCCGGATGCATGTGCAGGATGTCGGTGCCCATGGCCACATGCACCGTCACCGGAAGGCCGAGGCGCGCCCCGGCCGCCAAAATACTAAAATCGGCATGGGGAAGGCCGGCGTCAAGGATCTCCCGGCCCACCGCCTCGCCGAGACCGATCTGCTCGCGGCCGGCCCGGGCCACGGCCCCGGCGAGAAAGACCGCCGTTTCGCGGGCCATGCCGAAGGCGCCGCTGCCCAGGGCGGCGCCCACGTCCTCGGAGGTCTTGCCGGCCAGGGCCAGCTCGGCGTCGTGGATGATGCCGGCACCGTTCATGGCCACCAGGCCGAGGATGCCCCGGTCCATCAGATCGATGACGGTGGGATTGAGGCCCACCTTGATCACATGGGCACCCATGCCGAAGATCACCATGCGCCGGCGGCGGGCCGCTTCGGCCACGGCGGTCACGGCGGCGCGCAGGTCCCCGGCGGCCAGCAGGGTCGGCAGGCGGTGGAAAAAATCGCTCAACGTTCCGCCGGGGGACCAGGGGCGACCGGCATCGGCAATGGACACCTTGCTGGGACGGTCTTCCAGAGGGTAGGTGGTCAATCCGGTCAAATCGATGGGGGGCAGCGAATCCTTCACGGCGTTTCGTCCCGTTGCGGCGTTTCGAAGAGAAGATGATCCACCAGTTCGCAGAGCACGTGCATCAGGGTGATGTGGGTCTCCTGAATCCGGGCGGTAACCTCCGATTCAACGGCAAAGACCATCTCCGCCGTCTCGGCCAGGCGGCCGCCGCGACCGGTGAGGCCGATGGTCCCCAGGCCCGCTTCCCGGGCCGCCTCCATGGCGGCCAGCACGTTGGGCGAGTTGCCGCTGGTGCTGATGCCGATGGCCAGGTCGTCCCGGCGGCCCAGCGCCATCACCTGTTTGGCGAAGATCTGGTCGAAGTGGTAGTCGTTGCCGATGCTGGTGAGCACCGAAGTGTCGGTGGTCAGGGCGATGGCCGCCAAAGGATGCCGTTCGATGCGGAACCGGTTGACGAACTCGGCGGCGATGTGCTGGGCATCGGCGGCGCTGCCGCCGTTGCCGAAGAGCAGCAGTTTGCCCCCGGCCACCAGGCAGACGGCCATGCGCTCGGCCGCCTGGACGATGCGCGGCGCGTTGGCCTCGAAAAATCGCTGTTTGACCCGGATGCTGTCGGCGGCCGTGGCCAGGACCATGTCATGCAAGGGGTTCAATTTTTCTCCTCGGGTTGATGGGCGAGGATGCGACCGATCTCGGCGCTGGCGTCGTGACCGCGGTCGCAGGCCCGCTGAAGGGCGGCCAGGGCGTCGTCACGGCGCTGCTGTTTCAGGTACAGCATGCCGAGGCGGTACTGGAACAGCCCGTTGTCCGGGGCGATGTCCACGGCCTGTTCGCAGAAGATGGTCGTGATCTCGGGGTTCTCCCCCTGACGATCGAATAGCCAGCCCAGGGTGCTGAGGGCTTCGGCGTCGCCGGGATTGAGCTTGATGGCCCGCTTGTACGCCGCCACGGCCTCGGGAATCTCGTCCAGGGCAAAAAGGCATTCGCCCATGAGACGCCATGCCAGCGCCGACCGGGGGTTGAGCCGGGTGGCCGATTCGAGAAAGGGGCGCGCCTCGGCCGCCTCGCCAGTTTCGAGGTGGAGTCTCCCCGTCTGAAACGCCACTTCGAAGACGGGTTCTCCGATCCGGCTTGCCTGGCGCAGGTAGTGCAGGGCCTGGCCCCGATCACCGATCATCAGGTGGCTCAGGCCGGTGTTGTACAGGGCCATCACGTCTTCCGGGGTTCGTTCCAGGGCCGCTTCGAAGCTGTGCAGGGCCGCTTCGTAGGCGCCCAGGACCCCGTAACAGACGCCAAGGCTGTTGTGGACGTTGACATTGTCCGGATTCAGCAGCAGGGCCTTCTTGAACTCTTCGATGGCCCCGTTCATGTCGCCGTGCTGGTAGCGCTGGTCGCCGCTGATGTTCAGCGAGGTGTCGTCGAAGGCCACGCAGCGGCCCGGACCGAAAAAGGCGGCATGATCCAGGGCCTTGCGGGCGTTTTCGAGGATCTGGGATTTTGAAAACTGCAAGCAGGGGTATTCGGCCACCCCGGCCGAGACGGCCTCCACGACCTGTTGGGAGAGGGCGGCCAACAGGGCTTCAATGCGATCCAGCGCCTCCCGGCTGCCCCAACCGGGCAGGATGCAGCCGAACAGGTCCCAGCCCAGCCAGCCGCTGATGCCGCCGGTTTCCGCTTCCAGTTGCACCAACTGCGTCGCCACCTGCCAGTGGGCGGGCGTCGCCCCGGCCATCCCATCGTCGTCGGGGGGCGGCACGTCGAGGCGCAACACGGCGGTGGCAAAGCGGTTCAGCGGTTCCAACAGGGCGGTGGCGCGGGTGATGAAGGCCGAGCCCACGAGAATTTCGGGCACGGCCTCGCCGCCCACACGGAATTGGGGGTCGGGAAAAATGGCGGTCTGGGCCGTGTGCCGGGCATCGGGTTTGCAGTAAAGAAAGTCCCGGGCGCTGCTGCGGCAAAGCGCCAGCGATTGCACTGGGTGGGTCATCTGTCTTGCCTCGCGGTCAGGTTAGCCAGGGCCGATGCGATCAGGGGCAGTTCGTCGTCGGCCAGGGTGCGCACATCCAGAAGAAACGTGTCGTTTTCGATGCGACCGATGATCGGCGGGTCGTTGGCCCGCAGGGCCCGCTCCAGGCTGTCCACGGACATGGCTTCGGGGCGCAGCCCCACGCAGCGGGTGGCCAGGTTGAGCAGGGGCAGGGCCCCGCCGCCGGCCTTGGACGCCGCCTCCAGAACGGTCACCCTGAGTCCCGGCACGGCCGCCGCTTCGATCCGGGCGGCCAGGGCATGGGCCCGGGCGTCCAGATGGGCGATGGAGGCGGTGAGCATGCGCAGGGTGGGGATCTGGGCCACTGCCTGTTCGGGATCCCGATAGAGGCGCAGGGTCGCTTCCAGGGCCGCCAGGGTGAGCTTGTCGATACGCAGGGCGCGGTTGATGGGGTTTTGGCGGATTTTGGCGATGGTATCGGCCCGCCCCAGGATGATGCCGGCCTGGGGGCCCCCGAGGAGCTTGTCCCCGCTGAAAGTCACCAGGTCCACCCCCGTGGCCACGGTCTGCTGCACCGTGGGTTCACCGGGCAGGCCGAAGGCGGACAGGTCCATGAAGTTGCCCGAGCCCAGGTCGTTCATCACCGGGATGCCGTGGGACCGGCCCAACGCCACCATTTCGGCCAGCGGCACTTCGGCGGTGAACCCCACCATGGCGTAGTTGCTGGTGTGCACCTTGAGCAGTAGGGCCGTGTCCGGGCCGATGGCGCCGAGGTAGTCGCGGGGGTGGGTGCGGTTGGTGGTGCCCACCTCCCTGAGAATGGCGCCGCTCTTGGTCATCACGTCCGGAATGCGAAACGAGCCGCCGATTTCCACCAGCTCGCCCCGGGAGACGATCACCTCGCGCCCGGTGGCCAGGGTCTCCAGACAGAGGAGCACCGCCGCGGCGTTGTTGTTGACCACCATGGCGGCTTCGGCGCCGGTGATTTCGCACAGGATGTCGTGGACCGCGGTGTACCGCAACCCGCGGCGGCCCCTGGCCAGGTCGTACTCGAGGTTGGAGTAGCGGCTGGCCACCTGGCGGAGATTTTCCACCGCGGCATCCGCCAGAAGGCTGCGGCCCAGGTTGGTGTGCACCACGATGCCGGTGGCGTTGATGGTGCGGCGCAGCCGGTAGCGCAGGGCCTCGACGACGGCGGTCCCCATCCGCGCCAGGATCGTCTCGAAGGCCAGGTCGGCGGCCGCCACCGGCCGGTCGGCCATGATGGTGGCCCTGAGGTCGGCAACGGTCTGACGCGCCACCCGGGCCACCAGGGTCGAGGGCGCCTCGGCCAGACGGTGGTCGGTGCGGGCGGCGGCCAGCAGTTGATCGATGGCCGGAAGCTGACGTAGAAGCTGCTGGCGAGTCTCGGCGGTGTCCTTTGAAGGTGAGTGGGGCATGAACGATTCCTGGCCGCGGCGGCGGCGTTCCGGGAGTAGGTGCCTTGTTAAATCAAAATTTCATACCATCCGAGTCCGCATTCTGGCAACCGCTTTGTCCCCAAGGGCCCGGATCAGCCCGGGTATCCGGTGATGGCGCGGATCTCTTTGTAGAGCGGCTTCAGGCGACGGTAGAGCTT
>JAQVTF010000152.1 GCA_028700185.1 Desulfobacteraceae bacterium | reverse complement strand
GCAGTACCGCCACGATGGTGCCGCCGGCCTCCTTGCGGGTCAGCCGCGAAACCATCCGGGCGGCGTTGAGGGGAAAGGCCGGGGCCAACGGATTGGCAGTGATCAAACGCTCCGGTGCGCTGACCAGGGTCGGCATGATCATGGCCTTCATCGGCAATTGACAGGGTACAAGCACGGCCGCGATCTCCGGCCGCGCCAGCACCTGGCGCAAGAATTCGCGCAACCCGGCCAGCAGGTTGCCGTTTTCGACGGGAATCATTGCAGTCTTGGCCATGAACCGGTCCTCCTGAAAAAGCTTGGGATATGGCAAAAAATTGTGGGAAACCAGTGACTGAAGTGACCAGTGACTAAAGTGACTAAAGTTGTGGTGTCGCTGCGCTCCGGCAAATTTGATAATCCTGAAAAAATCTTCAATTTTAGTTACTTTAGATCACTTTAGTCACTTGTAACTTGTCACTTTCATATAACCATCTCCGTCTTGGCCTCGCTGGGTCCCAGTTCGCGCACCTGGTCCACCAACTCCTGCATCACCTGGGCGAACTCGATGCCGTCGGAAGCTCCGATCCAGGTGAGGCGGAGTCGCTGGGGGGCAAAACCGAACTGGGGCAGCAGGGCCTTGAGCAGCTTGACGCGCCGGCGGGCCTTGTAGTTGCCGTTGATATAGTGGCAATCGCCCGGATGGCATCCGCTGATCAGCACCCCGTCGGCACCTTCCAGCAGGGCCTTGATCACGTATTGGGGATCCACCATGCCGGTGCACATCACGCGCACCAGACGCACGTTGGGCGGGTAGCTGAGCCGCGAGGTGCCGGCGAGGTCGGCCGCCGTGTAGGTGCACCAGTTGCAGACAAAGGCGATGATGGTCGGTTCGAAATCACTCATGAAAGGTCCCTCCGGCAAACAAAAATCGCAAATTTGAGATCTGCAATCCCCTCATCGGCCGATCTCGCAGATCGTATCGATGATCCCGTCGATTTCGGCGAAAATCTGCTGCGGTTTGAAATGCAGACTGCGGGCCGCCCCGCTGGGGCAAAACCCGCTGCAACTGCCGCAGCCCTTGCACAGGGCCGGGTTGACCACCGACACGCCGCGACGGGGGTCGAACTCAATGGCGGTGTACGGACAAAGGCCGATGCAGACCTGGCAGCCGATGCACACGTCCGGATCGATCCAGGAGATCGTCGGGGCCACGTCCACCTTGCCCCGAGTGGCCAGGGCCAGGGCCTTGGCCGCGGCCCCCGACGCCTGGGAAACGGTGTCGGGAATATCCATCGGCTTCTGGCAGCAGCCGGCCAGAAACACCCCGTCGGTGGCGGTGTTCAGCGGCCCCAGTTTGGGATGCTCCTCCAGGAAGAACCCGTCGCTACCCTGGTTGACCCCGAAGATGCGGCCCACCTGGGCGGCATCGGCCCGGGCCTCGATGGCGGTGCACAGCACCACCATGTCCACCGGCACCCGCACCTTGCGGCCCAGCAAGGTGTCTTCGCCGATGCACACCAGCTCCGGCGGCCCGCCTTCGGCGCCGGGGCGCTCGTGGATCTCGGCCACCTTGCCGCGGATGAAAATGGTCCCCTCTTCCTGGCAGCGACGGTAAAACTCCTCGTAGCCCTCGCCGAAACAGCGCATGTCGATGTAGAACTCGAAGACCGGCGTGTCGTGGCCGACCTTTTCCTTGATCAGGTGGCTGTATTTCAGGGCGTACATGCAGCAGACCCGGCTGCAGTACTCGTGGTAGCGCACGTCGCGGCTGCCGATGCAGTGCAACAGGGCCACGCTGCGCGGCGCCAGGGTGAACTGGCCGTGGTTGTCCCGGATCAGGATCCTGCCGCCGGTGGGACCGGTGGCGTTGCTGAGCCGCTCGAACTCCAGGGCGGTGTAAACGTTACGGTAACGACCGTACCCGTAAGGCTGCATCGGCGTTGGATCCAGGGTGTCGTACCCGGTGGCCAGGATGATGCTGCCCACCTGGATGCTTCGCTCTTCGGGTTTCATCGTGTGGTCGATGGCGTTGGCTTCGCAAGCGGCCACGCAGGCCATGCATTCGCAGCAGACCCCGCAGTTGAGACACCGATCGGCCTCTTGCCGGGCGGCCGCCTCTTCGAAGGCCATCTCCACCTCTTCGAAGTCGCCGGTCCGCCGGGCCGGCTCCCGCTGGGCCGCGGTGGCCCGGGATCGGGGCTTGGCGGTTTCAGGAATCGGCGCCCATTGCTGGCCGGGGACGGGTACCTTGGCCAGTTCCGCCGCGCAGGCGGCCATATCTTCGCCGGCCACGAAGCGTTCAATGGCCGCCACGGCCCGGTGGGCCGCCCCCACCGCCTCGATCACCGTGGCCGGCCCGCTGACGGCATCACCGGCGGCAAACACGAAGGGGATGGAGGTTTGCAGGGTCGCCGGATCAACCCTCAGGGTGCGCCTTGCCGTCCACTCCAGCCCTTCGAGGCCTTCAGCCCAGCCGGTGTCGGTGCGCTGGCCGATGGCGGGGATGACGCAGTCGCAGTCGATGACAAACTCCGAGCCTTCCACCGGTACCGGCCGGCGACGGCCCGAGGCGTCGGCCGGCCCCAGTTCGGTACGGATGCAGGCAAAGCCCACGACCCGATCACCTTCGGCCACCACCCGCACCGGGGCGGTGAGATACTCGATGACAATGCCCTCTTCCAAGGCCCCGGCGATCTCCTCGGCGTAGGCCGGCATCTCCTGGCGACTGCGCCGGTAGACCATGGTCACCGATTCGGCCCCCAGGCGGCGGGCCGTGCGGGCCGCGTCCACCGCCACGTTGCCGCCGCCCACCACCACCACCCGCCGTCCGGGCCGCTGGCGATGACCGAGGTTCACCGTCCGCAGAAACCGCACCGCGTCCACCACGCCGGCAGCGGTATCTTCCCCGGAGATGTTCAGGCGCAGGGACTCGTGGGCCCCCGGGCCGAGAAACACCGCCGCGAATCCCTCCTGTTGCAACTGATCCAGGGTGAAATCGACCCCGAGCCGTTTTCCGGTGTGGACGGTCATGCCCAGGTCCAGAATCTCGCCGATCTCTTCGTCCAGAACCTCCGGCGGCAGACGATAGTCGGGAATCCCCACCCGCAGCATCCCGCCAAGCTGGTCCAGGGCCTCGAAGAGGGTGATCTGGTAGCCCTTGAGGCGAAGATAATAGGCCACGGTGAGGCCGGCCGGCCCCGAGCCCACCACGGCGATTTTTTCCGGTCGATCACCGATGACCGGGGGCGCCGGCCGCTGGCCCCGCACCTGATCGGCGGCAAAGCGCTTCAGGTCCCGGATGGCCACGGCGCTGTCCACCTCGGCCCGTCGGCAGGCCGCTTCGCAGGGATGGGGGCAGACCCGTCCCAGCACCCCGGGCAAAGGCAGGCGCTGACGAATCAGGTCGACGGCGGCCCGGTAACGCCCCTGTTTGATCAGCTGAACGTAGCCCTGGACATTGATGCCCGCCGGACAGGCGATGGTGCAGGGGGCCCGGTCCATTTTCTCGATGTTGAAAGTGATGGGAATCGCCTGGGGAAAAGTCCGGCCGATGGCCTGACGGGTGCCGAGGCCCACATCCCAGGAGTTGGATATGGTCACGGGGCAGACCTTGGCGCACTCCCCGCAGCCGGTGCACACGCCCTCCTTGACGTAGCGGGGCTTGCGCTTGATGCGCACGGTGAAATTGCCGATGAAGCCGGAGACTTCTTCCACTTCACTGTAGGTGAGCAGCTCGATGTTGGGGCTCTGGGCCACCTCCACCATCTTGGGGGTGCCGATGCAGGCGGCGCAGTCCAGGGTGGGAAAGGTCTTGTCGAACTGGAGCATGTGCCCGCCGATGCTGGTGTCCTTTTCCACCAGGTAGACCTTGTGCCCCGAATCGGCGATGTCCAAAGCGGCCTGCATCCCGGCGATGCCGCCGCCAACCACCAGCATGTCCGGGTGTACCGGGGCCTGGCGTCCTTCGAGGCGGTCGTGGTAATTGACCCGGTGAATGGCGGCCGCCACCAGGCTCTTGGCCTTGTCGGTGGCCTCGTCGGTGTCGGTGGTGACCCAGGAGACCTGCTCTCGCACCGATGCCATCTGAAAATAATAGGGATTGAGTCCGGCCCGCTGACAGGCCCCCATGAAGGTCTTCCCGTGGAGCCGCGGCGAACAGGAAGCCACCACCACCCGGGTGAGTCCCAGCTCGCGGATATCCTTTTCGATCATGGCCTGGCCGGGATCGGAACACATGAACTTGTAGTCCCGGGCCACCACCACGTGGGGCAGATGACGGGCAAATTCCGCCACTTCCTCCACGCGCACCCGGTAGGCGATGTTGATACCGCAGTGGCAGATGTAAAAGCCGATACGCGGGGTCATGAAAATGCTCCTTTTTAGGATCGCAGCACGGTCAAGGCTCCGGCAGGTGGCCCGCTCCCGGAGCGGCGGCCACCGGGTCCCCCGGCGCCACCGGCCCCAGCAAACGCCGCACACGCCGCAGCAAGTCATCCGCCTCGGGGGGTTTGGCCAGAAAGGCTTCCGGTACCGGCAACCGCTCTCCCTGCCGGCCGTCCTCGATCTGCCGGCAGTGCAAGTAGGTCTTGGGCGACAACAGGGACAACATGATCACCGGAATCCGTTTCAGATCCGGATCCAACTTGAGTTGACGGTATACATCGGCCCCCTGCCGGCCTGGCAGGCGCGCCTCGAGCAGAATCAGGTCGGGCTTGCAGGCACCGGCCAGGCGCAGCCCCTCCAGACCGCCGGCGGCCACCACCGGCTTGAATCCTCCCTCGGTGAGCACGGTGGAAAGAAACACCCGCATGTCCGGGTCATCATCCACCACCAGTATGCGCGGACACCCATGGGACAAGGTCGAAGGCTCCTCAATGCCGGTGGAACAGGCTGGCGGCCGCGGCGGCAGGAAGAGAAGAAATGAGAACAGGACAGAAGAAGTAACGGAAGAACGGTGCGGCGACCGCTTTGCCGGGTCATTTTGACGAATGTTTTGAATAACACGAACCGTGCCAAAAAAATGAACAGCACGATCTGTTTTTTGACCAGGCCGACGATCGCCCTTTCTCCTTTAAGAACCACACCGAAAAAATGAATCCTGTTTAATTTCGCAAAAACAAAAGATTCTTTGATTTCAAATCGATGAAACCTGGCCAACCCATCCAGGCCCACCGAGGCGATGGTGACCAAGGCGATTTCCGCTATTTTGATGATCCGTCAATCTTGCAGGACGGATTGGAGGCAACAACCATCTCGATGCAACGTTTTCAACATTAAAGAACAGGGCGGTCAAAAAATTTATATAATTTTCATAATATGTTATATGTTGCAAATCAACGTTGCGCAACAAGGATGCATCATACTGCAACATTTAGAGCCCGTCGTCATTCAACCCGAGACGTCTGATCCGGCGCCAAAGGGTCGTGCGGTCGATGCCGAGCAGCCGGGCCGCCTGACTCCGGCGGCCGCCGCTGCGTTGCAGGGCATCCCGGATCCGTAGCCGGTCTTCATCTTCGCTGCCGGCATTCGACAAAGGGGCAACCGACCGGGATGAGGCCAACCGGCGATCGGTGGTCTGAACGTAGTCGGGCAGGTGCTGGCGGCGGATCTCTTCCCCCTGACAGACGATCAGGGCATGCTCCAGGATGTTTTCCAGCTCACGCACGTTACCCGGATAGGAATAGTTGAGCAGCACTTCGAAGGCGGCTTTTGAAATGCCACTGACCCGGCTGGCCCGCGCCGCGCTCAGGCGCCGCAGGATATGGCGAATCAGCAGGGGAATGTCGGCCCGGCGCTGGCACAGGGGCGGCAACTCGATACGCATCACGTTGAGCCGGTAGAAAAGGTCCTCCCGGAACCGGCCCTGGGCCACCATCCGCTCCAGATCGAGGTTGGTGGCCGAAACGATGCGCACATCCACCCGCACCGTCTGCCGGCTGCCTAAGGGATAAAACTCGCGGTCTTCCAGGACCCGGAGCAACTTGGCCTGGAGCGCCAGGGGCAGGTCACCGATTTCGTCCAGGAAGATGGTACCGCCGTCGGCGAGCTGGAAACGGCCCGGCTTGTTGCGCTCGGCCCCGGTAAACGCCCCCTTGGCATAGCCGAAGAACTCGGATTCGAGCAGGTTTTCCGGTACCGCGGCACAATTGACCTTGACAAAGGGACGCTCGGCGCGCCGGCTCTGGGAGTGAATCACCTTGGCCAGCAGGTCCTTGCCGGTGCCGGTGGGGCCTTCGATGATCACGGTGGCGTCGGAGCCGGAGACCATCCGCGCCAGCTCGAAGACCCGCTGCATGGCCGGCTCCCGACCGATCATGTTGTGCAGGCTGTAGCGCTCGCTGATCACCTCGTTGAGCTGCTGAACCAGGGTCAGGTCGTGGAGCGTCGCCAGGCCGCCCACCACCTGGCGCGACTCGTTGCGCAGCGGCAGGTAGTCGGCTCGCACCGGCACCTTTACCCCGTCCCGAGTGGTCATCAGCGACTTGATGCTGCGCCGCAGGTCTTCATCGGCCGCCGCCTGGTGCAGCAGGTTCGGCACGTTGAGGGAATCCTGGCCAAAGAGATCGGCGGAGGATTTTCCCAGCACTTCACGACGGCTGTACCCGGTGAGTACCTCGGCCGCCTTGTTGAAAAAGGTGATGTGCCCCCCGCGATTGACCGTGAAAATCCCCAGGTCCAGGTTGTCGAGGATCAATTTGAGACTGCGCTCTTCGTAGTCGATACGACTGATGAGATCGGCCAGCGGCGACTGATCGTGAAGCACGGTGAGGCAGCCCACCACCGTTTCATCGGGGTCATAGATCGGCGTGGAAACCCGCACCACCAATTCCCGGTCGGCGTCGGCCCCGGCCCGCAGCGCCACGGCCGCCACGTCGGGACAGTCTTCCTGGATCGGATGGCAGCGCATCAGACACGGCACCCCGAGAAACACCTCGGTACAGTCCCGGCCGATCAGGGGGATCTCATCGAGGCCCATCATGCTCCGGGCCGCATGGTTGATGGCCGTGATGCATCGCTGCATGTCCACGGTAAAGGCCCCGATGTTGAGCCGGTCCAACAAATCGAGCCACTGTTGGCTGGGCACCATGGCGGCGCTGATATTTGGGGTACGTTTGGGCGGCATTGGTTTAGTAAATGACTAA
>JAQVTF010000151.1 GCA_028700185.1 Desulfobacteraceae bacterium | reverse complement strand
AAGATCAAGTCGATGCAGGCCCATGTGGAAACGCTGTTGCGCCAGCGCTTTGCCGGGCACCTGGACGAATTGGCGGCGGCGGCCCGGCGCATCGGCGGCCAGCCCATCACCGACGCCGGCGAGTCGGCGGATCTCTCCCTTCGTTTCACCCCGCTGCCCCGGGTGCCGGTGGCCCTGCGGTTCTGGGACGGCGACGAGGAGGTGGGGCTGGGTGCCGAGGTGAAACTGGCCTTCGACGAGACCATCACCGAACATCTGGACATCGAGTCCATCATGTTTCTCAGTGAACAGCTCACCAAGATGCTCATTTCCCCGGAGGACTGATCCCGGATGCGCTTTCGTCCCTGCATCGACCTGCACCGGGGGGCGGTGAAGCAGATCGTCGGCGGCACCCTCCGCGACGAGGCGTCACCGGAGACCAATTTCACCGCCGAGCATCCGGCCGAATGGTTCGCCGCCCTGTACCGTGGGGACAATCTGACCGGCGGCCACGTGATTCAGCTCGGCCCCGGCAACGTCGAGGCGGCCCGGGCGGCCCTGGCCGCCTGGCCCGGCGGGCTGCAAATCGGCGGGGGCATCACCGCCGAGAACGCCGTTGCCTGGCTGGACGCCGGGGCTTCCCACGTCATTGTCACCTCCTATGTTTTCCATGACGGTCTGGTGGACGACGAGCGGCTGCGTCGCCTGGCAGCGGCCGTGGGGCGCCGACGTCTCGTTCTGGACCTGAGCTGCCGACGACACGGATCCGGGTACCTCGTGGTCACCGACCGCTGGCAGACCTTCACCCGGGAGGCGATCCGGCCCGAACTCCTCGACCATCTGGCCGGGTTCTGTGATGAATTCCTCATCCACGGCGTCGATGTGGAGGGACGTTGTCGCGGCATCGAGTCGGACCTGGTGGCGCAGTTGGGGCGCTGGACGCCCATCCCGTGCACCTACGCCGGCGGCATCTCGGACATGGCCGACATCGACGCCATTGAAACCCTGGGCCAAGGGCGCCTCGATTTTACCGTGGGCAGCGCCCTGGACATTTTCGGCGGCCGGAAGCTCTGTTACCGTGATGTGGTGACGCGCTACGGCTCCCGGCGTTGCTGACCGTCAGGCACCTGTCGAGAAAAAAATCCACAAAGCGGAGGCTTCACCGATTCCGGTGCTGCGCGCCACCATGGGGGCCAACACCGGCGGGCGCCTCGTTGACGGCCGCCGCCAGCATCGCCGCCAGATCGGCCAGATCCCCGGCGAAGCGGTCCCGGTGGGCGAAGTGAAGCCGGTCTCCCGGACCGATGACGAACAGTCCGCCTTGCTGCCACAGATCCCCCTGGCGGGACCCTTGGCGAAATCCTTTCTTCAAGGCGGCCCATCCCTTTCGCAGTGAGGACAGCCCCAGGGTGTTCGATACGCCCCGGTGCAGGCCGAAGGCCCGGTAGGCCTTGAGCTCCTCGTCCAGGTACATCTCCGCCTTGAATCCGAAGTCGCTCACAAAGGTTCGTGCGCTTTCCGCCGAACCGCTGCCCACCGCCGCCAAGGCGACGGCCGCCGCGTCCAGTTGGTCCTTGATGCTCATCAAGGCAGCCGCCTGCTGCCGGGCGAACAGTCAGCCGAAGTGGCGCAGAAAGGCGAGCACCACCCGGCGTTCAGCCCACAACGATGTCAAGGGGACATCGTCTCCCTCAAGGTTCTTTACCGCCAGCCCGTCCATTTCCAATGCGATTCGCTCAGGCGCCATGAAACTGTCCTTTCTTTTTACACATTGACGAATTTCGTTGTTTTTTAAAAAGTGCCAACAAAATATGGCACTGCCAAGTTGTTTTTCCGCTATTTATAACAGGCTGAATAAATTTTAGAAATAGATATGTTTGGTATCAATCCGCAATAAATTGCTTGCTCCTGGACACATGAGATCGACGGAAAATTGCCTCAACCCGGTCTGCTCGACAAAGACGGATGCTGATATTGGCGGTTTTACGTCGGAGGGGATGCTGACTTTCCATGCGGCATGTCTTTTGCTTTGTCCTTCGTCCTTGATCGTTTTGAGCCTGTATTTGATTTTGCAAAATCAGAATTGGAGGAAAGCGGCGATGAAAAAGGTTGTTCATACCCTTTGTTTCATGTGTTCGGTGCGCTGCCCCATCGATGTGACGGTGGAAGATGATCAGGTGGTCAGCATCCGGGGCAACGCCCATGTGGCGGCGATGAACGGCGGTGTCTGTCCCAAGGCGGCGGCGGCCATCGCCGGCTTGAATGATACCCAGCGGGTGCAATCTCCCCTGATCCGGGTCGGCGAACGGGGCTCGGGGCAGTGGCGGCGGGTGAGCTGGCCCGAGGCCCTGGACTACACGGCCAATCGGTGCAAGGACATCTTTTCCAAGTACGGGGCCAAGAGTTCGGTCTACTGTGAGCGGGCCAACCTGATCTCCGATATCTCCAAGTCCTTCCAGAAGGCCATCGGATCGCCCAACCACTTTACCCACGACACGGTGTGCAAGGGGTCCATCAACACCGCTTGCCGCTCCATCATCGGCTACACCGACGGCCAGATCAACACCGACTGGTCCAATGTGAAGCACGCGATCCTCTACGGGCGCAACGTGTTCGAGTCGGTGGAAATCAAGGCGATGAACGGGTTCATCACAGCTCTGGAGAAGGGGTGCAAGCTCACCTACATCGATCCCCGGGTCACCATCACGGCGGCCAAGGCCACCGATTACAAGATGATCCGGCCGGGGGGCGATCTGGCCCTCAACTACGCCCTGATGAACGTCATCATCAAGGAGAAACTCTACGATGCCGCCTACGTGGAACGGTGGTTCGAAGGTTTCGATGAGTTGTGCAACTTCGTGCAGGCCTACACCCCCGAATGGGCCGAGAAGGAATGTGGCATCCCGGCCGCCGAGATCGTCCAGTTGGCGCGCGAGGTGAGCAAGGACAAGCCGTCGGTGGTGTTCCACTACGGCTACCGCGGCTCCCACCATCCCACCGAGACCTATTTCCGCCGTTCGCTGATGATTCTCAACGGGCTGATGGGCAGCATCGAGAGCAAGGGGGCCCTGTTCATCAAGAAGGGATTGAAGGACGCCGGTTACCCGGCGGGGCTCAAGACATTCGGCTCCCAGAAGTTTCCCGAGATGGAGGACAAACGTCGTTTCGACGGGTGCGGCCAGGACAAGTTTCCCATCGCCGACCCGAGCCACGGCGTCGGATTCATGTTCCCCCACGCGGTGCTCAACGAGGATCCGTATCCCATCAAGGTCGTTTTTGCCTTTCGCTACGACCCGCTCCTGTCCAACCCGGATTACCACACCAACATGAAGGCGCTGCAGAAGCTGGATCTCATCGTGGCCAGCGACGTCAACTTCGGCGGGACCACCGCCATGGCGGACGTAATTCTGCCCGAGTCGCATTTCCTGGAGCGCTCCGATCCGTTGCAGATGGGCGCCAGCCTCAAGCCGGCCATCAACCGGCGCATCGCCTGCGTCAAACCGCGTTTCGACACCCGTCCCATGTGGTGGATCGTCAAGGAGCTGGCCCACCGCCTGGACGCGGGGCAGTATTTCCCCTTCGAAACCGCCGAAGACATCTGGAACTACCAGCTTTCGGACCTGGACATCAAGATCGAGGACTTTGACGAAAAGGGCTTTGTTTCCCTCAGCGACAAGGCCATCTGGTGGGATCGCAACGACGGGATCAAGTTCAAGACCCCCTCGGGCAAGATCGAGGTCAAATCCGCCCTGATGGAAAGCCATGACATTCCTTCCCTGCCGCCCTACGAGCCCCTGGATCGCCAGGAGGACGCCTTCCGTCTCATGTGCGGCCGCTGCGTGGCGCACACCAACGTGATGACCCAGAACAACCTCTACCTGAACCATCTGGTTCCCGAGAACCGGATCTGGATCAACGCCCAGCGGGCCAAACAACTCGGCATCGCCGACAACGATCTGGTGGAGGTGAGTTCTCCCACCGGTACGGGAAAGATCCGGGCCTTCGTCACCGACATGATCCATCCCGAGGCGGCCTTCATGCTTCACGGGTTCGGCCACCAGGAAGTCGAAAGCAAGCGCAGCCACCAGAAGGGACTGCCCGACAACCTGTTCCAGGAGCGTCTCTACGACAAGGTCGGCGGTAGCCCGGCCCTGGACCACAGTTGGGTCACCGTCCGCAAGATTTGAAAACCACATCCGTTTTGGGGAGGGAATCAAGATATGGGCGATTACATCATCACCACGAATCCGCAGCGCTGCATTGCCTGCCATGCCTGCGAGATTGCATGTAAATCGGAAAAGAAGATCCCGTTGGAGGCCAGCCTGGGCAAGATCGTCGTCCTGGGGCCCAAGATGGTGGACGGCAAGCCGCGCATGACATCGCTGTTCGTGCCGTGCTTCCACTGCGAAAAGGCCTGGTGCATGGACGCTTGTCCCGTGGAGGCGATCCGCCGCCGGGAAAAGGACGGCCTCGTCTACATCGTCGACAGTCTCTGCGTGGGGTGCAAGGCCTGCATCATGGCCTGCCCCTGGCATGTGCCCCAGTGGAACGCGGATGCCGGTAAGGCGGTCAAGTGCGACCTGTGCATGGATCGCATCGACGAAGGGCTGGAGCCGGTGTGCGTTTCCGTCTGTCCGACCAACGCGTTGCAGTTCGGCCGTCCCGAGGAGATTTCCAGAACCACGCGGGAAGCTTACGGGCTCGGACTGCTTGAAAAGAACCTTACGGCGGCATAGGGGCGGTCGATGTCAACCCAACTGGCCACTTTTCCCAAGGGCGGTGTTCATCCGCCGGAAAACAAGGACCTCACCAACCGGTTGCCCATCGAGGCGATGCCCGATCCGCACAAGGTCTCGTTGTTTCTCAAACAGCACGTCGGGGCCCCGTGCGAGGTATCCGTGGCCCATCGACCCGAGCCTCACCCCGACGATGGGGCCCTTTTCGGCGGCGGGCACGCCGGCGGCCTCTTCCGACTGCTGGTGGAAAGAAAGGACCGGGTTCGCGAGGGCGACCGGATCGGTGAAATCGGCACCCGGCTGGGGGCCGTGCTGCACGCCAGCGTCAGCGGCACGGTACTCGGGGTGGACAATGTGCTCCATTACCAGGTGGGCAAGGCCCCGGCCATCATCCTCCAGACCGACCCGGAAGCGGTCGCGCCGACCTATGCGCCGGTGGATTGGCGCGCCTTTTCCCGCCAGCAGCTCCAGGAGCGCATCGCCGCGGGGGGCGTCGTCGGTCTCGGCGGCGCCGGTTTCCCCACCGATGTCAAGCTCAACCTCAAGCCGGACGTCAAGATCGACACCTTGATTCTGAACGGGGCCGAGTGTGAGCCGTACATCACCTGCGATCACCGGGTGATGGTGGAGCATGCCGATGAGATCATCGAAGGCGCCAAGATCCTGTTGACCATCCTGGGCATTACCTACTGCGCCATCGGGGTGGAAAACAACAAGCCGGACGCCATCGCGGCCCTCAACGAGGCCATTGCCCGGGCCGATGCCGGCGACGGGTTCAAGATCGAGGTATGCCCCCTGATGGTCAAGTACCCCCAGGGCTCGGCGGACCAGATCATGCAGAGCATCACCGGGCGGGTGCGACCTTCGGGGCAGCGGTCCTCAAGTATCGGGATCATTGTTCAGAACGTCTACACCACCAAGACCGTCTACGACGCCGTGGTGCTGGGAAAACCCCTCACCGAGCGGGTGATCTCCGTCACCGGCAACGCCATCGCGCGGCCGGCCAACCTGCGGGTCAAGGTCGGTACCCATATCTCGGAAATTGTCCAGTACCTCGGGGGCGTCAAGGAAGATCTCTGCAAGGTCGTGGTGGGCGGCCCGATGATGGGCTACGCCGTTTCCGACCTGGACATCCCCATCACCAAGACCACCCCGGGCATTTTGTTCTTGTCCCATGACGAGGTGGATGCCCAGGCCCACGGCCCCTGCATCCGCTGCGGTTTTTGTCTCGACGCCTGCCCCATGGGCCTGGAGCCCAACAACATCGGCATTTACGTCGAGGCCGGCAAAGGGGCGGAGACGGAAGCCTTCGGCCTGCTCGATGATTGTTTCGAGTGCGGCAGTTGCGCTTACGCCTGTCCGGCCAAGCGTCCGTTGGTGCAGTTCATCCGCTTGGCCCGGCTGGAAATCGACCAGGCCCGCAAGCTCAAAGAAGCTCGGGAACAGAAGAGAAAAGCAGGATAATGGCAACCAAATCATCCCCCATTCTCCACCAGGCATGCCAGGGCGACGGGCATCATCTGCTGGTTTCGGTTTCGCCCCACCTGAAGACCCCGGTCACCGTGGAGCGGATCATGTGGACCGTGGTGGCCTGCCTGATGCCGCCGCTGCTGTTGTCGGTGGTCGTCTTCGGCTTCCAGACCCTGATCATCACGGCCGTCAGCGTACTGAGTTGCGTGGCCACCGAGGCGATTTCCCAGCGTCTGCTGGGGCGGCCCATTACCGTCAAAGACGGCAGCGCCGTCATCACCGGCGTGCTTTTGGCCTATGTGATTCCGCCCGGTGTCCCGCTGTGGATGCCGATCCTCGGCGCGGTGATGGCGATCTTCGTCACCAAGATCATCATGGGCGGTCTGGGTTTCAACATCTTTAACCCCGCTCTGATCGGCCGCGCCTTTCTGGTGGCCACCTACCCGGTGGCCATGACCACCGCCTGGCTCACGCCGATCCGTGACGGAGCGATCTTCAGGTACATGGGCTCCGGGGTGGACGCCGTCAGTTCCGCCACGCCGCTCTACGTGCTGAAGCATTACGGCATGGCGGCCATGCTGGAGCAGTTCGGCTCCCGGATGTCGGTGTACACGGACTTCTTCTTCGGAATCCAGCCCGGCTGCATCGGTGAAACCTCGGCCCTGCTGCTGTTGGCCGGTGGATTGTACCTGATCTACAAGGGCTACCTCCACTGGCATATTCCCGCGTCGGTGATCGGCTCCACGGCGGTGTTGACCTGGATCTTCGGCGGCGAGACTCTTTTTACCGGTGATCCTTTGCTGGCGGTGCTTTCCGGTGGACTGATGCTGGGGGCCTTCTTCATGGCCACCGATTACGTCACCAGTCCCACCCAGCGCAGCGGCCAGGTGGTCTTCGGCATCGGGGTCGGTGCCCTCACCGTGCTGATCCGTCTCAAGGGCG
>JAQVTF010000150.1 GCA_028700185.1 Desulfobacteraceae bacterium | reverse complement strand
GAAACTTGAAACTTGGTTTGCGAGAACCCCTGCCCATTGATCGGGCCATCAAAAGGCCGAAAAAAATATTTGTTATTCCGAATATTTCGCGATCTGGCGCAGAGCTTGCTATCGTCCTCCAAGTTTATAGTTTCAAGTTTCAAAAAACATCGGTCGGAGCGGGACAAACGATCGCTGGAGCGGCAACGTTCCGGAGGAAAGTCCGAACACCGCAGGGCAGGGTGCTCCATAACGTGGAGGCGTGGCGACGCGACGGAAAGTGCAACAGAGAGCAGACCGCCGATGGACGCGGCGCTGAACTGGCGCCGCATCACAGGCAAGGGTGAAACGGTGCGGTAAGAGCGCACCAGTTCCCCGGGCGACCGGGGAAGCTCGGTAAACCCCACCCGGTGCAAGACCAAATAGGGGAGCATATCCAGGTGGCCCGCCTGGGCTCCCGGGTAGGTCGCCAGAGGCGGCGGGCAACCGCCGCCCACAGATGAATGATCGTTGCCCCGCCGGCGGGTAACCGCCCCGGGGAACAGAATTCGGCTTACGGACCGCTCCGGCCGATGTTTTTTGAAATTTTAAAGTTGAAACTGGAAACTTGAAACTGGAAACGGACCGGTCGGACTTTGAACCTTGAACTTTCAATCCTGAACCCCCAACGGACCTCGCCATGCTGACCATCGAAGAACTGAAGGTCGAGATCGGCGGCAAGCCGATCCTGAAAAACATCAACATGCATATTCCCGATGGGGAGACCCATATTCTTTTCGGACCCAACGGTTCGGGAAAATCCACCCTGATGCTCACCATCATGGGATTTGCCGGCTGCGAGGTGGTTCACGGCAAGATCACCTTCAAAGGCCACGACATCACCTACATGCCCATCGACGAGCGGGCACGGCTGGGCATCGGGGTTGCCTTTCAGCGACCACCGGCCATCAGCGGGCTCAAGACGCGCCAGTTGGTGAAGATCTGCGCCGGGCAGCGGGAGGTGTCCGTGGAGAACCTGGCCCGGGACCTGAACTTCGAGCATTTTCTCGACCGGGACGTGAATGCCAATTTTTCCGGCGGCGAGATCAAGCGCAGCGAGATCCTTCAGCTTCTGGCCCAGGATCCGGACCTGGTGATGCTCGATGAGCCCGAGTCGGGGGTGGACCTGGAAAACATCGCGCTGCTGGGCGAAATGATCAACCGACTCTTGCACCGGGGCGTGAAATACGCCGCCAGCGTTTCCCCCAAGGACAAAAAGACGGCCGATTCCAAGTCGGCCCTGGTGATCACCCACACCGGCCACATCCTCGATTACATCACCGCCGACAGGGGACAGGTGCTCTACGACGGCCACATGTGCTGCAGTCGCAATGCCCGGGAAATTCTCAAGTGGATCAGCGAATACGGTTACGAGGAGTGCTTTCGATGCGCGATGTAGACCAAGACCCAGTGGACGTGAACCGCTATGACACCCAGGCCGAAGACCACGCCTACCTGGAGGACCTGGCCCAGTTGCCCCCTGAGGATGTCCGCAAGCTGCTGGATGTGGGGGTGAGCACGGAGGAAGACCGGGCCGGCACCTTTTTGCAGATGGATCGTTCGGTGGTGCACCGCAAAACGACCCAGCCGGGGCTCGAGATCCTGGGCATTACCGAGGCCGCCGCGCGCTACGACTGGCTCAAGGACTATCTCTGGCAACAGATCCAGCCCGACCAGGACAGCTACACGGCCCACAGCCGGCAGTTGCCCCACGAGGGGTACTTCATCCGGGTCGAGGCCGGGGTCCGGTTGGCCCACCCGGTCCAGTCCTGTCTTTACATTGCCAAACAGGGTTTCGCCCAGAACGTCCACAACGTCGTCATCGCCGAGCCCGGCTCGGACCTGCACATCATCACCGGGTGCGCCACGGCGCCCCACCTCACCGCCGGGTTGCACATCGGCGTTTCGGAATTTTACGTGAAGAAAGGGGCTCGACTCACCTTTACCATGATTCACGACTGGGGCGAAAAGGTCGATGTGCGGCCCCGTTCGGTCACGGTGGTGGAGGAGGGCGGAGTTCTGGTTTCCAACTACATTTCCCTGCGCCCCCTGGGCACCTTGCAGATGTTTCCCACCACCTATCTGAAAGGCCGCGGCGCCGTGGGACGCTTCAACAGCATCCTGGTGGCCAGCCGCGGCAGCCACCTGGACGTGGGGTCACGCATCGTGCTGGAAGCCCCGGAGACCCGGGCCGAGATCATTTCCCGGGCCATCACCTACGGCGGAGACATCATCGCCCGGGGGGACCTGGTGGGCAAGGCGCCGGGCATCCGGGCCCATCTGGAGTGCAAAGGCTTGATTCTCAACGACGGCCTGATGCAGGCCATCCCGGAGCTCACCGGTCACGTGCCCGGGGTGGAGATGAGCCACGAGGCGGCGGTGGGCAAGATCGACCGGGGCGAAATCGAGTATCTCATGGCCCGCGGGATCGACGAGGAAACCGCCGTTTCCACCATCGTGCGCGGTTTTCTCAACGTGGACATCGAGGGGTTGCCGCCCGGGTTGCAGGCCAAGCTGGATCAGGCCATTGCCGACACCCAACACGATATGATGTAAAGCCTTTTTGGGGGCTGCATGCAGTTCGAACGGCTCGTGTGCGATATCTCCTTCGGTGAGAAGGTGCGCATCTTCTCTCTCGACTACCTGAAATGCTGTAAGTATATCGCGCACTTCGATTCACCGAAGTACCTTTTTACCAAGAAGCTGTTTTCCGCCCTCATCGGCTCCTCCCAGGTGCTGGAGGATTTTCTGGATTTTCATGGCGCCAAGAACAACTCGGACTGGTACTTCTACCGGGAGCTGGCCGCCGCGGTGCGCCATCTGAGCCTGGGCGGCTACTGCCAGACCCACATCAGCAACCGGTTGATCTTCTACGACCTCAAGGACAACGACACCTTCGAGGCCCATGGGACCAAGGCGCTCCACTTTCTCCGTTCGGCCCTGATCCATCTGGCGCCGGTGATCCTGGCAGAGGCTCAACGACTCCGGATTCCCATCCCCGATGACGATTACAGCATGGCGGATTTTCCCGGGGTGACGACCAGCGAGCAGTTGGCCTACGACATCTATGACACCAACAAGGATCTCCAGAAGAAGAACATCATCAAAATCGCCAGTGAATTGCTTCATATCGCCAGTAATTTTGATGCGTTGGGCCTTTTTGAGCCCGTGGGCATCGAAGAGATCCGACGCATGGTGCCCGACCGGATCAACGAGGTGGAGATCCGACGCTTCGAGATGTTGGTGCACAATCTCCAGTCCTCTTTCGACACCTACGTCATCCACGGCGGCTACCGGTTCGGTGACCGTAAGCTCAAGGCCCTGCGGGGCCATTTCTCGGTGGTCTTTCACCTGTTGCAAATGATCGGGCGCCTGCTGCATTTCTACGAGCGCCACCTCCATGAGGCCGGCTACAAGTCGATTTACAAGCAGGTGCAGGATCGTCTCGCCTCGCTGGTCAATCCGGAACAGTTGCTCGATTGCACCATCAACTACGGGCTGTACTGGGTCTGCTTCTACCTGAACAACGGCAGGCGCCTGGCCCAGGAAATCATGAACGAAAACATCGAGCGCAGCCGCATTGAAGTGGGCATTCCGCAGAAGCTCGGTTTTCACAGTCGCCCCAGCCTCCTGGTGGCCAAGATCGTGCAGCATTACGGCGGTCAGGTGGAAATGGTGGTGGGGCAGGATCGCTTCGATGCCAGCAGCGTCCTCGATCTGCAGTGGGCCGGGGGCAAGATCAACAAGGAGGGTGTCGCGCGCGTGCACTTCGAAGGGGATGTGCGCGCCCTGGCCGACATCGAGATTCTGGCTTCGGTGAACTACGGCGAGGATTCCATGGGAAAAGGAATCCCGTTGCCCAAGGCCCTCGATTACCTGCGCTGAGGTATTTGAAACTGGAAACTGGAAATTTGCTTTTTTGGTTTTTCCTCGCCTTTTCATCCTTTTAAACCCCGAACCCCCAAACCTTGAACCTTGAACCTTGAACTCCCCACCTTGCCTTCGCCATCTTCCCCAGTCTCAACCGCCGCCGTCATCGTGGCCGGCGGGCGGGGCGTCCGCATGGGCGCCGCGGTGCCCAAACAGTACCTGGCGCTGGCCGGTCGGCCCATCCTGGCGCATACCCTGGCCGCTTTTCAGGCGGTGGAAGAGATCGGGCGCATCGTGCTGGTGCTGCCGGCCGAAGATGTTCGGGAGCAGGGGGGGCAAATCCTCCTGGACGACGCCCCGCGCATCCCGGTGACGGTGGTGCCCGGAGGAAGCGAGCGCCAGGGCTCGGTGCAAAATGGTGTCGCGACCCTGACGGACCTGGGTGACGAGGCCGTGGTGTTGATCCACGACGGGGTGCGGCCGTTTGTGGCGCCGGAGTTGATCCGGCGCCTGATCCCGGCCGCGCGGCATTGGGGCGCGTGCATTCCGGTGGTACCGGTGACCGAGACGGTCAAGCGGGTCGATGCGCGGGGAATCATCGTGGCCTCTGCGGACCGCGGACCGTTGCGGCTGGCCCAGACTCCCCAGGCCTTCCGGCTGGGGATCTTTCGCAGAGCGATTCAGGCGGCGAAAACATCGGGGCTGAAGGCCACCGATGATGCCGCGCTGGTGGAGGCGGCCGGCGGAAAGGTGCATACCATCGCAGGGTCGCGTTTCAACCTGAAGATCACCACGGCCGAAGACCTGGCCCTGGCCGAGGCGATGCTGGCAGCCGGCGGGTATTGACCGCCGTTGCGATCATGGGATAAGATCGATTTTGATAATTTTTTTAACACACTGAAATTAAAAATAACTTTTAAGGACCGGACCTTGACCGCCTACCAGATCTTTGCCATTCGCGCCGTACTGGGGATCGTGTTTGCCGTGGTGCTCCTGCGGTTCTTCTTCCCCGGTGCCGGAATTGTCTACATCGCCGGTCTGGGGATTTTTCTCGTGGGCATGGCCTATATCACCGAAGCTTGGCGCCGTAAGCGCCGGGCCAAGGAGCGGGAGCCGAAATCATCCTCATGAAACGTATCGTACTAGGCACCGCCGGCCATATCGACCACGGCAAGACCTCCTTGATCAAGGCGGTAACCGGGGTCAACACCGACCGGCTCAAGGAAGAACAGGCTCGCGGCATCACCATCGAACTCGGGTTTGCGGCCCTGGCGCTTCCCAGCGGGCTGCGCATCGGGATCGTGGACGTTCCCGGACACGAAAAATTTGTCAAGAACATGGTGGCGGGGGCCACCGGTATCGATATCGTGGTGCTGGTCATCGCCGCCGATGAAGGCGTGATGCCCCAGACCCGGGAGCACATGGAGATCTGCACCCTGCTGGGCGTTCATCACGGGTTTGTCGCCTTGACCAAGGTGGACATGGTCGATGAAGAGATGCTCGAGCTGGCCACGGAGGACGTCAAGGATTTTCTCGCCGGCAGCTTTCTTGAAAAGGCACCCATCATTCCGGTCTCATCGGTCACCGGCGTGGGCATCGAGGATTTCATCTCTACCCTGGATGCCCTGGCGGCCAAGGTCCCTTCCCGCGAGCCCACCGGCTTGTTTCGCCTGCCGGTGGATCGGGTCTTCACCATGAAAGGTTTCGGCACCGTGATCACCGGCACCCTGAGCGGCGGGCGCGTGCGGGTGGGGGATCCGGTGATGCTCTATCCGTCGGGGCTCACGAGCAAGGTGCGGGGTATCCAGGTGCACAACGCCGTGGTGGAAGAGGCCTTGGTGGGTCAGCGCACCGCCATCAATTTCCAGGGGCTGGAAAAATCCGCGGTGGAACGCGGTGAGGTGATCTCTTCGCCGGGAGCCCTGGTTTCCAGTTTCATGGTCGACGTGTCCCTGAACTATCTGTCCAGCAACAAGAAAGCCGCCAAGAACCGAACCCGGGTGCGCTTTCACACCGGCACCAGCGAGGTGCTCGGCGTTCTGGTGTTGTTGGATCGGGAGGAGCTTGAACCGGGCCAGACGGTTTCGGCCCAGTTGCGACTGGATACGCCGGTGGCCTTGGTCAGGGACGACCGCTACGTGCTGCGCAGCTATTCACCGGTGCGCACCATCGGCGGGGGCAAGGTGCTCAACCCGATCCCGCCCAAGCACAAGCGCAACCGGCCCGAAGTCGCTGAAGCCTTGGCCGTGCTGCAAGACGGGACGCCGGAGCAGGTGATGGCCCAGCACTTGGCCGACGCGGATGTCAAGGGGGTCTCGCTGGGGCATCTGCGGTTGATGACCAACCTGGCTGACAAGACCCTCGAACAGGTGCTGCAGAAGCTCATGACCCGGCGCACGGCCCTGGTGATCGACCGCGAGGCGCAGATCTACATTCACGGCGACACCTTCGAGCGGCTCAAGCAGCAGTGCCGGGGGGCCTTGGAAAACTATCACCGGGTCAATCCGCTGAAGGCGGGGATGCCCAAGGAGGAGCTCAAGGGCAAGTTCCCGCGTGGAGCCCGCACCAAGCTCTTTACCCTGGTACTCAACCAGATGGTCAAGGACGGCAGTCTGGTGGTGGAGGAAGAAGCGGTACGTCTGGCGGACCACCGGGTGTCGCTGGCGGCAGACCAGAGCGCGCTGCAGGAGCGGTTCCTCCAAGCTTACCGCCGGGACGGGTTGCAGCCGCCCTATTTCAAGGAGCTGTGCAGCGAGGCCGGGGTGCCGCCCAACCAGGCCAAGGACGTATTACAGCTTCTTGTCAACGCGGGTGAGCTGGTCAAGGTGAAGGAGGATCTCTACTTCGAGCGTGGGGCCATCGATGCGCTCAAGGCCCGTTTGGTGGAATTTTTGAAGACCAATGGCGAGATTTCCACCCCTCAGTTCAAGGACATGACGAGCGTGTCGCGCAAGTACCTCATTCCCTTGGCCGAATACTTCGACAGTCAGAACGTCACCATTCGCATCGGCGATATCCGCAAACTGCGTCGCGCCGGGTAAGGGGGCGCCGTTGGAAACGCAGTGTCTCTTTTTTGCATCCCACGGCATCCGGTCCGGCGAATGAAAACAATGAAGGGTGGTTTCCGTGGGTGGTGTTTTCGTGGTAAGTTACTGGATGCGGTGACGATGCGGATTTTGCGGAAAATTTTTCGGATGCCCCATTGCCACGCAACCACCAAGCCAGGTTATGCGGCGAAAGACAGCCCGAA
>JAQVTF010000149.1 GCA_028700185.1 Desulfobacteraceae bacterium | reverse complement strand
TCACTTTAGTCACTTATTAGTTCACTTGACACTTGAATTTTCCCGTCTCATGCCGAACATCGGTGAGGCATCCGCGGTTGGGAAGATCGGCGGAAAACGGTGCCATTCGGCAAAAAAAGTGACGGAACCCCCGACTTTGACGGGCCCTGGGGCATGGCGAAAGGGTGTTGACACCCCGGAGGGGGTCCGCTATAGGATGCGGCTTGTTTCGCTTTTCCCCGGTTTAGCCCCGTCTTCTCCTCTTCACTTCCACCACGACCGGACCTATAATTGATTTCGACCTGATACTGCGACCACGGCCCGACACCGGATGCTGAACTTCGCCTCGACTGAACCGCAACGGGATTAAACCGGGGAAATACAACGACCGTCCCGGTCGCCTGGAACACCTGCTGGTTCGAGTAGGAAATCACCATGAACGCACACCCGGAACACGACGACGATACTTGCCGGATAGACCTTGAAAAAGACGCCCGAACCCGGGAAAAACTCCCGCCCATCGTGGATGCCATCGTCAATACGTGCAGCGATGCGGATGTCTTTTCCCACATCGACCACGCGCCCCTGGCCAGCGAGGCCTATGTGGCCGACCTCATCGCCGGCTTGCGCGAACTGGTTTTTCCCGGCTACTTCAGCCGTGAGAAGCTCGATCCGGTGAACTATCGCTACGCCCTGGGCCAAACCGCCTCCCGGGTCTTCGACCGCCTGGTGGAGCAGATCACCCATTCGGTGCGCCACGAGTGCCTGCGCCATGACCTGGCATGCAGCCACTGTAGCGAGCGGGGCCGTACCGGTGCTCTGGCGCTGGTGGAAAGTCTCCCGGCGGTGCGCCGGATCCTGGCCACCGACGTGCGCGCCGCCTTTGACGGGGATCCGGCGGCCCGCAGCTACGACGAGGTGATCTTCGCCTATCCGGGGCTCTATGCCATCACCGTCTATCGTCTCGCCCACCGGCTTCACCAGCTCGATGTGCCCCTGCTGCCGCGGCTGATGACCGAGCACGCGCACAGCCTCACCGGCATCGACATCCATCCCGGCGCCACCATCGGCGAACGCTTCGTCATCGATCACGGCACCGGGGTGGTGATCGGTGAGACCACCGAAATCGGCAACAACGTGCGCATCTACCAGGGGGTGACCCTCGGGGCCCTTTCCCTGCCGCGGGACGCCGGTGAGCGCCTGCGGGGCAAGAAGCGCCATCCGACCCTTGAAGACGATGTCATCGTCTATTCCGGCGCCACCATCCTGGGGGGCGACACCGTCATCGGCGCCCGCTCGGTGATCGGCGGCAACGTCTGGCTCACCGAATCGGTGCCGCCGGATACCCGGGTCATCCTGGAAACCCCGCGCCTGATCATCGGCAAGATCAAGTCTTCCTGAACCGGGCGTCAAATAAATCCACAAGGAGCCCCCCATGCCCATCTACGACCGCATCGACGCCGCCATCGGCCGCACCCCCCTGGTGCGCCTGCATGCCACCGTCGCAGGCACCCGGGCCGAAGTGCTGGCCAAGCTCGAGTTTTTCAATCCCCTGGGAAGCGTGAAGGACCGCATCGCCCGGGCCATGATCGACGCGGCCGAACAGGAGGGAAAAATCGGGCCGAAGACCCTGATCGTGGAACCCACCAGCGGCAACACCGGCATCGGTCTGGCCTTTGTCTGCGCCGCCCGGGGCTACCGCTTGTGCCTCACCATGCCCGAGACCATGAGCGTCGAACGGCGCAAGCTCCTGGTACATCTGGGCGCCGAGTTGTTGCTCACCCCCGGCGCCGAGGGGATGGCCGGCGCCATCGCCCGGGCCCGGCAAATCGTGGCCGAAAACGGAGACGCCTTCATGCCGGACCAGTTTTCCAACCCGGCCAATCCCCGGGCTCACCGGGAAACCACCGCCGAGGAGATCTGGCGCGATACCGAGGGAAAGGTGGACATCCTGGTGGCCGGGGTGGGCACCGGCGGCACCATCACCGGGATCTCCCAGGTGCTCAAGGAGCGCAATGCGGATTTCAGGGCGGTGGCGGTGGAGCCGGCCGGCTCGCCGGTGCTGTCCGGCGGCGCCAAGGGGCCGCACCAGATCCAGGGCATCGGGGCGGGGTTCGTGCCGGCGGTCCTCGATGGGCAGATCATCGACGAGGTCGTCACCGTCACCGACGACGCGGCCTTTGCCACCGCCCGGGATTTGGCCAGCAAAGAAGGGATCTTGTGCGGGATTTCATCGGGGGCGGCCGTGTGGGCGGCGCTCCAGATAGCCCGCCGGCCGGAAAACGCCGGCCGGCGCATCGTCGTCATCCTCCCCAGCACCGGCGAGCGCTACCTGAGCACGCCGTTGTTCGCCGACTCAAGCGAACCCAAGCCGCCAACAGCAATTTCTTGGGCCAGAATCGGAAAGGCGGCGCCCTGAAACTCCTGGTTTGCCATGAAACGGGTGACGATCTTGTCGTTTTCGGCCATGCGGTCCATCATCAGGCCTTCGATCAATTTGCGGATTCCCAGCACGAACTTGTCCAGAGGGTTGGCCATGGCCGTCTCGAAGGCTTTTTCGGATGTCGTTTTCATTGGATCCACCGGCTGCAATCAAATAACCGTCAAATAAACCAACTCGGGATAGACGGGTACGTCCCGTCGCAATGCCTGCCCGATAACCTCATTGCTGGGTAGTCGAGCAGGCGCAAGACCTCTTCGTCGGGCACGCGCTCGGCGGCCGGCAAATCCTCGAAAGGGACGGCATCGAAGATCCGCCACAAGGCCCGTTCTTTTTCAGGGAAATCCTTGAGCTTTTTCTTGTAGGCGCCGACGCGGATGAATTGCTGTCCGCTAAAACTGACCGGATAGTTGGTCGCCCGGGGGATTTCCAGGATGACGATCGGTTTCCCATCAGATTCGGTGCGATGGAACCGGAAGTGAATGCGAGAATTGGTCAACCGCAGCAGCCAGCTTTCCAGCTCCTCGTTTCCTTTTCTGGCCAGTTCAGGACGAAAGGCCGTACCGGTAACGTCATGGGTGCCGTCGTCCACCCCCCACACCAGATAGCCGTTGGTCTTGCCGCAAAACGCCGCCGCGTTGCTCAGCGCCGAGATGTATTCACCGATTTCGTGGGGATCGGCATAGTTGGCCTTGAACTCCACCCACTCGGTTTCGTTGGGCAGCTTGCGCAACTCCCGCAACAACCCGGCCAGGTAGGCTTCGTTCCGTTCTGCATTCATTGGACGGCACCTCGTACGTCGATTTTACCTGTAACCGCGGCGGTGATCCGCAGTAGGCCTTCCTCCATGTACCTTTCAGATGCTTTTTCGGATGTCCGGCTCATGGCTGTTTTCTCCGGCGTGCCGTGCGCACCCGGTAAAGGCGCTCTGTGAACCCGCCCTCTTTTTCAAAGCCTTCAGCCTGGGCCGCAATCTGGCGGTCGAGGAGGTGGCAGGATAGGTTCAGCAAGGAAAGAGCGGCGTTGGCGACCAGGGTGGAAGACCCCAAGGACGAACACGGACGGCCACGGACCGGCAAGGACTGATTCTTGCGGTGGGTGTCGTCCGTGCCAAGTCCGTGAATGTCCGTGTGCGTCCGATCGTCTCTTTTTCTCTGCCACCCACGCCTGCACTTCTTCGAGACTGGCGCAACGCCTGCGTTTGAACCGCACCAACACAGGGTGATCCGGGGCCAATAACGGCAAGCCCCGCTGGCGCAAAAAATCCTCATAATCCAGGCGCAGCTCTTCCAGGCTGGCCCGGGCCACATTGGTGAGTTTCAGCTCTGTTTTCTTCGAGGTGGCCGACGCTTGGCTGCCTTCGGCGATGTTCTGCACTCCGCTGCGGGCCGCCTGCACCATCTGGTCCCGGGTCCGGCTGAAGCGATCCACGTAAAGTTCGCAAAACCGAACCGTCACGTCATAGACCAGTTGCGCCACCTGAAAGCTTTTAAGTCTCCGGTATCCGCCATGCTTGGGGATCAACGGCTCTTTTTCAACCATGCCCGCCCCCCAGTCATTTCAGCCTGTCCGTGCCCGCCCGTGTCATTCCCTGTGATTCCCTGTCCGGCATTGTCCGACCGTGCTTGTCTGTATAAGTTTGTGGTCTGTGTTCGTCCATGAACACTCGCCCGCCTCCGCCCGCACGTCGATCTTATCCGTTACCGTGGCGGTGATCCGCAGAAGGCCTTCCTCCATAGAAAGGGAGCCGCGCGGGTGTCCCTAAAAACAATGAAGCCCGCTGTGTCGAGTGCGGAGCGCACTTGCACAGCGGACTTCGGGGGAAGGGCGCCCGGTTTTTGTTACGGCGCATCTCCCCTGACGAGCGAAGCAAGGCGTGGACGCGACCCATCAGCCACCCTCAAAATGCGGCCGGTGATGCACCTTAGAAGAAAACGGCGGTATCCAGCGCCGATAATTTCGCGCCTGAGGGATCAGGTCGATTCAGAAGCCGATCTTCTCCGGCGGCCGGCGCTCGGGGACGTAGGGGTGGGGCATCTCGTCCTCGTTCCACGCCTTGGAGACGTAGAGGTTGCAGTAGCAGCTGCCGTACTCGGCCACATCCGCCTCACGGTAAACGCAGGGGCAGATGATGTCGCGGTCGGCCTCCTTGTCCCCCGCGGCGAGGCGGCAGGGGCAGGCCATGTACCCGTAGCGCTGCTTGTTGACCAGCAGGGCCTCCATCAGTTCCATCACCCGCCGCCGATCCTTGTTGAAATAATACCCCTTGGGCTCCTGCGACTTTTTCAGCATCTCGTAGAGTTCTT
This sequence comes from Desulfobacteraceae bacterium, assembly GCA_028700185.1. GTDB lineage: Bacteria > Desulfobacterota > Desulfobacteria > Desulfobacterales > UBA2174 > UBA2174. The sequence goes on along the minus strand of JAQVTF010000149.1, from coordinate 2,415 downwards.
CAGCGTTCATCACACTCCCAGGGCCTCCTTGATCTCCTGCTCCTTGTAGCCGACGATGACCTTGTCACCGATGATGATGGTCGGAAAGGAGCATCTGGGGTTGAACTTCTTCACATCCTCGATGATGGCCCGGCGCTCCTCGCCTTCCAGCAGATCCACATCGACGAAATCATACTGCACCGTGCATTCATCCAGCAGCTTCTTGGTCGATTTGCAATGGCTGCACGTACTCAATGAGTAGAGTTTCACGGGTTTGTCGTTCATCGATCCTCCCTTTATCCAGTTTCAGCCCATCCGTTCCCAATAAACCCCTTTTAAACACATCCAACCATAGACGAAGCCATTTGACAACGGATGCATCGGCTCGCGGGGCTCTTATTCCTTCGTTCGTCCGGCTTTCAACCGCGCCGTCAGCATCATGGCCGCCGCCTCGGGACTTTGGCCCAGATGGGCCAACACCGCATCCACCGTCCGCCGGGCGGCCGCCCTGAGGTCGTCGCGACCCGTCCAGGCGGCCAGCCTTCGCATCACCAGGGCCGCCACGGATGAGGCCGAGGGAATCACGCTGTCGCTGTCCTCCTTGATCCGCGTCAGCGGCACATCGGCGGCATCCACCGAGGTGAGAAAAAGGCCGCCGTCGGGATCCTGGAAGCGTTCCAGAAGAACGTCGGCGAGCTGCTCGGCCCAGTCACGCCAACGGGTATCCGCCGTGGCCGCATACAGGTCCGCCAGTCCTTGGGCCAGGAAGGCGTAGTCGGTGGCCATGGCGTCGATCCCCGCCTCCCTGTCACACCAGCGACGTTTGAGCCGATGGGCCACCGCATCGTAGAGGTGTTTCTGGACAAAGGTGGCGGCCCGGACCGCCGCTTCCTGGTATCGCGCCCCGTTTTCACTGTCTTTGAAATGCCCGGCCGCCTTGGCCAGGGCTGAAATGGCCAGGCCGTTGGCCTCGGCAACGATCTTTTCGTCCCGGTGGGGCCGGGGTCGCTGCTCGCGCGCCGTCATCAGCACGTTGCGAGCCGCATCCAAACGGCGCTGCACCTCCAGAGCTTCCAGGTTGAAATGCCGGGCCGCCGCCTCGATCCCCTGGGCGGCAAAGAGAACGTTTTGGCCGGTAAACATGCCGTGGGGATCATCGACGACATTGCCCGTGGGCTGCATCCCGAACCGATAGGCCCACAGGGCCGCATCCGCCGGGTCCAGGAGGCGATCCACCGCCCCATGGTCCCAGACGTAAAAGGCCCCCTCCCGGGCCGGCGCCGCGGGATCGCCGGAAACGGGGCTGTCGGCATCCTCGGCGGCGAAAAACCCGCCCTCCGGCCCCTGGAGATCACGCAGGAGGTAATTCAGGGTCTCCATCGCGGCCCGGGCGAACATCTCATCCCCGCTGACCCGATGCGCCTCCAGGAGCACGCCGGCCAGTTGGGCGTTGTCGTAGAGCATCTTCTCGAAATGCGGCACGTGCCAGCGCTCATCGACGCTGTAACGGTGAAACCCGCCCCCCACCTGGTCGTAAATCCCGCCGCGAATCATGCGCCGCAATGTCTCCAGGGCCATGTCGAGGCCTTCCGGATCATCGCCGGCCCGGGCGCCGCGGGCATCGCCCTCGGCAATGAGAAACGTCAAGAGCGATGGCGAAGGAAACTTGGGGGCCGGCCCGAAGCCCCCATTCTGTCGGTCGTAGCGCTGGGCCAGGGCCTGGCGTGCCGCGGCAACCGGATTCGGCCCGCCTGAAACCGCCCCCGATCGGCTCCCGTTCAAGTGCGCCACGACGGCCGCCGTGATCGATTCGGCGGACTGGCGAAGACGGCGGCGCTGATCCGGATCCTGCCAGAGCCGGGCGATGTGATCCACCAGGTCCGGCCAGGCCACCGTGCCGAAACGACTCGTGGGCGGAAAGTAGGTACCTCCGAAAAACGGTTTGAGATCCGGGGTCAGAAAGACGTTCAACGGCCAGCCCGCGGATCCGGTGAGGGCGGAGACGGCCGTAATGTAGAGCTTGTCGATGTCCGGACGTTCCTCCCGGTCGAGCTTGATGCACACAAAGGCATCGTTCATCCGGCGGGCCACCGCCGGGTCGTCGAAGGACTCGTGAGCCATCACATGGCACCAGTGGCAGGTGGAATAGCCGCTGGAAAGCAGAATGGGCCGATCCAGACGCCGGGCCAAGGCCAGGGCGTCCGGCCCCCAGGGGTGCCAGTCCACCGGCTGGTGGGCATGCTGGCGCAGGTAGGGGCTCTTTTCGCGAATCAGGTGATTTTCAAAGGTCATGGCGGCACCTTTCGATGGCGGGATTTTTTTAGCTTGACAAAAGAATCAGGGCGATTAGGTTTAACGATAATGATTATTGTTAGTAAGTAAAGACATCGTGAGAAACCAATCTTTCCAAGAAGGAGGGCTCGATGCCAGAAGCAT
>JAQVTF010000148.1 GCA_028700185.1 Desulfobacteraceae bacterium | reverse complement strand
TGGTGACGTCCATGGCGCCCGAAACGATATCGATGGGTGTGATCACGGTCTTGCCTCCGTTGACGACCGCCTGGCCGAGCTTGATTCCATTGAGGTCGCCCACGAAAAAGGAGACCTGTTCCCCGTCTCGGTACTTGAATTCTCCGGCGTTATTGGTTTGGCCGGTGAGGGAGGGGGTCTGGTAGTAGAGCCCCTCCACGGCGCTGTCCTTGAAAAGACCCTGCAGGATGGCGGATGGAGTCGGACTGGAAGTGGATGGAGTCGGACTGGGGGCTGGGGTCTCGTCGTCGCCGCCTCCTCCCCCACAGGAAACCATCAGAGAAATGGCACAGATCAAAAAAAGGAAACTCCATCCATGGTTCCCACGGGCCTGTTTCATCTGGTCTGTCCTCCTCATTTCGGATTTGACTGAGGGCCGTTGAAGGTGTTTCTCCTGTTTTAAGGTCAACCCAAAAAAAACGATCCGGGTTGAGTCGGAGGCGATGGTGGAAGGTGAGAAGTGATGAAATTTTTTTTTAAGCGCCCAGGATAATAACTAAATATAAGAATGGTTGTCAACAAGATATCAGCGGGTGGAAAGCGCGTGTAAATTATCGCCGTAAAGGCACTTGGCGGAGCGCACCTTCCAGATTTCACGTCCCCATTGCCAAGGGCTGCAAGCTGACAGGATTCGTCATGGTCGAGCAAGTCAAATCCGTCGATTTCCGCGCGCGTCGCGCCCGGCGCATCGAAAATGGCAACGATACACTGCTGGCCGAAGTGCTGGCCGTCCTGGATGCTATCGTTTACTGATTCCAAATTGCATTCCAGAGGACCTTGATGGATTTCGCTGTCGCTCCATCCATCCTACCGAAAGGGGCAGCACGCCGTCTGGTGGTTGGTCGGCGAATTCTCAAGGGCCGTTTCGAGCATGTGCTCATCTTCCAGATCCATCAGCTCCACCGAGGACGCCTTGTCTGCCAAGCTTTGGGAGACCTGTTCGTCGGTGGTTTTTTGCGCAAAGCCGCTTTCCGGTACCAGTCTCAGCGATACGGTGGAGGGGACCAGGGCGTAGGCTTCACCCGATGCCCGCTGCCACTCGATGGATTGCACCGCGCTGTTGACGCCCCAAGCGGCATCTTTGAAAAACTTGGCATCATTGACGCCGGAATTGATCGCTTTCAGAAGGGATACCTCCGTCTGGTACTGCCTGCGGACCGGCACATCCTGCTGGCGGAATCCGTCTTTCCGGAAGGTGATCAAATGGTCCTGGGTTCTTGTGAGATCCACGGCGCACGGTGTCACACAGGAGGGTTTTCCATCCACAAAAACCTGGGCTCCCGAAGGATCGGTGGAGAGCGGAATGTTCTGCATCGCAATGTGCTGCTGGGTGGCACAGGATGCCATAATGGCGCATGAGAATGACAGGGCGGCAATTTTTGAAACAACGAAAAACCTTTTCATCAAATTCTCCTTCTTTGATTATCAGCCAAGGGTTCCCTCCTGCGAGGAGTTGCGGATCATGGCATCCGGATCGGCAAGGTCTGCCAAGGGATTGTTGCGGGAGAACGGTTTCCGGAAAGAACGTTTTTGATGGCCTCGGTATCGGCGCAAGCGCGCATGGCGTAGAGATCCAGCAGGAAAAAACGTTCGCGGGCAAGATCGGCGCAAAGGCCGGTTTGGGTGAATTGCCAGGTCATGACCCCCGCGAGCATCTCTATCAGGGATTGGGCCCAGGGCGCCGGCTGGCAGGCGCCGAAGATCCGATCCAGCAGCACCTCTTCGGCCCGCGAATCCGCCTCGGTGCAATGCCCCGCGGGGGCATGATGCAGGAGCAAGCCCCATCCGCGAACCGCCGTCCGGATAAAGTCCGTGGCCCGGGCGGCGCAGGCCCGGCGAAGGGCTTCGGTTCGCGGCGGCGGCAGGTTGCAGGCGATGGCGGGGAGGCCGTCGCCGAGCAGATCGTCGCAGCGCCGTGAGTTGACGCGGACGCAGGTCACCTCGGTGCCGGTGGGGGTGAATTCCGCCAGGCGCCGGCGCCAGTGTGCTTCCTCCGCGGCGGTGGAGACCCCGATGCGCAGGGTGCCGATGCCCGACTGGACCGCACTTTGCAAAAGGTCCGCCGCCAGGGGCGCATCGGCCCAAACGGCCATTCCGGCGGCTCTGAATTTTTCGAAGCCACGGCGCCCGAATAAAGCGGCACCGGCTTCCACCAGGAAACTTTCGTCGGCATCCGTTGGGTTGGGCGGCCGCGCTTCGGTTTGCGGGGGGCGCCAGGCGCGCAGGCAGTCCAGCACGGCCTCATCGCTTCGGTGCCAGGCCCGGTTCAGTTCGCCGATTCGGGTCACGATCCGCGGGCCGTCAAAGGAGGTCAGTCGTTTCAGGTCGAGGACCGTCACCCGGGGAAAGGTCACCGCCGCTGGATCTTGGACCGCGTGCCGCAGCGCGTTGAGGACCCCCAGGGCCGCCGCGGCATAGTTGGTGCCGGCCAGGTTGTAGAAGCGCGTGATTCCGGTTCGCCGAAAATGCGTCAACATTCCGTGAATCGTTCTCTCGGGATACCCGGCCAGAAGGGCGGCATAGAGCACGGACTGAAGCTGCATCATGCGATCTAGAGGGGATTTTTGCCCGGGGCGAGGGCTTTCTTCCCCTCGGCGGGGAAAGTGTTTCCAGGCCGAAGAGTAGGTATGGGGCGGATCGGGGCCGTAGACGGTGTGCTGGAGGCAGAACCCCACACAGGCGATCATGGCAAAGGGAATCCGGGCTTCTTCGCAGGCCCGCCCCACGGCCGCCTGGGCCTGGAAGTTGTCCAGGGCCGAGATGACCAGATCCGCCCCTTCGATGAGACGGGATACCGCCTCGGGGCGCATCAGGTCCTGGTAGAAGCTGGTGACCCGGGTGGGACGGCCGTTTTCTTGGAGAAGACGCCGACGGGCCGTTTCCGCTTTCCGGCAGCCGAGGGTCCGGGGCGAGGCGAAGAACTGATAGGCGTTGTTCTTGGGTTGAAACACGTCGGCGTCGCAGATGCGCAGCTCCCTTACACCGCAACTGTAAAGCGCCCGGGCGCAATAACCGCCCACTCCGCCCGCCCCGGCCAGGGCGACTTTCAGATCCCCGATGGCCTTGGGCCGCATCACCTCGTTCATCTCGGTGCTCATCGTTTTTTCGGGTTTCCCTCTACAAATGGTCTTTTCCGGCGATGTCGGCGTTGGGTCCCCAGATTTAAATCATCGAAACAGCGCCGCCATGGCTCAGGTTCAAATCCGGCGCCCGCGGAAACTCACGAAAAAATGTTCATCTCCGGGCGGACACTAGCGCAAAAACCCACTGGTGTGCCCCTGGTCCATGACCACCATGAAAAAAAAGGGGGCCTTGAGTTCACCTTCATCGGTGAAGGCGTAGGACTGAAACACGCCCTGGTATTCGAGACGCCGAAGGGCGGCCTTAACCTTGTCCGGGGCCGCCGATTCGGCCTGGATCATGGCCTGGCCCACGGTCATGGCCTGCTCGTACCCGCAGAGCATCATCTCGTTGGGGATTTTTTCCCTGATCTGCTCGAAGCGGGCCACCATGGTGTCTTCGCTGGTGCTGATTTCCCTTTCCATCATCATCGTGTGAATACCGTCGGTGGCGATGTACAGGGGGATCCGCAGTTGCCGCTCCAGTTTTTCGACCATGTGCAGCACCTGATCGAAGCCCGTCTCGCTGGCAAAGACCAGATCGACCCCGCCTTCAGGCTCCAGAATCGACAGAAGTTCCTGGATGGTCTGCAAGTTATCCAACAGCAGGATGGCGGCGACGTGGCGCTGGCGAAATTTGGTGTTGCCCAGCGATTCGGTGAGTTTGAAGCGCCACTCGTCGGTGACCGTTTCCATGCGATAGGCCTGGAGGTCGATCCGGCCCGCCTGGCGCAGCCGGGGGATCAGGGCCGAGGCGATGGCGGCGGTGTAGCGGTTGCTGCTGTAACACAGGATCACGCTCTGGGGGGCGTGCTTGAGACACTCGGCGAAGATCACTTCGGCAATTTTGCTCGTGTTGGCCGTGGCGCGGAAAACGCCGCCGGTCCAGCGGTCCTTGAGGACCTCGTCCGCGCTGGCGTTGATCATCGCCGGAATTCCGTAATACTGGGTGAGATGCACCAGGGGGCCGGCGATATCGGAGGTGTAGAACCCCAGGGCAAAGGCCACGTTCAGATCCCGGCTCAACGGATAGACGGCTTGACGGGCCTCTTCCAGGTTGGAGAACCCATCCACGTAGACGATTTCAAGCCGGTGTCCGGCCACCCCGCCGGCGGCGTTGAGCTCGGCCACCGCCAGTTCGACCCCCTGGATGAAGGCCCTGTCGTTGCCCTGGCGCCACACCACGGCCAGCTTGATCGGTTCGTTCTCGGCCAGCCCTTCCAGGTGCCGCTGGCGCTGCTGGATCAGGGCGTCGTCCCCGCAGGCCCAGAGCCCCAGGCTCCAGACCAGGATCAGGACCCCGGCCAGCAGGGGGCCGGGTCGTCGGGAAGGGGGCGTATCACCAAAAGATTTCATCTCGTTTCCCTCGATAGAAGAGTATCTTGTCCGGTTTTCCCTTAGACCATCTGACGCTTGGCCTGACGCCTGAAGGGCCCATCCACGGCCATGAGTTCCGCGTAGGTGCCGGTCTGGACCACCCGGCCGGCCGCCATCACGTAGATGCGGTCGGCGTGCATGATGGTGCTGAGCCGGTGGGCCACCACAATGCGGGTGGCGTTGAGTTCCCGCACGCTCCGGGCCACGATGGCCTGGGTGGTGTTGTCCAGGGCGCTGGTGGCTTCGTCGAAGAGCAGCAGCCTGGGCTCGTTGACGATGGCCCGGGCGATCATCATCCGTTGGCGTTGACCGCCGGAAAAGGTGCGCGCGTTTTCCGGCACCACCGTGTACATTCCCATGGACATGGCCTTGATGTCCGGCTCCAGGCCGGCGCGGCGGGCCGCCCGCCAGGCGTCGTCGATGGTCAGGGGGGAGGCGCCCACGATGTTGGTGAAGATGTCCCCCGGCATGAGGCTGCCGTTCTGAAGCACCACCCCCATCTGGTGACGGACACTGTCCAGGTCGAGCTGGCTCAGATCCTGGCCGTCGAAGAAGATGCCCCCCGTATCGGGGGTTTCAAAGCCCAGCATGAGCCGCAGGAGGGTGGATTTGCCCGATCCGGATTCCCCCACGATGGCCACGAACTCTCCCGGTTGGGCTTCCAGGCTCACGCCCTTGAGAATCCGCGGCCCGTCCTTGCGGTAGCTGAAAGTGACGTTGCTGACCTCGACGCGACCGCTCAGGGTCCCCGGGTGCGCCTTGAGCAGGTTGGGCTCCGGGGATGCGGCAAGGATGGGATCCACCCGGGAAAAGAGAAGCACGATGCTGCTCAGATACTCCATCACCGGTCCCACCGAGAGCACGGCCACCACGAAAGCCCCCATGGCGGTGTTAAAGGCGGCGTACTCGCCGGGGGACAGGGCGTCTTTCCACTGAAAGACGAGCAGGGCGATGATCAGCATCCGTGTCAGCGGGTCGTAGACCTTGGAGACGGTCTGTTGCCAAACGCCAAAACGGCGGCTCTTCAGGTCGGCGCGCTTCTGCTCGGCGAAAAGGGCGGCCCAGCGCTCGTAGGCCCGCCATTCGGCCCCGGCCGTCTTGAGCTTGGAGATTCCGTTGGTCAGTTGCAGGACCAAGCCCGAGATCCGCCCCTGGATGTCGTAGAGCCGGCGGGCGCCGCGCATCTGGCACCACCCCAGGCCCGTGATGAGCCCCAGGCCCGCCAGAACCAGCCCCAGGCCGCAAAAGGCCAGTTTCTTGTGGTAGTGAAACATCACGAGGAAGTTCACCGACGCGAAGATTCCCGCCAGGGCCATGGTGACCACCGTCCCCTTGAGCTGGTTGCTCACCTCCATGAGGCTGTTGGCCCGGTTGGCGATGTCGCCCGCGCTGGCGGTGCTGAAAAATGGGATGGGCAGCTTGAGCAGGCGGTCCCAGAGGGCCGGTTGAATGCGCGCCTCGGCCTTGAAGGTGGTCCGGAGCAGGGCCACGGCCTTGAAGAGTTCGAAGATGGTGGATCCCACGGCCGCGGCGATGAGCCCCAGCATGATCTGATAGAGGTAATGGTAGTGGTTGCCGGGGATCACGTCGCTGATGATCTTGTTGGTCACCACCGGCACCAGGAGGCTGATGCCCCCGGCACAGAAGCCTGTTGCCAGGATCGTGCGGATCTGGGGCCGGCACACGTCCAGGGCAATTTTGACCAGCGCCTTGGGGGTGGCGAGCCCGTCCGGGATGGAAGGGAAGAACATGTAGGCGTGGGGTTCCAGGGAACCGGCCGTTTCCGCGGTCAAAGGTGCTTCGGGGGATCCGTCGGGATAAATCAACCGGTAGGACCGCTTGCCGGCGGGCAGGATCGCCAGGGGCAGGCCGTCGGCGGCGCGAAAGGCCACCATGGGGGCCAAGTCCTCGGTGTACCAAGTGCCGGTGAGCTTGACCTTGTGGGGCCTGACCCCCGCGGCGCGGCCCAGAAGCAGAATCTTGGTGTGCAGGCTCTCATCGGCCGGCAGGTCCGCCGGCTGCGTGAAGGTCACCCCCATGGCCCGACCCACGTGACCGCAGGCGATCAACAGGGCGTCCTCGGCCGTCGCCGTGTCCGGAGGGGCACCGCCGCCTGGGGACATGACATCGGCAAAGTGGGCCACCGCCCGCTTGCGCGCCTGTTGATCCACCGTTTTTTGGGCTTCGAATTGGCGGCGGGCTTCGGTTTCCACCCGGTCGAGGAGGGCCTCGGCGCCCCGGCCCCAGGTGCGGTTCAGGGCGTGGAGTAGGTCCCAGAGCATTTCGGGTGCCGGCAGGGCCTCTGTGGGGGCCAGCAGCTTCAGGGAGGCGGGTGTTTCCGCCGTCAGCGTGTACCAGAGGCGTGAATCCAGGGGCAAGAGGTCGGCGGCGCCATCATTGGTATCCAGATCGCCGGCCAACCGCGGGGTCACCGGGGCGTCGGGACGCTGGAGCCACAGACCGTGGTCCTTGCGCATGCTCAGGGTGTAGGTGCCGGGGCGGGGGATTTCCAGGGTTCGTTCGTCGTTTTCCAGGTGTCGGTCCATCCTGGCCGGCCCGACTTCCACCAGGCGCGCCAGAAGTCCGGCGCTCCAGGCATGCAGGGTCGCACCGAGCCAGGTGCCC
>JAQVTF010000147.1 GCA_028700185.1 Desulfobacteraceae bacterium | reverse complement strand
GCTTGATGATCCCCCCGTGCTCCTGGTGGATGCCGGGTAGAAAGCCGGGAACGTCCTCATAGACCACCAGGGGGATATTGAAGGCATCGCAGAAGCGCACGAAGCGCGCCCCTTTGAGCGAGGCGGCGATGTCCAGGCATCCGGCCGCCACGGACGGCTGGTTGGCCACGATGCCCACCGGGGCCCCGTCCAGCCGGGCGAAGCCCACCACGATGTTGCGGGCGTAGTGGGCGTGGACCTCCAGAAAGACACCGTCGTCCACGTTGGAATGGATGACGTCGTGGATGTCGTAGGGCTTGTTGGGATCGGCGGGCACCAGATGGCGAAGAGCCGGCTCCCGGCGCTCGGGATCGTCGGTGGCCGGTCCCCGGGGCGGCTCCTCCAGGTTGTTCTGGGGCAGGTAGGCCATCAGGGCCCGAATGGCGTCCAGGCATCCGCGGTCATCGCCAGCGGCGAAATGGGCCACGCCGCTTTTGACGTTGTGGGCCATGGCCCCGCCCAACTCCTCCTTGGTGACGGATTCGTGGGTCACGGCCTTGATCACCTCCGGGCCGGTGATGAACATGTAGCTGGTGTTTTCCACCATGAAGATCCAGTCGGTGAGGGCGGGCGAATAGACGGCGCCACCGGCCGAGGGTCCCATGATGGCGGTGATCTGGGGCACTACTCCGGAGGCCATGACGTTGCGCAGAAAAATGTCGGCATAACCCGCCAGGCTCATCACCCCCTCCTGGATCCGGGCCCCGCCCGAGTCGCAGAGGCCGATCACCGGCGCGCCCATTTTCATGGCGGCGTCCATTACCTTGCAGATTTTTTCGGCGTGGGCCAGCGACAGGGACCCGCCATAGACGGTGAAATCCTGGGCGAAAACAAAGACCGGCCGGCCGTGGATCAGGCCACTGCCCGTGACCACGCCGTCGCCGGGGACCTTGTGGACATCCATGCCGAAGTCGGTGCAGCGGTGGGTCTTGAAGCGGTCCATTTCGTCGAAGGAGCCCGGATCGAGCAGGGTCTCCAGGCGCTCGCGGGCCGTCAGCTTACCGCTGGCATGCTGTCTGGCAATGCGCTCTTCGCCGCCGCCTTGGAGGGTGTTGCGGTTGCGGGCGGTCCATTCCTCCAGCAATCGGTCGGTGTCCATGGGTGCCTCCCCTCTCCTTCATTTCGTTGCGCAAGCCCCGAAAAGACGGGTTTCAGGCATCTTATGCCACGGGGCCGGCCTTGCATACAAAAAATCGAAAGACCGATTCCCGCACCAAGGCAGGGACCGGCCTTTCGATTCTTGTTGCGCGCGTTTCGCCCGACGAAATCAGTGAGCGAACAAACCGGCGATCGCTGCGGCCTGCGGATGGGCGTAGATCAGGATCAGGGACACGACCAGCGCATAAATACACAGCGACTCGATCATGGCCAGACCGATCAGCATGGTCACGGTGACCTTACCGGAGGACTCGGGGTTACGGGCAATGCCTTCCACGGCGCTGCGCAGACCGAGACCCTGGGCAATACCGCAACCGAAGGCGGCGATGGCGATGCCGAAACCGGCGGCCGTCACACAGGCGATGAAGAACTGCAGGGCTTGAGCTTCCATTCGAACGCTACCTCCTTTGATGATGAATGATGGTTTGCTTCTTCCAATACCCCGTATATTTTACGACCCGCATCGTAAAATCGATGGAAACCCCTCCCGATCAGTGGGCGTGTTCCATGGCCCCGGAGAAATACATGATCGAGAGCAGAAAAAAGACGAACGCCTGCACCAGCGCCACGAAAATACCCAGGGCCATGATGGGCAACGGCGCAAAAAAGGCCCCGGCCAGAAAGAAGAGAATCCCCAGCACCAGTTCATGGCCCATCATGTTGCCGAAGAGCCGGAAACTCAGCGAAAGGATCCGCGCCAGGTGACCGATGATCTCAATGGGCATGATGATGGGCACCATCCACCAGATCGGCCCCATGAAGTGCTTGACGTACTTGGCCCCGTGGTACTTGATGCCGATGATGTGGGTGAAAATCACCACCACCAAGGCGCATGACAGGGTGGTGTTGAGGCTGGCGGTGGGCGGAAAGAAACCTGGCACCAGACCGATGAGGTTGCAGGTGAGAATGTAGATGAACACCGTGGCCGCCAGGGGAAAGAGCCAACGGCCCTCCTCGCCGGTCACCGTGACCATGAAATCCTCGATGCCACCGACAAGAATTTCAAAGAAATTCTGGCCCTTGCCCGGAACCAGAGTGACACTCTTGGCGGCGAGGGCCCCCGCCACGATCAGGATGGCCATCACCACCCAGGAGTAGATCACGTGGGGATAGTGATGAGCGAAACCGCCCAGCCCGATAACCTCGAACAGCTTGACCACGAATAGATAGGGGTGTTCCATGCCTAGACCGCCTCCTTGAAGATGAGTCGTTTCAGTTCACGGGCAGTGGCGAGCGTGATGCTGGCCACCACGACGGAAAGGCCGACAAACAAGCCCAGAGGATTGACCAAGTGATTGGAAATCAGCAAGAAAAGGATCACGCCACTCGCAATGAAACGCAGGTAGTACTTGGCGAGCACCGCATGGTGCGAGGCGAGATGGGGTGGCCGGAGGGCTTTTTTCAGGGTCCGGTGAAGCAGGTGAAAGTTCACCGTCACGATGAGTCCCCCACAAATGATGCCAAAAGCGAATGACCGGGACGCCAGAAGAAGACCGATCAGGCTGGTCAGAACGAACAGCGCCCAGTTGGTCCGGGTCACGAAGGTCAAGATGCGCTCCTGGATATTCACCGCCGCTCCTGTGTCCGTCGCGCTCAGAATTTTCGGCTCTTGCGAATTGCCAACCCGATATTGCGGTACCCGGCGGCAATGCCCGCGACCATCCCGATCAGTGTCAGCCAAGGGTGGGTCTCCCAGCGTCGATCCAACCAGACCCCCAAGCCCAGCCCGATGAATATGGACAGGGCCACCTGCAACCCCAGACTGCTGTAGTAAGCCAGCTCCCTTAAACTGCGCAGGGTCTCGCGTTTCATTCAAAAAGATGGCGGCCGAACCGGCCTGAGACGGTATCTATCATGAAGGTATGGCACCTAACACAAGTTCCGGATCAAGTCAACGCGGAATCGTCTCCACCGGAACGGACCAGTCCAGTTCACCGGCATCGAAAACCGGGCCATCGCGGCAGACGTGCCGGTAGCCGGCCGCCGGATCGCTTCCGCGAACGGCACACCCCAGGCAAGCCCCCAGTCCGCAGGCCATGAGGGTTTCGATGGATACCTGGCAGGCAACGCCCCGGGCCAGAGCCATCTGCGCCACACAGCGCAGCATGGCCGGAGGCCCGCAGGCACAGATCAGATCGGGGAGGCGCCGGTCCGTCGCCTGTTCCAGGGGAACGGTGACCAGGCAGTGCTCACCGTCGGAGCCGTCGTCGGTGGTGACGGTCACCGCCAGGCCGAGCCGCTGAAAATCCTCCCGGCACAGCAGGTCGCTGCGGCTGCGACCCCCAAGGAAAACCTCAATTTCACAACTCCGCTGCCGGCGGCCGACCAACGTCTCGGCCAAAAAGACCATGGGGGCGGCACCGATGCCACCGGCGGCCAGGATGATCCGACCCAACCCCTCGGCCACCCGGAATCCCTGGCCCAGGGGACCGACAAGATCCACGGCGGCCCCCAACGGCAGATCTGCCATGGCCCGGGTGGTGGGACCCACCACCCGGTAGAGCAGCTCCAAACGACCGTCGGCCTGACGGTGAATGGAAAAGGGCCGCCGCCACAGGCGCGGCGCGGCGATGCCGAGCCCCACCATGACGAACTGGCCCGGCTCGGCCCGGGGAAAATCGGTCTCCGGCGCCAACCCCATGCGCCAGTGGCCCGGGGCGACCTCGGTGTGCGCCAAGATACGGGCCTTGGTTTGAACATTGTGCCCGCGGGGCAAAACCGTCTCGCTCATGCCGGCCTCCCTGGCCCATCGGCCACCGTCTGCCCGCCGCCCCAATCCAGCCCGATGACGGCGGCAAAACGGCCGGTGGTCCCCTCTTTGCGGTATGAATAGAAAAGATCGGTGCGGCAGCGGGTACACCATCCGGCCGTTTCGATCCGCTGGAGCGCCAGCCCCTCGGCAACGAGCTGGGATCGGGTGACGGCCCAGAAATCAAAGTGGTGGTCGCCGACCCGGAAGCGCCATAGGTTCTCGGGAATTTCCCGGCGGTAATGGACAAACTCGCCGCAGCACGGTCCAAGGGAAGGGCCGATGCCGGCCACCAGGTCCCGGGGCCGCGTCCCGTAGTGCTCTTTCAGGGTGCGCACCGTGGCCGCCACCACGTTGGCCACCGAACCCCGCCAGCCGGCATGTACCACGGCCACCGCCCGCTTTACCGGGTCGCAGAGCAGCACCGGTTGGCAATCGGCCACCTGCACCATCAGCAACACGCCGGGGACATCGGTCACCAGGGCATCGGCCGTCGGGGGTGGGGCGGAAACGTCTTCGGCGGTCACCACCTTCACCGTCCGGCCGTGGACCTGGCGCATCCCCACCAGAGGGCCGCCCCCGAGGGCCGCGGCCAGGCGTCGCCGGTTTTCATCCACATGGGCCGGCACCTCTCCGTCCACCCGTCCCACATTGAGGCTGGCAAACGGGCCCCGGCTCACCCCGCCGTGTCGGGTGAAGACCCCGTGGCGCACCCCGGGCAGGGCCGACAAGCCGCAGAAGGTGAAATAGCCAATGCCGTTTTGCTGTTGCGACTGCATCTTTTTTCCGTCTCAGTGGCGGTGGCGATCCAGGATGGTTTCAATGATGGCGGTGGTGGAAGCCCCCGGAACCAGCGCGATGGTCTCCACCCGCCCGCCATGGGCCTTGACGAAATCGGCGCCGATGATGTTCGCCTCGGACCAATCGGCGCCCTTGACCAGAACACCGGGCCGGATGGTTTCGATGAGCCGCCGCGGATCATCCTCGTCGAAAATCACCACCAGGTCCACGCTGGCCAGGGCCGCCAGCACCTCGGCCCGTTGCGCCTGGGGGGTGATGGGCCGGCGGGGCCCCTTGAGGCGCCCCACCGAGGCATCGCTGTTGAGGCCCACCACCAGCAGATCGCCCAGGGAGCGGGCCGCCGCCAGATAGCGCACATGCCCGGCGTGCAGCAGGTCGAAACAGCCGTTGGTAAAAACGCTGCACCGCCCGGCGCAGCGTGCGGCGGCCTCGGCCGCCGTGACGATCTTGGTGTGCATCTTCGTCTCTTTTTGAAACCGGAAACTGGAAACCTGACAACCTTTAACCTTGAACCCGGCATCTGCAATCCGGAACGCGCCCAAGGCGCCCGAAACCCCTCACCCCCCCGCCAGGGCCTGATCCAGATCGGCGATGAGATCCTCGGGGGCCTCGATGCCCACCGACAGGCGCACCAAGCCGTCGCTCACCCCCATGGCCCGCCGCGCCGCCGGGCTCATCCCCGCGTGGGAGGTGGCCGCCGGGCGGGTCACCAGGGACTCCACCCCGCCAAGACTCGGCGCCACCACGGGAAGTTGCAGTCCACCGAGAAAAGCTTCGGCCGCCGCCACGCCACCATCGATTTCGAAGCTGAGCATCCCCCCGTAGCCGTCGAAGAGTCGCCGGGCGCGCCGGTGGTCCGGATGAGCCTCCAATCCGGGGTAGTTGACCTGGGTGACGGCGGGATGACGGGACAAAAAAGCGGCCACGGCCTCGGCGCCACGGTTTTGCCGGCGCACCCGCAGCCCGAGGGTCTTCAACCCCCGGTGCAGCAGGAAACAGGCGTGGGGGTCCAGGGAGGCGCCCAGATGGTCCAGACGTCGTTTGATCCGGTCCACGAGATCGGCCCGACCCATCACCGCGCCGGCGACGATGTCCGAATGGCCGTTGAGATACTTGGTGGCGCTGTGCAGCGACAGGTCGAAACCGTGCTCCAGGGGGCGAAAGTTCACCGGGCTGGCAAAGGTATTGTCGATGATCGACACCAGGCCGTGTTCGCGGCAGAAAGCGACCACCGCCTCCAGATCGGCCACCCTCATGGTGGGATTGGTGATGGTCTCCACGTAAAAGGCCCGGGTGGTGGGTTGCAACCGCGCGCGCCAGTCGGCCGGATCGTCACCGCACACCTCGTCGGCCGCGATTCCCAACCGCTTCAGATCCTGATGAACCAGCCCGTGGGTACCGCCGTAGAGTCCATCCTGGACCATCATCCGGTCCCCCGTCTCCAGCACGGAGAGAAGCACAGCGGCGATGGCGGCCATGCCGCTGGCGGTGACCAAGGCCGCTTCAGCCTTCTCCAAAGCCGCCAGCTTGGCGTGCAACACCTGGTGATTGGGGGTGTTGTTGAGGCGGATGTAGCGCAGTGCGGCATCTTCCCCAGCGCCGGGGTAGGTGAAGGTGGCGCTCTGGAACACCGGCAGGATCACCGCCCCACCCAGCGGCGGTCGGGGTTCACCGGCATGGATCAAGAGGGTGTCAATGCCATCGGAACGATGGGAATGGGGCATGGCGGTACTCCATCTTGAAGACGATTTGTGCCGGGGCTGGCGCCGGCAGCTTCAGGCGTATCTGAGACCGTCCACCGGGTTGAGCCTCGCGGCGCGCCGTGCCGGGTAGAGGGTCGCCAAAAAACAGATCAGCAGGGCAAAGCCCGCGATCAAAACCACGTCCAGAGCCTGCACGTCCACCGGCAGCCGGGTAAACGGGTAGATCTTCGGATCCAGTTTCACCAACGGGTACCGGCGCAGCAGGGTGCAGAGTCCGAAACCGCCGGCCAGGCCCATGAGGGTGCCGGCAATGCCGATCCACATCCCCTTGATGACGAAGATGCGCCTGATGCTGCGGTCCGTGGCGCCCATGGCCTTGAGGATGGCGATATCGCGGGTCTTTTCGGTTACCATCATAAAGAGGGTGCCGGCGATGTTCAAGGCGGCCACCAGCACGATGAGGGTCAGGATGATGAACATCACGGTCTTTTGCAGCTTCAGGGCGCTGAACATGTTGTGGTAGAGCTGCATCCAGTCCTTGGCCCAGTAGGGAAATCCCAGCTCGGCGGCAATACGCCCCTTGACGGCGGCGGCATCGTAGATATCCGCCAGGCGCACGGCGACGCCGGTGACCGCCTCCCCTGTGCCCATGAGCCGCTGGGCGTCGGTGAGGTGCAGATACGCCAGGGAATTGTCGAAATCGTAGAGCCCCGTTTCGATGGTTCCCAGC
>JAQVTF010000146.1 GCA_028700185.1 Desulfobacteraceae bacterium | reverse complement strand
TCTTATATGGACTTGTTATTGTTGATCTTTATCTTTGTATAGTGACCTGTCTCAGGTACGTAATACGTCGGACTGTACCTGCCACCCTTTGTCTGGGGGCAGAACTTTGGACTGTCAAGATATGTTACAAGATCACAGAAAATTCGAAACGACATCGCAAAACACGGCGGCCACAGAGACATCCACTTTAATTCCTTGCTTTTTTCTGTGTATCCGCGGTGAATTCGGTGCTTCCAACTAAATTGAAGGGATTTAGGTAGTGTCCATCCATAAATGGTCTTTTTCCGCGATCTCGGCGTTGGGTCCCCAGATTTAAATCCTTGAAATAGCGCTGCTATTCCTCCGGTTTAAATCGGGTGCCCGCCGTATCTCACGAAAAATCCTCATTTCTGGACGGACACTAGATAGGGTAGAAATCAATGAAAAAGGGGTTGCGGCTGGTCACCGTAACCCCTTGATTTGACTGGCGCGCCCGGCAAGATTCGAACTTGCGACCTACGGATTCGTAGTCCGGCGCTCTATCCGGGCTGAGCTACGGGCGCGGCTTGAAATGTGGCAGTCGATATAGGACAAAGATTTCGGCTTGTCAACGGTTTGTTCGCCCTGATCGCCGGGGCGAATCCGCCCCGGCTTCTCGGGAAAGGGCACCGGTGGCGGCCTGGAGCCGGGAAAGGACAAAGTGGATCCAATGGACAAGGTCCCCACGGGTTATGGGCAGATGCCATGAACGGAGATGACCACCGATACATGCGCCAGGCGTTGGCGGAGGCCGAAAAGGCTGGACAGCGGGGGGAAGTTCCGGTAGGAGCAGTGCTTGTCGCCGAAGACGGCACCGTCCTGGCCGCCGACGGCAACCGGACCATCGAACTGGCGGATCCATCGGCCCATGCCGAGATGCTGGTGATGCGGGCCGCCGCGGCGAAATTGAACAACTACCGCCTGCCCGGAACGACGCTGTATGCCACGGTGGAACCGTGCATCATGTGCCTGGGAGCGGCGGTGCATGCCCGGATTGCCCGGGTGGTGTTCGGCGCGCCAGATCCCAAATGGGGGGCCGCCGGCTCGATGTACAACTTTTGCACCGACAGCCGCCTCAACCACTGCATCGAAACCACCGCCGGCGTGCTGGCCGATGAATGCCGGGAGTTGATCCAGGCCTTTTTCAGGGAGCGGCGGTAGGATTTGAACAGGTCTGCTCAAATTTGTAGGGCTAAAATAAAGGGACTTCAAAGGCGAAGGGGTCAGGTTTCAGTGCTGCCGGACACGGTGGTGCCCGGTTTGGTCGAGGCGGTGACGCTGGCTTTGGTAATCTCTGGCCGGTCTTCCGATAACTCGTTCCGATGAACATGGATTCCCCCGGATCGAGTCCGGGGCAGGCTCAAGTCAAGCCCGGAATGACGGAATAAAGCCAGACCCGAGGACCAGGTCAAGCGACAATCACCCCTTGAACCTTAAACGCCGCGAAGCGCCCTTGAACGCGCCGCAGGCGCCTTGAACCCTGAACGCCGCCTAGCGTCCTTGAACGCGCCGTAGGCGCCTTGAACCTTGAACGCCGCGAAGCGGCCTTGAACGCGCCGCAGGCGCCTTGAACCCTGAACTCCGCCTAGCGGCCTGAACTGTCAATATTCGTTAAATAGATACCTGTTTCCAACAGAGGAGTGGACGTGGCCAATATCGTGATCGTCGGCACCCAGTGGGGGGACGAAGGCAAGGGGAAAATCGTGGACATGCTGG
The DNA here is from genome assembly GCA_028700185.1 of Desulfobacteraceae bacterium. Classification (GTDB taxonomy): domain Bacteria; phylum Desulfobacterota; class Desulfobacteria; order Desulfobacterales; family UBA2174; genus UBA2174. The sequence goes on along the minus strand of JAQVTF010000146.1, from coordinate 5,480 downwards.
CCGAGAAGGCCGACATCGTGGTGCGTTTCCAGGGCGGCAACAACGCCGGTCACACCATGGTGGTGGGCGGCGAGCAGCTCATCAGCCACCTGGTTCCATCGGGCATTCTCCAGGGCAAGATCTGCATGATCGGCAACGGCGTGGTGGTGGACCCGGAGATTCTCATCGGCGAGATGGACAAGATCGCCGTCCGGGGCATCGACGTCGGCCCCCAACGGCTGCGCATCAGCGAGCGGGCCCACCTGATCATGCCGTATCATCGCCAGATCGATCTGGAACGGGAAAAACACAAAGGCGACCGCAAGATCGGCACCACCGGCCGGGGCATCGGTCCGGCTTACGAAGACAAGGCGACCCGCCGCGGCATCCGCTTCGTGGATCTGTTGGACGCCAACGTCTTCGCCGAGCGCCTGGAGGCGATCCTCGACGAAAAAAACTTTTATCTGGAGCGCTATTTCGCCGCCGCCCCCCTGGATCCCGGTCCGATCCGGGAGGCCTACACGACCTTCGCCCAGCGCCTGGCCCCCCACGTGACCAACGTGTCCAAGGAACTGGCCGACGCCCTGGCGGCCGGCCGCCAGGTGTTGCTGGAGGGGGCCCAGGGAACCCACCTGGACATCGACCACGGCACCTATCCGTTCGTCACCTCTTCCAACACGGTGGCCGGCAACGCCTGCGCCGGGGCCGGTATCGGCCCCCGGGACATCACCGGCGTGGTGGGGATCGTCAAAGCCTACACCACCCGGGTGGGCGCCGGTCCCTTCGTGTGTGAACTCACCGACGAGACCGGCCATCGGCTCCAGACCGTCGGGGCCGAATTCGGCGCCACCACGGGCCGTCCGCGCCGCTGCGGCTGGCTGGATGCCGTGCTGCTGCGCAACAGTCGCCGCCTCAACGGCCTCACCGGTTTGGCGATTACCAAGCTGGACGTGCTCACCGGCATCGAGACCCTGAAGATCTGCACCGCTTACCGCCACGGCGACGAGCTCATCGAGGACTTTCCGGCGGATCTCAACTGCCAGGCCCGCTGCACGCCGGTCTATGAGACCCTGCCCGGATGGACGGCGGACATCTCAGTGGCCCGGCGCCTGGAGGATCTGCCGGCGGCCACCCGCGCCTACATCGACCGCATTGCCGAACTCTCCGGCGTGCCGGTGCAGATCGTGTCGGTGGGGCCGGGACGGGATCAGACCATCGTGGTGAGCCATCCGTTCGCGTAGCGGGCATGGGATTTTTTGCCATTCCTGCCAACCCTCTTCCCGCTGTCATTCCGGATGCAAGCGAAGAATCTGCGGTTGTGAATACGGCGGGAAGTGGTGCCAATTGCGCAGAGATTCCTCGTCGCTCTCGCTCCTCGGAATGACAGCCGGGGGCTTCGCTGCTCGCAATTGCAGCCGGGGGCTTCGCTGCTCGCTATTGCAGCCGGGGGCTTCGCTGCTCGCTATTGCAGCCGGGGAGCCGCACTTCTCGACATGAGGCCTTGAACCGCGAGATTGAACCTCGCGATTTCCGGAAACTTTCAGCCCCCTGACATGGCCCCCGGGTCAAAGCCCGGGGTGACGATTAGATTTCAGCTACCCCGCATTCGCTGCAACGCCCCCTGACATGGCCCCCGGGTCAGGGCCCGGGGTGACGATGGCGGAAGAAACCCTGACAGGACTGGAATTTCCACGGTTCAAGTTTCGGATCTTCCCGCCAGGAGCAGCTCGGCCATCTCGGCGAACCCGTAGCCCCCCTCGGCCGTGGTAACCCAGGCCGGCAGGGCCTCGATGCGCTCCACGAACGGTTTCACGTTGGCCACCCCCACCGCGTGGGGAAAATAGGCGAACATGGGGGCATCGTTGGGCGAGTCGCCGACGAAAACCACCCGTTGGCGCACCGATTCCAGCGTCACGCCGAACACTTCCGCGAAGAGCCGCACCGTCATGGTCAACTTGTCGTAATCGCCGAACCAGCCGTTGACGTGAATCGAGGAGATCTTGGCGCGAGCCCCGGCATCGGTGAAGCAGGCCACGATGCGGTCCACGGCGTCCATGGGCAGCGGCGCCACGTCCTCGCAAAAATCAATGGCCAGATCCGCTTCGCGATAGGCTTGGTCCGCGGCCACGGCGCAGCCGGGGACCTCGACCAGCACCCGTTTTCGAATTTCCTCCAGCCGCCGGCGGTCCGCGGCGCGCGCTTCCCTGCTCCGGGCATAACGCCGGATCATGCGCCGGTTTTCCCCATCATAGCGGAAGTAAAAAGCGCCGTTCTCCCCCACCACCGCCGCCACCGGCCACATGCGGGCGATGTGGTCGCACCAGCCGGCGGGCCTGCCGGTGACGGGAATCACATGCAGCCCCGCTTCGGTCAGGGTCTCCATGGCGCTATAGGCCGCCGCCGGCAGCCGTCCACCCAACGTCAGGGTATCGTCGATGTCGCAGAGAACATGGGTCACCGCCCGGCGCGGGGCCGGGGGCCAATGGGAGATGGGATTCATGGTCAAGACTCCGATTTGCCGTGGCCGAAAGGGCCGGGAAAGGTGTTTGCGCCACTTGACGCAGCGATGGGCGCGGAGATCCCTCGCTTCGCTCGGGATGACAGTACGGGCTTTCTCCGGGATGACGGTGCGGGGTTTCTCCGGAATGACGGTGCGGGGCTTCTCCGGGATGACGGTGCGGGGTTTCTCCGGGATGACGGTGCGGGGCTTCTCCGGGATGACGGTGCACGGCGGCTTCACAGTGAAAATCCGCGGCCCCTCCGGCAGGACAGCTCCGAATTTCTGGCCCTCCGATCAAATCTTATCGCCTCCGGGGTTCAGAAGGGGTTTTCGCCGATACCCCTGCCGCTTTCAGGAGGCTTTCGATTTCCTTGGCGCTGAGAAAACGCCACTGCCCCGGTTTCAGGTCCCCCAGGCGCAGGTTGGCAAACCGCACCCGCCGCAATTTTTCCACCCGGCCGCCCACCGTTTCCACCATGCGCCGGATCTGCCGATTGCGCCCTTCCTTGAGCACGATGCGAAAGCGGGCGGTTCCCAGGCGCACCACCTTGGCCGGCCGGGTGCGCCGGCCGTCCAGGACGATCCCCGCGGCCAGTTGTTCCAGCATGCCGCCGGTCAGAGGGATGTTTACGTCCACCACGTATTCTTTCTCGTGATCGAAGGACGGGTGGCTCAACCGGTGATGAATCCGCCCGTCGTTGGTGAGCAGCAGCAGGCCGGCGGAATCCTTGTCCAGCCGCCCCACCGGGAAGATGCGCTGGGGCAGGTCCACCAGGTCGGTCACCACCCGCTGGCCCGGGTGGCGGCAACTGGTCACCACCCCCACCGGCTTGTGCAGGATCAGATACACGAGCCGGGTTTCCACGGCGATATCCCGGCCGTCCACCTTGACGCGGTCCTTTTGCGGATCCACCACGGTGCCGAGGGTCGTTACCACCTGGCCGTTTACCGCCACGCGGCCGGCGGCGATGAGGGCTTCGCCCTGGCGCCGGGAGCAGACACCGGACTGGGAGAGAAATTTTTGCAGGCGCATGGGGGTGGCGCCTCCGGCGCGTTCAAGGCCGCTTTGCGGCGTTCAAGGTTCAAGGCCGCTTTGCGGCGTTCAAGGCGCCTTCGGCGCGTTCAAAGTTCAAGGTTGCGCTTTGCGGGGTTCAAGGCGCAGGCGGCGCGTTTGAGGCCGCTGCGCGGCGTTCAAGGTTCAAGGCCGCTTCGCGGCGTTCAAGGCGCCTTCGGCGCGTTCAAGGTTCAAGGTTGCGCTTTGCGGGGTTCAAGGCGCCGGCGGCGCGTTTGAGGCCGCTGCGCGGCGTTCAAGGTTCAAGGCCGCTTTGCGGCGTTCAAGGCGCCTTCGGCGCGTTCAAGGTTCAAGGTTGCGCTTTGCGGGGTTCAAGGCGCAGGCGGCGCGTTCAAAGCCGCTTCGCGGCGTTCAAGGTTCAAGGTTGCGCTTTGCGGGGTTCAAGGCGCAGGCGGCGCGTTTGAGGTTCAAGGTTGGGTGGACGGGGTTGTTGGCTTTTTTCCACCAACTTAGCGATGAGTGCCAGGGTGCGGTCAACGGCGCCGCGGTGGGAGAGGAACACGTTCCGGGCGGCGGCGCCCATGCGCCGGGCCTGGTCCCCATCGGCCAGCAGGCGCTGGCCCTGGTCTTCCAACGCACCGGCATCGGCGATACGAACGGCACCGCCGGCCTGCTCCAGGGCCTCGGCCACGGCGGAAAAATCGCTCATGTCCGGCCCGTAGAGCACCGGTCGGCCCATGGCGGCCGGTTCCAGGGGATTGTGCCCGCCGCAGCCGGCCAGGCTTCCGCCCACATAGGCCACATCGGCCGCGGCGTAAAGTTGCCGCAAAACGCCCATGCGGTCCACCACCACCACCGGTTCGTTTCCACCGGCTTGGTCCAGTCGGGACCAGAAGCCACACGCCGCCCCCTGACGCCGGAAGAGGCGCGCCACCTCCGCCGCCCGCAACGGGTCCCGGGGCGCCACCACGACACGCAGCTCGGCAAATCGCTGCCGCCAGCCACGGCAGGCCAGCGCCAACGCCTCTTCCTCCACACCGCGGTGGGTGCTGCCCGCCACCAAAATCGGCGTCTCCGGACCAACCTGCAAGCGCCGCCGGTAAAGCCGCGAAAGAACGGCCGGATCGTCGGCATCGGGCTGATCGAACTTGAGGTTGCCCGTCACCCTCAAGCGGTTCGCGTCCACGCCCAAAGCCTTTAGCCGCCGGGCATCGAGATCGGTCTGGGCCGCCACCACCGCCAGGCGCTCGAACATCGGCCTCGTGAGGGCCCGGGCCCGGCGATAGCCGTGGAAGGAAGACCGGCTCATGCGGGCGTTGACCAGGGCCACCGGGATCCTGGACGCTGCCGCCCGGGCCAGAAAGTTGGGCCACAGGTCGGTTTCCACCAAAATCACCGCCGCCGGTCGCACCTGGCGCAACCGTGCCCCCACCACCGCCGGCAAGTCATAGGGGAAAAAGAACAGCCGGTCCACCAAGTGCGACAGCCGTTGCCGGGCGATGTGCTGCCCCGTGAGGGTGGTGGTGGAAAAAAAGATGCCGCGACGCGGCCAGCGCCGACGCAGGGCGGCCACCAGCGGCAGGGCCGAAAGGGTTTCCCCCACCGAAAGGGCGTGAACCCAGAACGGCCTTTCCCCGCCGGGAACCGGTGCCACGGCGGACAGTCCCAAACGCTGGCCGAGCTGGCCGCGCCACTTGCGACGCGCCAGCACCGGCGGCAACACAAAGGGGCCGGCCAGGGCCGCGGCGGCGTGCAGGAGGAGGTTGTAGGTCAGCAGGGCGCCTGCGGGGGGTTCAAGGCCGCTGGCGCGGCGTTCAGGGTTCAAGGTTCAAGGCGCCTCCGGCGCGTTCAAGGCCGCTGGCGCGGCGTTCAGGGTTCAAGGCGCCAAAGGCGCGTTCAAGGCCGATAGCGCGGCGTTCAGGGTTCAGGATTATCTGCCGGCTTCTTGTCACGATGCGCATGGATTCCGGGTCAAGCGCGGAATGACGG
>JAQVTF010000145.1 GCA_028700185.1 Desulfobacteraceae bacterium | reverse complement strand
TTCTGAAGCGCAAACCGCACCACCTTGGTGGGATCGATGACGCCGGCGGCGATCAGATCCTCGTAGGTATTGGTCTCGGCATTGAAACCGAAGGGACCTTCGCTGTTCTTCACCTTGTCGATCACCACGGAGCCTTCCAGCCCGGCGTTGTTGGCGATCTGGCGCAGCGGCTCTTCCATGGCGCGCATCACCACTCTGACCCCCAGCTTCTGGTCGGCCTTGATCTTGACCTTTTCCAGGGCGTCCAGGCACCGGACCAGGGCCACGCCGCCCCCGGGGACGATCCCCTCTTCCACCGCGGCACGGGTGGCGTTCAGCGCGTCTTCCACACGGGCCTTTTTCTCCTTCATCTCGGTCTCGGTGGCAGCGCCAACGTTGATCACGGCCACGCCGCCGATGAGCTTGGCCAGCCGCTCCTGGAGCTTTTCCCGATCGTAGTCGCTGGAGGTCTCCTCGATCTGGGCCCGGATCTGCTTCACCCGGCCTTCCAGAGCGCTGCGGCTACCGGCGCCGTCCACGATGGTGGTGTTGTCCTTGTCGATGGTGATCCGCTTGGCCTTGCCGAGATCCTGGAGAGAAACGTTCTCCAGCTTCACGCCCAGATCCTCGCTGACCACCTGACCACCGGTGAGGATGGCGATGTCTTCGAGCATGGCCTTGCGACGGTCCCCAAAACCCGGGGCCTTGACAGCGGCCACCTGGATGGTGCCGCGCAGCTTGTTGACCACCAGGGTCGCCAGGGCTTCGCCCTCGACATCCTCGGCGATGATCACCAGGGGCTTGCCCATCTTGGCCACCTGCTCCAGAATCGGCAGCAGGTCTTTCATGTTGCTGACCTTCTTCTCGTTGATCAGGATATAGGGATCCTCGATGGAGGCGAGCATCTTGTCCGGATCGGTGACGAAGTAAGGAGAAATGTAACCGCGGTCGAACTGCATCCCCTCCACCACTTCGAGGGTGGTCTCCATTCCCTTGGCCTCTTCGACGGTGATGACGCCTTCCTTGCCCACCTTGTTCATCGCGTCGGCAATGATGTTGCCGATGGTCTCGTCGTTGTTGGCTGAAATGGTACCGACCTGGGCGATTTCACGCTGGTCCTTGGTGGGCTTGCTCAGCTTCTGCAACTCCTTGACCGCCACTTCAACGGCCTTGTCGATGCCGCGTTTGATGGCCATGGGGCTGTTGCCCGCCACCACCAGCTTCTGGCCTTCCTCGTAGATGGCGCGCGCCAGGACCGTCGCGGTGGTGGTGCCGTCACCGGCCATGTCGCTGGTCTTGCTGGCCACTTCCTTCACCATCTGGGCGCCCATGTTTTCGAACTTGTCCTCGAGTTCGATCTCCTTGGCCACCGTCACGCCGTCCTTGGTCACCGTGGGGGCGCCCCAGGATTTATCGATCACCACGTTGCGCCCCCGGGGGCCGAGGGTCACCACAACGGCGTCCGCCAGCGTTCTGACACCTTTGAGCATGGCCTCGCGGGCCTTCATATCATACTTGATTTCTTTGGCCATTTTAATCACTCCTCCTTAACGTCAGTCTTCAAGATTCATCAAAAAACGAGCAGATGCGAACCGTTGGCGGCGGTCGATCATTCGATGATGCCCAGCACGTCGTCTTCTCGAAGGATCAGGTACTCTTCGCCTTCGAGCTTGACTTCGGTACCGCTGTATTTGCCGAACAATACGCGGTCGTCCTGCTTGATCTCCAAGGGGATAGGCTTCCCATCCTCCCCGCGCCGGCCGTTGCCGACGGCGATCACCTTACCTTCAGCCGGCTTTTCCTTGGCCGAATCGGGAATGATGATCCCACCTTTGGTCGTGTTCACCTCTTCAAGGCGCTTTACAAGAATCCGGTCGTTCAGTGGTTTCAATTTCATCGTGCAACCTCTCCTTTTCTGTTTTCCACTTCAGTCACTCTTGGCGTCGCTCTTCTCTCCGCTCCCCGTTGACCCGGCATCCGCACCGCCGGCGGCCGGTTTTTCAGCCGCCTTCTCGCTGCGTCCGCCGTCTTTGCGCGCATAGTCCGTCACGTACCACCCGCCTCCCTTGAGATGAAACGAACTCTGGGAGACCAGCTTGTGCAGTTTGCCGGCGCAATGGCGACAACGGGTGAGCGGTTCATCTGAAAATCGCTGAAGAACTTCCTCAATCCGGCCACAGTTTTCGCATTCGTACTCGTAAATCGGCATGGCTCAACACTCCTGAAATTTGCGCGAATCACTTCAGGTTGGCGAAAGAATGCGTAAATATAGGTCCCGCTTCGGACTTGTCAAGGCACCCGAAATCAAGCGGCCATCTCAGGACCAAGGTCCCTGGCGTCGCGGTTCAATTTTCGCGGGTCTTCAGCCGCCGTCGTTTATCCCTCCGTCGGAATGACAGGGAGATGTCTCTCGGGATGCCCACCTCATTCCCTGGTCACGCCGAGCGCCTTTTTTGTCATTCCCAGCCTCAGCGAGGAGTCTCCGGACCTTGATCATCGTTTCGGCCTGTTGACAAGCTGGTTTCGCGGGCATGGCCCGCTCCTACGACAGCACGGTAGGAGGGGTCCATGCCCGCGATGGGGGTGAAAATTGTCGACAGACGGCCGAAATTCGAAGGAGATCCCTTGTCGCTTGCGCTCCGTCGGTGTGACAGCGCAAAAAAAGTGGCTGCACGGGATGACGGTGGAAGAAAGGCGGGCAGGCCATCTGCCGGCGGCAGTGCCGGAATCCGGAACCTGGAACGCGCCCGGGCATCTCCAGCGGCAATGCTGAAATGAGCGCTAAGGGGGCCCCGTTCCGGGAGCGTGCAGGGCATCGATGGGCCCGTGCCAACAGGCGAAAAAACCCAAGACGGCATCCATGCCGGCCACCGGCAACGCTTCGACGATTTGCCGGGTGAGGCGATGAACCCGAGCCTCTTCGCTGCGCGTCTCTTCAGGGGTGGCTTGAAAATTTTGCTTGAAACGGCTGAAGCGTTCGATGTGGATCAGCTCGTGGACCATGACATAGAGCACCAGCGGGAAGAGCCCCAGTTCCGGTCGGTCCTCCAGGGTCTTGAGGATGGCGTGATCCTGTAGACAGATCAGGTAGACATCGACCCGCTGGGACCGAAGGCACGAGTCGCTGCGCTGCCGGGCTGAAAGGATCACCTGGGCCAGGGGGCCGGGGTCGGTTTCGACATCGTCCATCGATTCGAGGGTCTTGATGTCGTAGCGCCATTGACTCGACGACAACTTGAAGGTGTCGCTGACGACCTCCTCGGCCATCGTCACCGCTTCCCTGACCGTTTCGACCTGTTGTGGAGAGAAACGCCGGACCTCCGTCATGACCTGATTGTTATCAAATTAAGGGTGGACAGGCCAAATAAAAAAGTGCTAATTGAGTCGATTACACGAAATTGTCGCACGACGTCCGCCCATTTTAAGAGGCGGACCGGGCATACTCGGACAACGGGAGGTGATCTGTTGGGCAGTGTTATCAAGAAGCGTCGTAAGAAGATGCGCAAGCACAAGCACCGCAAGCTGCTGGCCCGTACGCGACACCAACGGCGCAAAGGCAAGTAGCACGCCGCGCCAAGCGTACTTTTTTCCAGCCATTACACAAACAAAAGCACCGCCGCAATCCTCTACGGTCTTGCGGCGGTGCTTTGTTTTCTGACCCCTGACCCTATTCGGCCCGGTAATCTTTCAGGTATTTGAAAAATTCGGTGTCGGTGGACAGGACCACAGAGCTGTTTTTATCCATGGCCTGGCTGTAGGTCTCCAGGGTCTTGGTAAACGAGTAGAAGTCGGGATCCACCCCGTATGCCTCCGCATAGAGGAGCGTGGCCTCGGCATCCGCCTTTCCCTTTATTTCCTGGGCGACGCGGTAGGCTTCCGAAGTGATCTCCTTCAGATCGCGTTCCTTCTGTCCCAGGATCTTGCGTGCCTCGCCCTGCCCCTCACTGCGGAACTTCTCGGCGATCTGCTTGCGCTCGGCGATCATTCGCGCATAGACCGATTCGCGCACCTCCTCCACGTAGTTGATCCGCTTGAGCTTCACGTCCACCAGCTCGATGCCGAACTGGTTGAGCTTGGGCTGGGCCTGGGTCACGATGGCCTCGGTGATTTTTTCCCGGCCGGTGGTGATCATGAACACCGATACCTGGGGCTCGTTTTTTTGAATCTCCTCGAGACCGACTTCGAAGGTATCCAGTCGGCGGTTGGTCCGGCGCACCGTCTCGATGAGCCGGTTTTCCGTGATGAGGTTGCGCACCGCCGGATCGATGATGTTGTCCAGCCGGGCCTGGGCCCCCACCACGTTGTTGACCGTCTGAAAGAACTTGACCGGATCGATGATCTTCCACCGGGCGAAGGCGTCCACCCAGATGTAGGTCTTGTCCAGGGTCGGAATCTGGCCCGGGTCTCCGTCCCACTGGAGCAGGTTCTTGGGGAAATAGGTCGCCTGCTGAATCACGGGGAGCTTGAAGTAGAGCCCGGGTTCGGTCTTGGGCTCACCCACGACCTTGCCGAACTGGGTCACGACCACCTGCTCCGTCTCGTCCACCACATAGGCCGCCGTGAAAAGAAACAGCCCCACCACGACGATGACGGCAATGATGATTCCCTTGGTTTTCATTTTGTCACTTCCTCTAGAGGTACGGGCTTGGCGCCGAGGTTGAGCAGCGGCAGCACGTTTTTCTGGTCGGCATCCAGGATGTATTTATGACCGAGCTTGGGCAGCAGCGTTTCCAGCGTATCCAGATAAATCCGACGCCGGGTCACGTCCTTGGCTTTGGCATACTCCTGATAGACGGCCTTGAAGCGGACCGTTTCGCCCTTGGCCTGATTGACCACTTCCAGGGCATAGCCTTCCGCGCCCCGGATCATCCGCTCGGCCTCTCCCCGGGCCGCCGGGATGGCCTTGTTGTAGTCTTCCCGGGCCTCGTAGATCATCCGCTCCTTCTCCTGACCGGCTTGGTTGACCTCGTTAAAGGACGGCTGGACCGGCCCGGGCACGTTGGTACGCTTCATTTCGATGGTGACGATGTTGATGCCCGATTCGGCTTCGTCGAGCTCCGCCTGCAACAGTTCACGCGCTTCGACGGCGATCTCTTCCCGTTTGCTGATCACCTCGTTGATGCTTCGGTCGCCCACCACCAGCCGCATGCTGGCTTCGGACATATCCTGAAGCAGGCGCCGCACGTCCTGGACCTTGAACAGGTAGTTGTACGGATCGTTGATCCGGTACTGCACAATCCAGGGCACCAGGGCCACGTTGAGGTCGCCGGTGAGCATGATGGACACCGACGCGCTGTCATCGCCGGCACCAAAGCGCACCCGCCCCTGGTCGTCGGTGGTCAAGCCGAACTCCTCGGCGTAAACCCGCCGCACCTTGACCTTGGTGACGGTTTCGATGCCCGCCGGCAGCTTGAAGTTCAAGCCTGGCTGGGTGGTGCGTACATACTTGCCGAAGCGCTGCACCACGCCCACTTCGTCCACCGCCACGGTGTAGAACATCGACGTCCCCAGGATGATCGCCACCACCAGGATCAGCACAAGCGGACCGCCGGGCAGCCGAAAATTTTTGAACTTTTGCATCAGTTCATCCATCTGGGGAGGTACGGGGCCGCCGGTGCGCCGTTCCTGTTGTTCTTTCAGTTTCTCCCAGTCCCAACTCATATTCTTCGCCGTTTCTTTCAGGTTGAGGGGCCGTTTTCCAACCCGGCCCGGAAGTTATTGATATCGAATCTGAAATTAGATGAGCCGGCCCCGCAAGTCAAGGGTAAAACGCCGACCGGCATCCCGGCGGCGCGCCATTGACGCCGCTTGACAGGCGCCGTGCGGGCCGGTAGATCAACCCCATGGACAGACCCTCATCGCAAAATTCGGCCCCGGTTCATATCGGCCGCCTGCTTGAAGACGCCCTGGCGCGGTTGTGCCCCAGCGGCGACAAGGCGCTGCTGGATATCTGTCGCCGCTGGGAGGCGCTGGTGGGGGCGGCCATCGCGGCCAATGCCCGCCCGGTGGGGCTCAAGGACCATCTGCTGTTGGTGGATGTGGCCAGCAGCGTCTGGATGCAGCAGCTCCAGTTTCTCAAGGCCGAAATGATCACCCGCATCAACGCCGGCCTGCCCGAAGCGGGCATCGAAAAAATCCGCTTCCGGGTCAGCCGATGATGAAAACCTTCACCGGCGATGCCTTTTTCGAAGGTCGCCTGAAGATCAAACAACACCGAGACGGTTATCGGTTCTCCATCGACAGCATCCTGCTGGCCGCCTTCCCCCGCTTCAAACCCAACGACCGGGTGCTGGACCTGGGCACCGGCTGTGGCGTCGTCGCCCTGATGGCGGCCTTTCTGCACCCGGACGTTTCGGTGGTCGGGGTGGAAATCCAGCCGGAACTGGCGGCCCTTGCCCGTGCCAATATCGCCGACAACCCGTTTTCAGACCGGGTGACCATCATCGAGGACGACTTGCGGAGGCTGAATCGCGCAGCGGTGGGCACGGTCCACCTGGTTCTGGCCAACCCGCCCTACCATCCGACCGGTACCGGACGCCTCAACCCTGACGATGAAAAAGCCGCCGCCCGGCACGAAATCCTCGGCAACCTGACGGACTTCATCGCCGCCGGTCGGCGCCTGTTGAACCTGGGAGGCCGTTTCGCCGCCATCTACCCGGCCGAACGCGGCGTGGACCTGATCTACGGGCTGCGCCAGGCAGGCCTGGAACCCAAGCGCCTCCGCCTGGTGCATCCATATCCCGCCGCCGTGGCCGGCCAGGCGCTGGTGGAAGCGGTGCGCGGCGCTGGACCGGGGCTTCGCGTCGAAGCGCCGCTGTACGTCCGCGAGGCCAGCGGTGGCCCTTACCATCCGGAGGTGGCCGCGATGCTGCGCCCACCGAGCACCTGAGCCCAAATTCGAATTCTGGGACTTTTTCCTCTTGCCACGTTTGTGAACAGGGGCGATGGCCTGATAATTCTGCCGAAATCTTCAGCCGTTCCATATGTCTCTCTCCCCTAGGCCGTCATCGAGGAAGCCGCAGTTGGAAAAAGCGGCGGGAAGCGGCAATATTCGGCCAGAACGGCGGCGCCCTTTCTTTGGCGGAACCGGGGCAACCGGCCCCAGGGTCCCTTCAAAGTTTGGCGATGATCCCTTGGAGGTTTTTTTCCGGTTTAGGCCATCCTCCCGTCTGTGTTCTCAACTGCGGATCCCTCGTCGCTGACGCTTTTCTGAGTGACTAACGGAGTGACTAAAATTACGAGTGACTAAAATGACTAAAGTGGTGGCGTCGCTGCGCTCCGGTTTTTATATAACTGACAGAATTCATTCACTTTAGCTCACTTTAGTCACTTTAGTTCACTTGACACCTGTTCTGAGTGACTAAAATTACGAGTGACTAAAGTGACTAAAGTTGTGGCGTCGCTGCGCTCCG
>JAQVTF010000023.1 GCA_028700185.1 Desulfobacteraceae bacterium | reverse complement strand
GGTTTTGGGGTTTCGACGATTGCGGTGTGATGCGGCGACCGCATCAACATCAACAAGGAGGCGACCATGGCCGTTGGCTGGGCCCGCGACGGGGCCATCCAGGAACAGATCGATGCCAGCGTGGGCGACGCGGTGAAGCTGGCCCGCAGCCGGCTGCCGGAGGGTGAGAGCGCCACTCATTGCCAGCTTTGCGAGGAACCCATTCCCGAGGCCCGGCGGCGAGCGATCCCCGGCGTGCGCCTCTGCGTACAATGTCAGGCCAAGCTCGAAGCCGGCCAGACGGCCCTTGCCAGCTACAACCGGCGCGGCAGCAAGGACAGTCAGTTGAAGTAACCCGCTCCACCGGGAGGCTTGATATGCGCGTGCTGCTCATCTCGGCCAACACCGAAACCCTCAACCTGCCCACCATGGCCATGGGCTTGGGGGCTGTGGCCGCCGCCACCCGGGCGGCCGGCCACTCGGTGCGATTCCTCGATCTGATGGGAAAATCCGACGTCGAAGGGCTCATCGCTCCCGCCGACGATCTCCTGCAGCCCCGGTTTTACGTCGACCCGCCGTTGGCGGACTGGTTCCACGAGACGGCGGCCGAATGGTAGGGTGGTTTTACTGAGGGCCGGTGGATTCCTCGAAGCGACGCGCCAGCAGGTCGGCGAGGGTTTGCATGTGGCGCCGCACCGCTTCGGGGCTGCGACCGGGATACTGGCGGAAGGAAATCAGGATTCCGTTCAGGGCGGCAAAGAAGGCATGGGCCGACAGATGCGCATCGGCACCAGTGCCCGAAAGCAGACGCTCGAACAACTCCAGGATGGCCCGGGCCGCCTGGTTGAGCCTTTCCAGCGGTTGGCCCTCCAACCGACCGTCCAGCATGAAGTGGGTCATCATGCGAAAGTAATGGTCGTTTTCCAGCAGAAAATCGACGTAAAGACGGGCCAGGTCGCGCAGGCTGCCGATTTGGCCCCCAGCGATGCGGGCATCGACCCGGGAGATGATCTCTTGGGTGCCGATGGCGAAGGCTTCGGCGAAAAGGCTCTGCTGGTCGGGGAAATAGCGGTAGATGGAAGAGGGGGAAATACCCGCCTCGCTGGCGATCTCCCGCATGCTGACCTGCTCGAAGGGTTTTTGCGCAAAGACCCGTTCAGCCGCCTCCACGATGAGCCGTTGACGCGTTTGGCGTTCCTGTTCCTTGAGCAGTGCGAATGGGCTTGGTTCTGTTGACATGGGTCCAGCGGTAAAACCCCTTGGGCGCGCAGCCCCTGCTCCTGGATGGGCAGGGGGTTGCGCGCCAATTTATGGACGGTTTCATTCCACCATGGCCAAGGCGGCGTCCTGGTAGGCGTGAAAAAGCCGGTGACAAAAGCGATCCCAGCGCCGGCAGACCTCGATGGTGTCGGGATTCAACGCCAGCAGGTCGGGATGGGCCAGGAGCGCTTCGATTTCCGCCTCGAACTCTTTTACCAGGTCGGCGGGGGCGCCGACAAGCACGTTGCGCACAAACTCGGCCGCCGGATACCACGAGGCCGCCCGTTGCAGGTCACGATGGATCTGGGTCAGCAGCACGTTGCGCGGCCCCTCCCAAAGTTCGTTGACCGCCGCATCCCGGTATAGCCGCGGCAGAGCCGAAAAATCCTCCATCACCCCGTGGCCGCCGAACAGGCTCATGGCCAGGCGCAGCACGTCCGGACAGTCCCAACTGGCGGTGATCTTCTGGAGCATGATCAGCTCGCGAACATCCCAGCGCTTCTTTTTCGTCTCCAAAGGCTCGTCGGGCCGGGCGCCGGCAAACCCGCCCGGCAACGCCAGCACATCCTGGTAAAGACGGAACGCGCCGGCCAGGGTGCGTTTGGCGCTGTGCTCGATTTCGGCCAACTGGCCAGCCACCAGGGGGAAACGGTTCAGCGGCTGGCCGAAGGCCTCGCGAAATTCGCAGTATTTGGCCGCCTCACGCCAGGCCCGCATCATGCTGGCCGCTCCGGAAAGCCCCACCGTGAGGCGCGAGTAGGTCAGCACGATGCCCACCACATTGGCCAGGCCCCGCGCCAGCGGGCCCACCGGGTAAGCGACGGCGCCGTTGAGGGTGATCTCGGCGGTGGTCAGCTCGCTGGTGCCCATCTTCCACTTGATCCGGTCGATGGTAAAACCGTTGCGCCGCTCCCGTTCCCGGTCCCCCGGTAGCCAGGACGGCATGACGAACAGTCCCAGCTTCTCCGAACCCCGGGGCTTGGCGGTGACGATGGCGTAGTCGGCATGGGTGGCCGAGCAGAAAAACTTGGTGCCGTAAAGCCGCCACACCCCACCTTCTTCCACCGCTTCCAACACGTTGGCCGGCACGTCCGAGCCGCCCTGGATTTCGGAAAGGTACTGGGCCCCGATGGCGAATTCGCCGTCGATTCCCTCCTTGCAGTGACGCAGGATGCGCTGCAGCTCCGGAGTATCGGCATACGGCGCAATGGCCGCCACTAGTCCCTCGGTGCAGGTGAGGGGGCAGGCGATGCAGGCCTCACTGTTCTGATAGATCACGAACATCTTGGCCAGCTTGATCCAGGGGTGGGTCCGATCCGAAAAGAGCGCCTCACCGAAAATCTCGCGCTCCATCACCTCGGTCTCGTGGGGGCGTACGATACGGTCGATGCGGTGGTGGTGGCCGTCGTAGTGCATCATGTAGGGACGCTTTTCCGGCCAAGCGATGGCCTCGGCCATGCGGCGCCAGCGAAACGAGGCCTTCCTGGACACGTCGCGGGCCGCGGCGTCCACCACCCCGGCCATCTCGCCGCAGAAAGCGCGCACCACCGCCTGGGCGAAGGGATCGTCTGCATAGTAGTCGCAGGTGTCGCGCCAACTTAAGAATGCATCGAAATCATAAGGATTATCACGATTGGGCAGGCTCATGAGATCTCTCCTTGGCTCTTGAAAAGTTAACGGGCAAGGGTGCGGCGCAACTCGTTTTTGAGCATCTTGCCGGTGGCGTTTTTGGGAATAGCCTCCACGAAACGCACTTCCTTGACGCATTTGAAGCCGGCCAAACGATCACGGCACAGGCCGATGACTTCGGCTTCGGTCAGTTTTTTCTCCGGTTTCAGGGCAATGAACGCCACCGGGATTTCACCCCATCTTTCATCCGGTTTACCCGCCACGGCCACCTCGGCCACGGCGGGATGGGCCGCCAGAACGGCTTCGATCTCCGCCGGGTAGATGTTTTCACCGCCCGAAATGATCATGTCCTTGAGCCGGTCGATGACGTAGACGCAGCCGTCCCCGTCGATCTTTCCCAGATCCCCGGAACGAAAGCACCCGTCCACTAGGGCCGCCTCGGTGGCCTCCGGGTTCCGCCAATAGCCCTGAAAAACCTGGGGGCCGAAGAGGCACAGCTCACCGACTTCATCGGCCGGCAGCTCGTG
Source organism: Desulfobacteraceae bacterium (assembly GCA_028700185.1). Taxonomy (GTDB): domain Bacteria; phylum Desulfobacterota; class Desulfobacteria; order Desulfobacterales; family UBA2174; genus UBA2174. The sequence continues at coordinate 25,468 of JAQVTF010000023.1, read as the reverse complement.
ATTGGTACCGGGCTTGAATACCTTCACGTCTCCGTGAAATACCGGTTTGCCGGCAGACGCGCACTTGTCCAGGCCCATGTCGTTGGTCCAGAACGTGATGGCACCGGTGTACTCGGTGGCCCCGTAGACCTGAGCGATCCTGAATCCCTTCTGATCGTAGAGGCGGATGAGGCTTTCGGGCACCGGTGAAGCCCCGCATACGAAATGGCGCAGACAGGTCAGGTCGAGTTTCTCGGTCATCGTCGGCGGCACCATGGCCATGGCCTGGAGCATCAGGGGCACGGTCATCAGAAAGTTGACCCGCTCCCGGGCGATGGTCTCAAATACCGTTACGGGATGAAAATCGGGAAGATAGACTGTTGTCACGCCCACATGGACGTTGGCCAGCACCGGGGCCAGGCCGCCGATGTGAAAGAGCGGAGCGGTGAGCAGGTAGCGGTCCTTGTGCGCCCAACGGAGGGTGTGGGTCAGTCCGATGGAGGCCCAGAAGGTGTTGCGGTGGCTGATCATGGCCCCCTTGGGTTTACCGGTGGTGCCTGAGGTGTACATCAGCACACAGGGATCATCGTCGGCACCGGCGTAAACGGGTTCGGCACCCTTTCCTTTTGTCAACAGATCTTCGAATTCCGTGCCGGGGCCTTGGCCGCCCCGGCGCACGAAGGTCTCCACCGCCGTCACCCCGCGCAGCGCCTCCGCCACCGGGGCGAACTCGCCGTCATAGATCAGAAGGCGTGCGCCGCAGTCGTTGAGAATGTATTCGAGTTCAGGCGCCGTCAGCCGCCAGTTCAAAATGGCGGTGATGATCCCGACCTTGGCCGCGCCGTACAGCGCGCAAGTGGCATGTTCATTGTTCTTGCAAAGCAGAGCGATACGGTCGCCCGCCGCCAGCCCCAGACCAATCAGGGCGGCGGCGAAACGATTAGCCCGGGCATTGGCCTGGCGGTAGTCGAAGCGATACCCGTCACCCACGCAGGCTTCGAGGGTTGGGCTGAGAAAAGCGCGATTGGCAAGGATCTGACCAAGGTTGAAATGCATGGCGGCCTCCTGAAAATTAACGATGATTGCGGAAAAGAACGATGTTTACAATTAGAATATTGCGTTCCTTTCCGTCAAGAGCGTTTTTGAGGCCGGTGATCAAAGCAGCCGCGGACCTGGAGGTGTGTTAGACCAACGCCTGGGGCAAACCGAAGAAGAGGTCCGCCGACGCAAAATGCCTAACACCCCCGCCAAGCCGCGGATCAGCGACGAGGAATCTCTTGGCGGCGATAAAATTCTTGACGGGGTTATGAATAACCGCGGGGGCACCGGCGCTTGAGAGGGTTCAGAAAACCAGGTGCGTCCAGGCCGGACGCACCGATGCGGCATCGGCAAAAACAGGGCAGGATTGGCTACCGAATAAATTCTTCGGTCAATCGGTACGCCTCGTCGTCGGTGAACTGGCGTGGCGGATGCTTGAAAAAATAGGAACTCGGCCCTTCAAGGGCGCCGGTAAGTCCCCGCTGCAGGGCCAGCTTGGTGCACCGGATGGCGTCGATGACCACCCCGCCCGAGTTGGGCGAGTCTTCCACCGACAGACGCAACTCCAGGTTCATGGGGACATCGCCGAAGAGCTTGCCTTCCATGCGGATGAAACAGACCTTGTTGTCGTTCTGCCAGGGCACGTAGTCGCTGGGGCCCACATGAATATTGTCATCTTCCAAGGGGTGGCGACAAACCGCCTGAACCGCCTCGGTCTTTGATATTTTTTTCATCTTCAGCCGGTTACGGTTGAGCATGTTGAGAAAATCGGTATTGCCCCCCGTATTGAGCTGGTAGGTGCGCTCCAGTTTGACCCCCCGTTTGACAAACAGGTCGGTGAGCACCCGGTGCACGATGGTGGCGCCCAGTTGGCTCTTGATATCGTCGCCCACCACCGGCAGTCCTTTTTCCGCGAAACGCGCCGCCCACGCCTTGTCGCTGGCGATGAAAACCGGCATGTTGTTGATGAAGGCCACGCCGGCCTCCAGGGCGCATTCGGCGTAAAACCGCACCGCCTGCTCGGAGCCCACCGGCAGGTAGTTGAGCAGGATTTCGGCCCCGCTGCGGCGCAGGCGCTCCACCACGGCCGCCTTGTCCGGTTCGGGAAGCGAGGCTGGAATGAAGGTGCGATGCGCCGCATACTGGCGCATGTGTTCGGAGAAGCCGTCGAGAATCGGGCTCATCTCGACGATGACGTTCTGTCGGGGAATATCCTTATGAAAAACATGGGTACAGTTGGGGGCGGCGAAGATAGCCTCCGAGACGTCCTTGCCCACCTTGCGGGCATCGATGTCGAAGGCGGCGACCACCCGGATATCGCTGGGGCGAAACCCCCCGATCACCGGGTGCATCAGGCCGATGGGGTCTCGGTCTGGATTTTTGTCGTATCCGTGAATTCCCTGGATCAACGCACTGGCGCAATTACCGATACCCACAATGGCGATTCGGATGTCTTCCATCAGCGCAACTCCTCCGCATGAGTCCGAGGTATCTGAAACGAACGCCTGGCCTTTGGCAAAGTGTCACCTTAGCCGGATTGCCCCTTGTTGGCAACCATTGTCACCACCTACGCTCCATCTCCTTAGGTCCCGCGGGTTTTGGTGATCGTCACACAATGAAAAAGGACGCCCTGCTCGATGGTTCGATGGCCCACGCCTTCAAACCATTGGCGCATCCGTCTCCATCAACCGCCGTGCCCGGCGCATCCGTCCGCCGGCGGTGCTCGCCGTCAATCCCAGATAGATCGCGGCGCCGGTCCACAGCAAAAGGCCGCGGGCCGAGGGGACAAGAGCAAGGACGAGGGCCCACCCCAGCAGGTACACGGTCCTGGCCGCCCGCTCCATCAGACCACCGCTCAGCGGCACCCCAAGGCTTTCGGCCCTCGCCTTGCTATAGCTCACCAGGAAGCTGGCGCTCATGCAGGCGGTCATCATCAAACCGCCCGCCAGGGGATGGTGATCGGGCCAGAACAGCACCCAGATGCCCGCCAGGTAAAACCCGTCGGAGACGCGATCGAGGCACGAGTCGAAAAAAGCCCCGTAGCTGGAAGATGTTCCCCGTCGCCGGGCCAGCATACCGTCCATGGAATCGGCCATGCCGGAGAGCAGGATCAACATCGCTCCGACCAGGGGATGGCAAAGAAAGCCCACCGGCACCAACAAGGCCAGCAACATCCCCGCCAGGGTGGCCCGATTCGGCGTCATCCCCATCCGCTCGGCCAGCGGCATCAAATGGCGATCCACCACTGCCAGATAACGACGTCCGATCCACGTCTCTCGCATCCCGCCCCCGTCGGCCGGTGGTTGCAAACGCCAACCGGCACTTTGCCCATCGGGTGTTCATACCGTTTATGAAGCAGATCTTCAAGTCCCTCGATAACGTTTTCACAGCCCCATGTCGGCCTTGTGCACCGAGCAAGGTGTCCTGCAGGAGCCGAAAATGGGGTACATCGCCACCATGAGAAACTCGCCATGGGCAAAATGGGTCACATCTTCATCGTCTCCGGTCAGCCTGTTCCATTTTAGCAAACGCGCGAAGACGATGGCGACGGCTTGACAGAAGCGTCGTGGCAGATTATCCGGCAACTTGACACAACTCTCGGAACTTATTACGACGCCTCCCGCTGCGACGGTTCAGATCAATTGCACACCGCTTTCAGGAGCCAAGACACGGTGATCACCTTCCGCAAGGTCAACAAGTGGTTCGGCAATTTGCACGTCCTCAAGGACATCGATTTTCACGTGGACGCCGGGGAGGTGGTGGTGATCTGCGGCCCCAGCGGATCCGGTAAAAGTACCCTGATCCGCTGCATCAACCGCCTCGAAGACATCCAGCAGGGGGAAATTTTCGTCGACGAGGTTCCCATCCACAACAGCCGCATCAGCCTGACCCGGATCCGCGCCGAGATCGGTTTCGTCTTCCAGCAATTCAACCTCTACCCGCACATGACAGCCCTGGAAAACATCACTCTGGCGCCCATTCACGTCCGGCATATCCCCCGGGACGAGGCACGCACCCTGGGATTGGCGCTGCTGGAAAAAGTCGGCATCCGGGACAGGGCTGACAGCTATCCAGCCCAGCTTTCCGGGGGCCAGCAGCAGCGGGTGGCCATCGCCCGGGGGCTGGCCATGCGCCCCAAGATCATGCTCTTCGACGAGCCCACCAGCGCCCTGGATCCCGAGATGATCAACGAGGTGCTTGAGGTCATGGGAACCCTGGCCCGGGAAGGGATGACCATGGTGGTGGTCACCCATGAAATGGGTTTTGCCCGGGAGGTGGCCGACCGGGTCTTTTTCATGGATACCGGCGAGATTCTCGAGGTCGCCCCCCCGGCGGATTTCTTCGCCCGGCCCCGTCACGAGCGAGCCTGCTCGTTTCTCGGCAAGATTCTGAGCCACTAGCCGCCTCGCCCTGATTCCAATGACAACAGAAGGGGCAGCGCAACACTGGCAATGCCCCTTCTGTTGTGGAACTTGGAACCTTTGCCCATCAAAACCGCGATGGTGGAAAAGGTCGACTGAACGCTCTCAGCAAGACGGATGGATCGCGGCCACCAAGGCGATTTGGCAGGTGGCCCCGGGACTTCCATCACCGGCGATGAGCCGGTAATCGGCCCCATCCACGGTGCCTACGGCCCCCACGGGTTCCGCGGCGGCGGTCATCGCTGCCGCGACGGTTGCATCGCGGCTGATGAAGTCATGATCACTTCGGGAAACAACGCCCACCGACGCCCAGGCATCGACATCGTCACCGGCGGAAACCGTTGGCGCGCCGGTCGATTGGATGAAGTTGACATCCCCCGCATCCACGTTTCCGGCCAAGGCCATGCCGGTTGTGGCAACGCCGAAAATCACCAGTGTCAGCAGTACTTGAATGATCCGGTTCATGGTATCCCCCTATCTTCCACCCCCGGCGAGCGCCACATCCGGCAACGGCGGGGAGCGGTATTTTGGATGATTGTTGTCTTTTAAGCCACCCACTTCCGGTGCGGCCCCGCCGCGCGGCGGGGCCGCACCAGACCCTGAGTGTCCCTCAACCTGAGAAGTGCAAGCGACCTTGTCAAGGGGGCGGGAAAAATCAAACTCGCCCCTTGCCTCGGTGCAGGCGATGCCTATGGTCTTGAATCAGGCGAACGAAACCAAGGGCAACTCAAGCCGAAACGACTCATCGGTCAAGCCGGAACGGGACCGACCACCTTGTCAGTCGGTATTGGCGGTCTTATCTGTTTTTTCAATGGTTGTTTAGGGAATCGGGCACCGCGACCGACCATCGCCCCGCTTTGAACTGGAGGTGAATCATGAACGACAAAGATTGCATTCAGGAAAAACGATCAAGCCGAATACTCGGCTTTTTGGCCATACCGTTCTTTCTCTTTCTGAACATTCCGTTGATGCTGCTGTTTCCGGTCCTAGGCGTCGGCTTTGCCCTTGCCGGACTGGCCATCGCGGCGATATTCGTCCTCGCGCCCTCGAGCGCGGCGTGTCGACTGATCGCCGAGCCATCCCCCTAAATCATCCACCGGGCACCGGTGCAGTGGAGGTGCCGGAACGCCTCGCGACCGGTGCCCTTGGCGCCTTTCGTTGACGGATCAACCCGACCCGTGAAGGAGGACGAGATGGATATCAAAAAGATTCTGTGGCCTACGGACTTTTCCAGCATCGCGGAAAAGGCGCTACCTCACGTTAAATCCCTCAGCACCCAGTACGGAGCTGAAATCCACGTGTTGTACGTGGTGGAGGATCTCGCCCACCACGCCGGCTGGTACGGCGAATTCGACGACAGGCGAATCGAGGAGCTCATGGCCCACGCCAACAAGACGGCCACCAAGCGCCTGGCGCAGATCTGCGAAAAATACCTGGAGGGGTGCCCCCTCTACATCAAACACGTGGCGGTGGGCGACCCGGCCCGGGAGATTCTCAAGCTCATCGAAAAGGAGAAGGTGGACCTGGTGGTCATGGCCAGCCACGGGGAAAACGCCAATTTCAGGTTCGGCTCCGTGGCGGAAAAGGTGCTGAAGAACGCCCCGGTGCCGGTCACGGTCATTCCGGTCCCCACAGCGCCATGACCGCCGGAAAGATGACGCCGAAGGCGGCACCATTGATCACCGGAGCGCCTGCCGCCCCCGGAACCGTGGGGGCGCAGGATCACTCTGGGGGCGATCCGCAATGATCCGCTTTGGCCTGTGCTGCATCTTTCGCGACGCGCCGATTCGGTTCCGGCGCACCACGGCCCGCCACCTTGGTTCGCTGCGCCCGGCCGATGGGCGACGCCACCTAGTCGACATCTGCCGCCACAATGCCCATAGCCTTCAGGAGGCCCTGGCCTACTGTGGCGGTGCCGGCATCGGGGCCTTTCGCATCAACAGTCAGATCCTGCCCCTGAAGACCCATCCGGATTTTGGTTACGCCTTGGGGGATTTGCCCGGCGGTGAAACCATCGAATCGATGTTTCGCGAAGCGGGCCGATATGCCCGCCATCACGACATCCGCACCAGCTTTCATCCCGACCAGTTCATCCTTCTCTCAAGCCCGGACCGGCAGGTGGTGGATCGCAGCGTGGCCGACTTGGTTTACCAGGCCGAAGTGGCCGAATGGACCGGCGCCGATGTTCTCAATATCCACGCCGGCGGCGTGTATGGTGACAAACCGGCAACCCTGGCGCGCCTGGCCGCCAACGTGGCGGGCCTACCAGAGAATGTGCGCCGCCGGTTGACCCTGGAAAACGACGACCGCAGCTACACCCCGTCCGACCTGCTGCCGCTGTGCCAAGCGCTCGATCTGCCCCTGGTCTACGATGTCCACCACCACCGCTGCCGGCCGGACGGCCTCGACGAAGAAACGGCGACCCAAAAGGCCATGGCGACCTGGAACCGCGAACCGCTGTTTCACCTTTCGAGCCCGGCAACCGGCTGGGCGGGAAAAAATCCACGGCCGCACCATGACTACATCGATGCCGCCGACATGCCGGCGTTCTGGCGCCACCTGGACATCACGGTGGAAGTGGAAGCCAAGGCCAAGGAGTTGGCCGTGGCGCGCCTGATGCAGGATCTAAAGGATGACTCCGGCTGAGTTTCACTTCCCGTAGTGCTCGTAACTGACTTTTTCGCGTTCCAGCGATGCGGCGGGATGGGGCTTTTTCTCCTCGGCCGGATAGCCGATGGCCACCATTGCCTCGATTTCCATGGCGGGGGGGATGCCCAGTAGCTCGGTGATGTACCGGCTGGCGCTGCGGGATGAATCGTGGGGCCGCTGGCGAATCTGGATCCAGCAGCTGCCGAGTCCCAGGTCCGCGGCGGCCAGGTGAACGATGAGCGTCGCAATGGCAGCGTCTTCCACCCAGACGTCCGATTTGCCTGGATCAGCGTACACCACCACCGCCAACGGCGCCTTGGCGAGAAAATCGGCGCCATGGGGTTTGGCCTGTGCCAACCGGCCGATGGTATCCGGGTCCGTGACGAAGACAAAACCCCAGGGGTTGATTCCCCGCGACGACGGCGCGCGCAGGACCGCTTCCGTCAGCAGCTCGATTTTCTCCGGCGCCACCGGACGATCCAAAAAAGAACGGATACTTCGTCGGTTTCTCAGCAAGTCGATGAACATCGTTTGGTTCTTCTCCTTTCATTTCTACTGCCGGCCATTGTCCTGACCGATTCACCCAACACCCCCAGCCCGCCCCTGTCGGACCGGGGCACTCACCGGAGCTTCAGCCACGCATGACCGTTGCTCAGGACCCGTTTTCCCTCCGCGTCGCACACCTCGAACCAAAGATGGTCTCTATCACGGTGCCGCAGGACGACCCGAATCGTGGTTCCGGGCCGGACCATACCGGTGAAGCGGCAGGCCAGCGCCCCGATGCGCCGGGGATCGCCGCCGGCTTCCCGGTTGACCAACTCCTTTACGGCCAGCGCCAGGGTGGCGGTGCCCTGAACGATGATCCCCGGCAGGCCGACGCTGCCGGCGAAGGCCGGCGAGGTATGGATGGGAAAGACGATGTTGCTGCCGGCATCGTAGCGGTAGGAAAACAAGGGGTCCACCGCCACCGGCGCCTCCCACACCGAATCTTCCCCAGGCACCGACGGCGGATCGGGGGGCAAATCGTCCAGGCCCCGGCCTTGGTCGCTGCAGGCGACCCCCCGGAGCAGGCCGCCGATATGCTCGGTGAAGATTTCTTGCCCGCCTTCGTCAAAGGCATTGTAGCGCAAGATCACCCGGCTTCCGGCGCGGTGGGGCCGGATGGCGGCCACGGTGCCCTCCACGGTGAGATGCTGCCCCGGCCGGATGGGCCGGTGCAGCGTGATGTGTTCACTGTGGTGCACCTGCATGGCCATCAGTTCCACCGGAAACGCCGATCCGGCCAGGTATCGGTCCAAGTGGAGGGTTACCGGCCAGGTCACGGCCACGGGGAAAACCGGATGGGCCAGGATGCCGGCGCTGCGGGTGTCATCGAGATAACAAGGGTTGGCATCCCCGACGGCGGCGGCATAGTTGGTCATCCAGCGCCAGTCGACGGTGGTGCGGTAAGGACTCAGCCGAGTGCCCACATGGGAGGAATCGATCTGCATGGCCGTGGCATTCATCGACGCCATCAGGCCGCCGCCCTTCCGGCCCCAGGCGGGATTTTCGGCTCAGGCGCGTCCGGATTCAGCTGGATGATTCGGGCATCCGTCGTTTCCTCGGAAGCGTATTGCTTCAACCGCGCACCGATCTTCAGCGCCTTGATCGCCACAGCGGCAACCAGGGCGATGACCGCGCTCGTTGTCGCTTCCCACAGCGCCAGGGGGCGGGTCTCCAGGTTCACCATGACAATGACAAGATAAGCGACCCCGATGGCCCACAGCGCCATCACCAGCGGCACGTAAAGATTGGCCACCATTCCATTGGAGGCCCATCGAGGCCGGCGGGGATTGCGTCCGCCGATGAGAGTTACGCAAAAAATGAACGCCCCCAGTGCCATGCATGTCACCCCGGCCAGCAATTCCATGAAAACCTCCTGCCCAAAGGCAATGACGTGATCCGGAAGTCATCGATTGGAGCGCGCTGGAAACAAGTGGGGTGAGCGAGATCCGCCGGCCGCCACACATCGTCTCCAGTGAACAGATGCGCTTTTTGACAACCGGTCTCCGCCTGAACGCATCGAGTGGACCGGTTGGCCTCCGTCGATGCAAGATTGGGTACAACGGCCTGTAAACAAAATAATATCAGACCGTTGACGGCATCATAGAGCAAGTCCCGGTTCCAGTCAAGATTCCCGTGGGCTTTCTTCCAAACGGGTGTTCAAGGGACGAGGCACTGTGCCACAGCGGGTGTCCGGGTGGCCGGAACGGCGGAGGTGGGGCCACTTGACGGTGGTCGGGACAAAAAAATCGTGCCATATTACAAAAAATTCAACCATGGGCAACCGCGCCGGAATAACGGAAAATGAAAGGTCTACGATTACCATGAAGCATCGATATCGCCCGCTTTTCATCCTGTCCCTCGGTCTAGTTCTCCTCGCTGTTTCGGTGCCTGCGTCAGCACGGACGCCGGTGACCCATGAGTCGGTTGCCGAGGCGTTGCGCCAATGGCTCGACGCGGCGGCCCAGAGCCCCCAAACTTTTGTCGGCTGCGAGCCGGTCCACGCCGGCAAGGACCTGGTGGATTTCTACCAGGAACGCCACCACCAGCCGGTATGGATCACGCCCACCGGGCCGTCCGAAGCCGCCCGGGCGCTGGTGGCCGCCATCGCTGACGCCCATCGCCATGGCCTGTCGCCCCGGGACTATCATTTCCCTTGCCTTTCCGCCTGGCTGAAGGCGCCCCTGGCGGAAGATCCCGCAGCGGCCGCCAAAGAGCTGGCAGGACTGGAAATCGTCCTTTCGGATGGCTTCCTCAACATCGCCACCCACCTGGCCGTCGGCAAGGTGGATCCGGAGACGATTCATCCCCAGTGGATCTCGCCGAAGAAAAAGATGGAGGTCCTTCAGCGGTTGGCCGCCATCGGCACCCCTGGTGACCTGGACCGCACCCTCGATGAGCTGGCGCCCGGCAGCCAGGGTTACCTCACCGCCATGATCGAGGCCCAGCGCCTGCGACGCCAAATCGCCGCCGGCGGATGGCAGGAGATCGCCCCGGGAGAAACGCTGCGCCATGGCGACCATTCCCCCCGGGTCGCCCAGATACGGGCCAGGCTGACGGACCAGGGAGATTTTTTACCCGCCGAGGCCCCGGCCACCGATGAAACCTTGTTCGATGACGCGCTGGTCCAGGCGGTGGTGCGGTTTCAGCGTCGCCATGGGCTTTCCCCGGACGGCGTCGTCGGCCCCCGGACCCTGGCGGCCCTCAACCGTTCTCCGGAGGACCGACTGCGTTGCGTGCTGGTGAACCTGGAGCGCTGGCGCTGGATCCCCAGGGACCTGGGCCGGCGCCACATCATCGTCAATTCGGCCGCCTTCACCCTGGAAGCCTTCCGTCAGGACCGCAAGGTGCTGGAGATGCCGGTGATCGTGGGCGAGACCTACAACCGGACCCCCGTGTTCAGCAAAGACATGACCTACCTGGTGGTCAACCCCTACTGGAACGTTCCCCCCGGGGTGCTGGCCCGCAAGATTCTGCCCAAGATCAAACGCAACCCCGACTATCTGCGGGACAACCACTTCGAACTGCTTGGTGGCTGGAGACAATCGGCCCAAGTCATGGATCCCGGCCTCATCGACTGGTCCACGGTGCACCCGGGAAACTTCCCCGGCAGGTTGCGCCAACGGCCGGGCCCCTGGAATTCCCTGGGCCGGATCAAGTTCATCTTTCCCAACGATTTCGCCGTCTACCTGCATGACACCCCCAACCGCTACCTTTTCCAGCGCACGGCCAGGGCCTTCAGCAGTGGGTGTATCCGGGTAAAAAAACCCATCGAGCTGGCGCTGTTTGTGCTGGAAAACGACCCCTCCTGGAACCGGAGGCGGTTGGAACAGGTGCTGGCGGCAGGAAAACCGAAAACGATTTCGGTGACGGATCCCGTGACGGTCCATTTGCAATACTGGACCTTCTGGATCGGCGATGAGGGCGAAGCCCAGTACAGAAACGATATCTACAGCCGGGACGAGGTCCTCTGGAAGGCGTTGAATACCACACCGGAGATCGCCTCACCGCCACCGGCCCGGATGCCGCCCAAGGTCGATCCCAACGTGGAGATGGAGCCGGCGGGTTGAGTGACCGATTTTACCAGGTGCGCACCGGTCCGATATCAACGTGGATGAACTTGTCGTAATCACCCACCCCGCCTTGGGCCAAGGTGACGGCTTCATCGCGGATCTGCTGGAGGGAGATCCCCTTGATGGCGATATCGGCCGCCATGCCTTTGAGGTGGTAGCTCTTCTTGGCCACGCCGTTGGAGCGGGCGCGCAGGAAACGGTTGTATTCCGGCGAGCGGTACCCGGAGATGAGCTGCAAAGACCGCTTGCCGGCGCCGAGGCGGGTGTGAATCCGGTCCATCAGCACGTACAAGGCTGGATCGATGGGCATTTCCTCGTTGTTGTAATGGCACCGGAACAGGTGGTTGAGCCGGGAGATGGCCTGCGGAACGAAACTGCCGTCTTTGTTCCGGTAGCGGATCCGCAGGCTCTCGTTGGTGTGGAGATTGACAACGGCGATGCGACCGGAAACCTCTCCGGCCGGAGCGCTGGCCCGGGCGGGGATGGCCGCCCACCAAGGCAGAACCAGGGCCGCGGTTCCGCCGGCCAGCGCGCGTTTGAGCAAGGATCTTCGCGATATGGGGGTTTCGAAAAAGTGATCCATAAAATTCTAGGTTGCGATGGTCAGCTACCGTCTTGCTCCGCCCTATCGTGAATAAAGGAAAAATTCAACCCCTTAATTGATCCCTATGTCGCAGATCAAGGTTTCAGAGATACCGCTGGCCACCACCTTCCCATTTTTGGAGAGAAAATAACGGTATTTCATATCGGCGGGATAGGGGTTGGCGATTTCGTAGACCCGGTTTTCCATTCCGTTGTCGATTTCCTGAACCAGAACGGGCTGGCCCCAGACTTTTTCCACCTCCTCCACCGTCAAATTGTGCCGCTGGTAGTAGAGCTTGCTGAGTCGACCGACCGGCGGGCCGGAAGCGCCACAGGTGTCGGCGCTTTCCTGGGTACCGATGATGTCCGTCACCCCGCTGGCCAATACCATGCCGTTTTGAATAAGGAAGTAACGATACTTGAGATTGGCCGGGTAGGGATTGCGGATTTCATAAACCCGGGCTTCAAGCCCATCTCCCATGTCCTTGACCTGCACGGAGGGCCCCCAGTTTTTTTCAACCTTCTCGGCGCTCAAGGGAAATTTGGCGTAGTAGGATTCGCTGAGCTTGCCCCTTGGCAGACGACCGGTTTTGCCATCCTTGTCGGTCTTGAGGTCGGCCCTTCCTCCCATCTTGTCCGAAATGCCGCTGGAGACCACCAGTTCATCCCGGATCATGAAAAAGCGATAGCGCAGGTCCTCCGGATAAGGATTGGCGATTTCATAGACCCTTCGCTCCAGACCACTGTCCAGCGTTTCCGACAAGACCGGCTGGCCCCAGGTTTTTTCCAGCTCGGACGCCTTCAGCGGATGCCGTTGGTAGTAAAGTTCGCTGAGGCTGGCCGCCGGCGCTCCGCTAACGGTGAGAAAAACGCCGATCAAGGTGACGACGACAGTCGCTACAATCTTTCTTTTCAGCATTTTTTTCTCCTTTCGGCAGTTGAAAAAGTGGGTCGAAACGGTTGCCCATAAATTGAGGAAACATTACGTGCATACCATTTATTTCGAAATTTAAAAAAGAAAAATACGATTCCCCGCCCCTTTGCATGCCTTGCAGCGGGGCAATTCGGCGAATCAGGGAGGAATCCGTCGCCGCTAGGCGTCGTACATGGCGTCGATGGCCTGACTGAACTTTTCTTTGATCGCCTTGCGTTTGAGCTTCAGGGTGGGGGTGATCTCTCCGCGGTCGATGGTGAACGGTTCGGCCAGAAGGGTGAAGCGGATAATCCGCTCGTAGTTGGCCAGCTCCCCGGAGCGGGCCTTGATCCGCTCTTCGAACAAACGGACGATTTGCGGCTTGGCGATCAATTCCTCGCGGCTGGCGAAGGCGATGCCGTGGTTGCGGGCATATTCCTCCAGGGCTTCGAACTCCGGCACAATGAGGGCCGAGACGAACTTTCGGTTGTCGGCCACCACGGCGATCTGCTCGATGTACAGGTCCGCCCCGATCATGGCCTCGACGTACTGCGGCGCGATGTACTTGCCTCCGGAGGTTTTCATCAGGTCCTTGATCCGGTCGGTGATGCGCAGCTCCCCGTTGTCCTCGAAGCGGCCGGTATCGCCGGTCTTGAACCAGCCGTCCTCGAAGACGGCCGCCGTCTCCGCGGGGTTCTTGTAGTAGCCTTTCATCACGGTGGCTCCGCGCACCAGGATTTCGTCGTTTGCGCCGATCTTGACGTCCACGCCGGGCAGGGGTTTACCCACCAGGCCGAAGCGGTAGCGACTCGGCTCGTGACAGGTGACGGTGGCGGTGGTCTCGCTCAGGCCGTAGCCATAGCAAATGAAGAGGCCGGCGGCATGAAAGAAGGCCTCGATCTCCTCGCCCAGGGGGGCGCCGGCACAGGGGAAAAACCGGATCCGCCCGCCCACCAGAGCGCGCAGCTTGCCCAGCACCAACCGATCGGCCAGACGGTAGCGGAGCGCCAGCCAGAAAGGCACCGGCAACTCGTCCTTGACCCGACCGTTGCGCTCCCGGCCCACGGCGATGGCCCAGTGAAACAGTTTCTGCTTGGCCGGCGAGGCCGATTCGAGCCGGTGCATCATGGCGGCGTAGATCTTTTCATAGAAGCGGGGCACGGCGCACATGATCGTCGGCTTGACCTCCTGGATGAAATCGACGATCTGCTTGGGATCTTCAAGATAGTTGTTCACCATCCCCCTGTAGAGGACGTAGTAGGTCCAGATCCGTTCGAAGACGTGGGAAAGGGGCAAAAAGCACAGCGACACGTCCTCCGGACCGGTGGGCAGAAGGCGCAGGTCGTGGCCCGCGGCGCTATGCAGCAGGCTGGCGTGGGTCAGCATCACCCCCTTGGGCTCACCGGTGGTCCCGGAGGTGTAGATGAGGGTGAGCAGGTCGTCCACCGTTGCCCGCTCCAGCCGCCTGTCGATTTCGGCATCGAGATCCGTGCCCTGGGCGCGATCGAGAAAGGCCGACCAGTGCATGGCCCCTTCCAGGCCCCGTAGATCCGTGGCATCGTCGAAGGCAACGATGGTGTGCAGCGGTCCGTCCTTCAGCATCGCCGCCGCCTTGTCGAACTGCTCCTGGGTGCCGGTGAACAGAATACGCGCCCCCGAGTGCGCCACGATGTACTCGGCCTGCCCGGCGGTGTTGGTGGGATAGATGTACACCGGCACCCCCCGGATGTTCAGGGCGGCCAGATCGGCGATGGTGCACTCGGGCTTGTTGGGCGAAAAGATGCACACCATTTCGCCTTCGGCGACGCCAAGGTCCAGCAGCCCTCGGGCGGCCTGCTGCATCCGCTGGCCGAGCCCGTTCCAGTCGATTTCGATCCATTTCCCCTGCCGACGGGTGCGCAAAACCGGTCTGGCGCCAAACTTGCGGATATTCTGGTGCACGATGGCGGCGAAATTTTTAACGTCGGGGATGGTCAGGGGGGTGGCAGAGGCGGTGTTCATTCGGGCGGCTCCGTTTTCCTGGTTCAGCGGTAATATCGGTTCGATAAAGGCGCTTTCGATACGCCCGATTGGACGTTTGCGTTTGGACCGTGAATCATTTCAGCGAAACAGGTAAGATATCGGAAAGCCGGCACTCCCGCAAGTCTTATAAGACGTTGAACCAAGTCACATCGGCATGCCCCATCCCTCTGCCTTATCAGACATCGCAAGGGCCCGTTGGCCGCCAAATCCTTCAATCCCAATTGCCCGCGCCACGATGATCATGTTTTCAGGCGTTCCGCGGCCCGTAGACCGCGAGGGGGGACACCCGCAATCGGATTTCTTGATAAAACTTCCTATTTTCAATTTCCTGAGGTATTGTTTTTTGAGTTCCCACAAGATCCGCCCTTTGACAGATTTACGGCAGGCGGTGCCCCGACGCGAGGGGTATGCGTTTAGCACGCCACCAAAAACAGGAGGAAAAGTAAATGAAAACTTCACTCACACCGAGGCCCCTGATTCTTTTCATCCTGCTGGCGGTGTTCATGATCGCGGTCAACCTGCCGGCGGCCGAAGACAAGGCCCTCGACCCGACCCAGGAGGCCCGAGAGGCGCTGCGCCAGGAAGGATTGACGCCCCAGGTCCTCCGCCTGGCCGATTTTCACGAGGGCGTGGCGCCCAGGGATTTTCTCCAGCGCACCGGGGCCGCCTACAAGCCATCCTACAACGAGGAACCGGCCATTCCGGCCCAGTGCTGGATCGAAACCAGCTACGGGACCCAGAACGCCTGCCTCTACTGTCACACCGACTACCTGGCCCAAAAGGAGCACGGCAACGCCTTTCCCCTGGGAGAAGACCAGATCCTGTACAGTTTTCCCTCCCCCGACCTCAACAAGGTGCTGTGGCGCAACACCATTTTTCCCCAGGAGATCTCGGAGCGCCTGAAAAAGGAGGGCATCCCTCTGCCCGATGCCGAAGACCTGGCCTACGTGCGCCGCGACAACTGGCAACCGGCCTACGCCAAGGCCCGTCCCGCCGGCAGCGCCGACTGGGTCAACGCGGAATCGGATGAATTCGTCCTGTTTCCGGCCCTCAACCCGGCCCATCTTTTCCCTTACCGGGAAAAGGACCCCACCGGCGGCGGCAGGCACGGCTTTGTCGATCCCGATGGCTTCGTCCGCGACGAAAAGGCCGGCTTCACCGGCTGGCGGGCGGTAAACTTTTTCCCCTACGGCATTTTCACGCCCCTTTCGGGCAGCGTCAGCGGCATCTACATCCGGCTGCCCCGGGCCTTCATGAGCCAGGATAACCGGTTCAGCCCGGACGTCTACCGGAAGAACCTGGCGCTCCTGGAACAGCAGATCAAGAACCGGGCTTTCACGGAAACCCACTACCTCGGCGATGCCGCCACGTTGAAGGTGGCCCGCGGCTTCTTTCCGGTGGGCACCGAATTCGCCCACCCGCTGCACTACGCGGATCTCAACGCGGACGGTGAAGCGGGCGCCGCGGTAAACGGCGTCGTCGACAACCAGGGCGAGACCTACGAGTTCCCCGGCACCCGTTCCCGGCGGGTCAAGGAGATCCGTTACATGTACAAGTGGAAGGAAGTGGGCGTCGAGGACATCGACGAGGACGCCTTTCCCGACGAGGTGATCATCGGCAACGAGGGCCAGGGATGGGTGGACAACAGCGTCGGCTGGGTGCTGGCGGCCTATATCGAGGATCGCCGGGGCAATTTGCGCCCTCAGACCACCGAGGAGCTGATGCAGTGTGTCGGCTGCCACGGAAAAGTGGGCAACACGGTGGATTCCGTCTGGTCCTTTCTGCGAAAGTTGCCGGGAGCGGCGGGCTGGGGTGAAATGGATTACGGCGCCTACGACGCCAGTCACCCCCGGCGCAGCCGCCTGCAGGACTACAAGCACGCCAGCTTGCCCATGGGCGAGCTGGGCTACTTCTATCACACGGTGGTGGGCGCCAACCTCTATGGCGTCATGCCCGCTGAAATCGCCGCCGAACTCAAGACCTACGCCGCCGCCAACCAGGTCTCGCTGGGTCTGAAGGAGCCGATAGACGCGATCTTCGACGATGACCGGCTCAAGGCCATGGCCGCCGCCGAACGCCGCACCCACCTGCTCGAGCGCCAGAAGGTGATGCGGGCCTACGTGGCCGCGCTGGCTTATCTGGAAAAGGACGAAAAAACGAGTGAAAACTACGTGAAAGGCAGCCTGCTCTATCCGACGGAGCAGACCATGAAGAGCAACATCCTGCTCTATCGAAAAATCGTGCTGGACCAGAGCTACAACCTGGGCAAGGACGTATTCGGCTTCGAATCCGGCAACGTGCCGTTTACGCTGAGATCGGATGGCGCCGTCAAAAATGCCGCTGGCGAGATCATCCCGGTGGGAGAAATCATCACCAGCCGCCCCTACGACCAAGAGGGCAATGGCATCACCCCCACCGGCATCGTCAAGGTCAACGCCGAGGGCGAGCCGGTGGACGCCGACGGCAACCCGGTGGACATCGAAACCAACCCGCAGCAGGCGGTGGGGCACGTTTCCACCGGCGGCACCTTTGACACTCTGTACAACCCGATCCTCAGCGACCAGCCGCTTCGGGTGGGCAAGAAATAGGGATCACCGTTGGTCGTCGCAGGCCACAAGGCGAGCAGTGTCTTGCCGAGGCTTTTTCCCCGCGCGGTGATGGCCTGCAGGCTCGACTCGGTCAGTTGGGTGGAAAGCCTCTCCGAGGAGGAAAAAATTGGGCAATAACATGGAGAATCATCAACGCACCATCCCCTGGGTTTTGGCCCTGGTGGCCGTGGGCATCGCCTTGGGCGGTTGGTTCGTGGGGCAGGGGTTTGTGCAAGGGCGCACGGCGGATCGGTTCGTCACCGTCAAGGGGGTAGCCGAACGCGACGTGGAGGCCGACATCGCCCTGTGGCCGATTCAGTTCGCCGCCACCGACGACCAACTGGACCAGGCCCAGGCGCGAATCCGCGACAGCCGGCAAGAGGTCCTCGCCTTTCTCGTCGGCCACGGCATCGAGGCCGAGGCGGTACAGGTGCATCGGTTGTCCGTCCAGGACCTTTACGCCAACGCCTACCGCAGCGGACCGGTGCAGAGCCGGTTCATCATCCAGCAGACCCTCATGGTGCGCAGCACGGAAACCGAACGGATCGAAAAGGCCAGCCAGGCCATCGGTGAGTTGGTGGACGCCGGCGTGATTCTTTCCAGCGAAGGCCCCATGAGCAACGGGCCCACCTACCTCTTTAGCCGCCTCGGCGATCACAAACCGGCCATGATCGCCGAGGCCACGGCCAACGCGCGTCGGGCCGCCGAGGAATTCGCCGCCGACTCCGGCAGCCGCCTGGGAAAAATCCGCCGCGCCAACCAGGGCGTCTTCGTCATCCTGGCCCGGGACCGCGCGCCGGGCATCGATGAGCAGGGACAGCGACAGAAGACGATCCGGGTGGTCACCACCATCGAATACCTCCTCGAGTAGAGGCTGATGTTCCGCTGTGCGGGCCCCGCTCGGCCAAGGCGGCAGAACC
Source organism: Desulfobacteraceae bacterium (assembly GCA_028700185.1). Lineage (GTDB taxonomy): Bacteria > Desulfobacterota > Desulfobacteria > Desulfobacterales > UBA2174 > UBA2174. The sequence continues at coordinate 7,240 of JAQVTF010000023.1, read as the reverse complement.
GGTTTCTGCGATGCGCCGGCCATGGAAACGGATCTCGACGGGCAGAACTCAAAGCATAAATCAAAAAAGAGGCTTGCTTTTTGACCAAAAGTAACTATAGTAAATTTTATCGAGACGGCTCTGCTCGTGAATCGGGCGGAGCGATTTCTTTCTGAAGGCATGATACATGTTTCACCTGTAACATCCTCCAGCACGAAATCTTGAAATTCTGAAGAAAGGAGGATGTTAGCATGGACGGAACTGTAAAATGGTTTAGCGAACAAAAAGGTTTCGGTTTCATCGAACGCGAAGACGGACAGGATGTGTTTGTTCACCACTCGGGGATCAACGCAACCGGTTTCAAAACGCTCAACGATGGCGACCGGGTCACTTTTGACATCGTGCAAGGCCCCAAAGGGCCTTCCGCGGCCAATGTGACCGTGATCTAAGACGGCGCTTGCCGTCGCGAAATCAAGGGGCCCGATCTTGTTTCGACGAGATTGGGCCCTTTTTTTTTCAGCCTTTGACCCGCTTGATGGTCCCGTTGCTCAGCATTTGTTGAAACTGGGCCAACAATGCCTTTTCCTCTTTGTCGATATGACCGTCATCGTGGGCACTGTCCATGATCTGATTGTACTCGTCCGGCGTGACTTCCAGGTCTCGAATGGCGTGGTTGATGAGTTCTTTGAGGGTTGTCGCTGACTGGCTCGGCTTTTTCATCGGTACGGCCTCCTTGATTGAATGTAAACCGACGGTCGATTTTGCTACCGTTTTCCCACCGGGCAGACAAACTCGCATTTTCTGCAATATTTTACCGGAGACGGTTTGCTGCAGCTGTCTTCAACACTTTCGGCGACATCTTTTTCCATTCTGATGTTGCAACGCGCCCTGTCATAGTGGCCATCCCTTGCGGGCAAGGCTTCGGAGAATGCGTTTGATCTGAAAACCGGCGCTTGCTCGGCCATGGCATTTTCCGGGCAAACCCTTCTGCAGTAAACCCTGCAGTCGCGGCAGGGATCGAAGTCGATGGGCCCGGTGGGAGCTATCTCGGCCTCCAGAAACAGTGCCCTGAGTCTAATTCTGGGACCGTTCGAGGGGGTTATGAGCATATTGTTCTTCCCGATGCATCCGAGCCCGGCGAGTACCGCCGCATCCTTGAGAAAAACCCCTCCTTTCTCGACATAGTAATGAAGCTTGCGGGTTTTTATGTTCAGCGTATTTTCAAGCTCTTGGCTCGTTCGGTGGATGATGTCAATCAAGATGCGGTTGCCCGGGGTCCCCTTGCCGTCCCACCAATCCAGCTGTGGCTGGTCCTTGGGATGCGATAGGCCGATCACCAGTACGGATCTGGCCGAATCTGGCCAATTGAACAACTGATCGCCCCCGAGCGCGGTGCCATCCTTGACGGTGCCGACGCCGGCATAATCTCCCATTTTGGTGTATATCGTGTGCGATGGCGACGCCTTAATCGCTTCCATGCTCGCAATGCCGGCAAGCGTGGCGCCGTTTTTCAAGGCCGTTTCAATAATCCGTTCGCCAATTGTCATTACGCCCACTTTCCCTCGATGATGAAAAACTTCGATCAAAATCAAGTTATCCGTCTTCGTTCCAAATCTCGTCGCTTCATCCGGGCGGTGGTCCCCGAAAACTGGACAGTGTGCTAAGCTGCTAAGAGTCAGGCCCCTTAACGATGGAGGATCTGACGATTTGTCAACGCCCCGCCGCGAATCAAACAGAAAAGCGGTTGCAATCCCACCCCTGATCATGATTTCCCCGCTTACCACGATCAAACCAGCTTCTCGAAAATCCGGCTCAGGTAACTTAAACCATCCCGCAACGGGACACTGCGTTGCCCCAGCTCGTTTCTCTTGTGCCAGTCCAGGCGCAACACCCCTTTTTCAATCATGCTTTCAGCCAATTCCATCTCCGGGTCCGTCGGCGCCGCGCCGTTGAATTTGCCCAGGGGAGACGAATCGCGCAGCAAAATGAATGAGTGAATTTTCCATTTTTGATCCGTGCGGCGTTCCAGTTCCCTCGCCAGTTCCGAAAGATGGCCGCTGTTGGCCACTCGGACCTTGTCGTTTAGGGCGCCTGATCCGCGCAGTCCAAGATCATCCTCGTTCCGGATGCCGGTCTGCCCCTTGGGATCGAACAGGGCCAAGGTGGTTTTCTTGGCTTTTCCATTCACGATCCAGAGCACGAAATCCGGGTAGAAGACCCGGGTCTCTCCTTCCAGATAAATACCGATGGCACGCAGCGATGCCACGTTGCGCATCAGGTAGAACTCGCGCCGGTCGCGCGAGTAGTTGTCCGCGATAAATTCCATGATATCGCGCAAAAACTTGCGCTCCCCGGCATTGAGCTTGTCCGGGGAAATGCCGATCCGTTGCAACTTGAAACTTTTCAGCCGCTCATCGGGCGATTCGCTGTAAAGGGGGTCATAAATGTGAAAAGGTTCCGTCTTCTCCTTCAGTTCAAGAAGAAGTTGTTTCTGCAATCCGGGGTTGCTCTCGAACGCCAGCCGGTCCTGATCCTTGCCGAACTCGAAGGTCAGCGCATACTTGTCGATGAAGTCGCCGGGCTCGTCCTTGGCATTCTGGCGCACCACGCCGTAACGGTATTGGCGCTTGTCGATGTCGTAGCGCACCCGGTGGAACACCTTTTCCAGCAGGTCGCGCTGAAGCGTGTCCAGCATTCGTTCCATCGCCGTCCATGAGCGGTCGCCGAGGCTCTGGTCGTAGAGCACCGGGTTCACCGCGGGAAGCATGTGCGCCAGCCGCAGCTGGCGCAATTTGTCCCCATCCTGCCGGTAGAGCTGGACCTGGTGTTGCCGGCTCCATATGGCCAAGCGCTGATCAAGCCAGTCGGTAGGCAAAAACAGGGCTTCCTCGGCCAGGCATTGGTTCAAGTCGTGGACCAGGTTGACCCCCGGCTGGGCCTTGTTCGAGCGATAATCCAAGCCGAGGGAGAAACTAGGAACCTTGCCGTCAATGGGTCGCCCGTCCTCTACGTATTGCCAAACCCAGTCGTGGGAGACCATTTCCATGATGATGCGCAAGGGGGCATCGAATTCCGAAAGGCCGACCTTGAAGGTTTGCAGCTTGGATTGGTAATCGTCGAACTTGAGGTGCCGCTGTCCGATGCGCATGACATTGGGGCGAACTTCGTAATCAAACGGGCCGGAGATGGCCGGCAGGTCCTGCTCCAGAGCCTTGAGAAATGTTTCCAGCCAGGAGCGGTTGAGGCTGTAAACGTTCAAGGTTTCCAGGCGGCGCAGTTGGTTTGCCGGGGTGTCGTCCTTCACCAGCGCCCCGTAATCGGTGCCATGTTCTAAATTCAGGCGCTTGCCGTCCCCGCGCAGCCCCTTGAGGCGTACCCCGCGGCCGAAAATCTGGATGATCTTGTTCCCCTTGGTGGAGCCGAGGTTGATCAAACCGATGATGGACAATCGGAAGCAGTTCCAGCCTTCGGCGAACTTGCGGCTGCCCACCAGCACGTTGATGGGCGAGGCGGGTGCGTCGATGTTCTCGAAATAACAAATTTTATCCACAATGGCGGCCTTGGTCAGGACGATGAGCGGCTCGCCGTTGGCATTATGCAGTTGGGGATGGTTTTCGCAATCGTTGAAAAACTTGTCCCCGTTGCCCACGTTGATCAGGCCCCAATAGCCTCCTTCGCCCCAGGAAATCCAGATTTCGTCCTGGACGCCGGGATGCCGCGTCAGCTTGAGGAGGCCCTCGTGCTGGCCGTTGAATATGGTCTGGTAGCGTGACCGTTCTTCGGGCTTCAGATTGGCCAGCCAGACCACGAACTTGCGAATATCGGAAACCTCGTCCCGGTCGCTTCCCTCTTTTTTGGGGTCTTCCACCGTGTTGCCCATGAAGGCCAGCAGCGGCTTGTCCGGGAAACGCCCTGTAAAGGGTAGCTTGCCGGCCCCGCCGGCCCGGTTGACGGTGAGGTTGGCGTAGGCGGCCATTTTCTCGTCGAGGGTTTTGAAAGTCGCTTCGAAAAAGGCGGCTTCGCTTTTTCCCTGATCGGCGAAACGGTCGTCGTGAAGCGACTGCAGAGCGTAGTCTTTGCCGTAGCCGTCCTTGTAGAAGCGGTAATAATTGTAGTCATAAACGATCTGCTCGGCATACTCGCGCACATGCTGCTCGGCGATGCCGTGGTAGGTGGCCGAATATTCGAAAAGAAAGCTGTTTTCGGGCTTCAACAGCTCTTGGCGCAGCCGCTTGAAGGCACCGGCCTCCTTGCCGCCGCCGGCCAGCCCGATATGTCCCTCGTCCACCAGCACCAGGCGAAAATGGCGCTTGTGGTCCGGCATGTTGAAAAAACCGGGCTCCCGGTTCAGCAGGGCGCCGGTGGTGGCGATGATCATCTTGATGCGGTTGTTGCAAACCCGGTTGAGCTGCCCCACCACATGCCCCAGCTCGCGCTCGTGCTGGGCGATGAGGTTGACCCCCGGCGTAGTGACGATCAATTGCAGTTCATCAAAGGCCTGGAACCCGCCGAGGTGATCGATGTACTGCAAAATGTTCAGATGCATCAGCAGTGTCTTGCCGCTGCCGGTGGCCATCCAGTAGACCAGCGCTTTTTGATCTGGATACCCCTTGCCGGCGCGCTTCTGATCCAATACATGCTCGGTGAAGCAGAGGGCCAGAATCTGATAGTAGCGCAGGCTGAAGGGTTTGGCGGTCAGAAAGCGGTTATACCGCTCCAACCAGGCCTGGATTTTGCGCCCGGCAGGCTGAGGCAGGCCGCAGTGCCGGCTCGAAGCGAAGCGCTCCACCTGCTGCTGATAATCGCGGTCGTGGCGCTCGGCGCGCTGGGCGAAATCGCCGAGCAGCTCATGCTTGAGGCGGTTGTAGAGCTTCAGTTCCATTGCGCCCCCCGCATAAAATCAGCGGCGGAAATAACAATAGTTTCATCAGGCAGGCGCCGCAGGTCGGCATCGTGGTTCACTTCCAGGCGCTGAATGGCACCGGCGCCGCTCCCGTTCTCATACTTGGCCAGTACGGCTTTGAGATTCTCGGTGTCGTCTTCGGCATCCTCGATGTCGCGAAACACCACCAGGGTCCCGTGGGTGGTCTCCACCGCCAGATAAGGCCGGTCAAACTCGCGATACAGGCGGCGCGACTTAACCCAGTACCCTTGCAGGTAGCACCAGGTTTCCATCAGGTCGATGGTCCTTTCCTCCCTCATCTTGCCAACCCGCAGGGTCTGGGCAAAAGGCCGCGACAGATCCAGGGAAGACGAAATGGCATGCTGATCCGGCCTGAACAGGTATTGCACCGGGATGCGGTTCGGCAACGCGTCGCCGTCCCAGGCCAGCGTCAAATTGTCGAGCAGATCCTCGTATTGCTCCAATGCCTGCACTTTTACCAACCACCGTTGCCGCCCCTTGGCAGCCGGCGCCCCGTCCTTCCAGTGAGTGGTGTACATCACCCGCTTGATTCGCGGTTTGAGAATACTGTCGAAGTACCCGCCCATTTCCGTGAGCATGAACCGCCGTTGTTCGTCACTGCGCATGACCGCATGGCCGGTGGTTCCAGAGCCGGCAAAAAAGTCAAAAACCCATTCGCCTTTGTTAGTCGTTTGCTGAACGAACCGTTCGATCAGAGTAGTAGGTTTGGGGTTGGGAAAACTACGGGTTTTTCCGGTTAGAGAGGTTAGCTCTTTTTCGCCGTCAGTGTAGTCGACGATAACCGAACGGCTCACATTGGTTTCGACTTCGTGAACAAAACGTTTTAATCTAGGAACTTTTTCCGCATTCTGACCGTAATGAATCCGATGATCGGCATCCAACACGTCGAATGATTGACTAAAACCTTTTAATGGCATTCTGGGGTAAACCCAGCCCCGCTTTGGTGCGGGGCACGTTTCACCAGTTACCGGGTGAATAGGTTCATAAAATCTATAATTTGCGTCGGATGGATCTTTGACGCTCGGCTTTTTAGATCCAGCAGAAACTAAAGGCATAGAAGCATCAGCTTCTTGCCATACCCAAATTTTAGCATATTTTTTACGGGCGTCTTTCTCTGGCACATATCGCCCGTACTGATCCCGATATTCAGCATTCTTATAGTTATAGAGTCCTTTCCAAAGATCTAAACTTTTATCAAATTCAAGCCCCTGTTCTTCCAATTCCCGCCTGAATTCTTGTCGATGTTGCTCAAACAAATCCGCTATAGCTTTCTCAATTTCGGCAATGGACGGATAATTCGGGTTTAGCTGTTCAACCAGTTCCATCATTTCGGAATAGCCCGGCTTGGGCTCACGAAACATCGTTGGTTCTGATTTCACTATCTCCATATCTTGAGCAAAAACTTCAATGTATTCATGATTATTGGAATAGGTCGGCGACTGGTTCTTGGTGGAATTCTGCGCCCAGATCAGTTCTTCCACCCGGTTGCCGGCGCCGAAGGTCGATTTGAGAAGGATTTCCAGTTGAGTGCGTTCCTTGTCATCGATGCTGGCAAATAACACCCCGCTTTTGCTCAACAACGGGTGGGCCAGTTGGAGCCGGTCGTGGAGCATCGAAGCCCAGCTTGAGTGGCGAAAGCTGTCCTTGTAGAGAAACCCGTCGCCGCCGGTATTGTAAGGCGGATCGATGTAGATGCACTTGATCTGTTCGCGGAATTTCTCCTGCAACAGGTTCAGGGCCTGCCAGTTTTCCGAATTGATCAGCACCCCATCGGTCTGGGCGTCCAGATTGTAGAATTCGGGCAGGCTCAACAGATCGTCCTGAAAATTCGGGTCGGTATCGCGGTAAAGGCTGGTGTCCACCACAAGGGTTGGATTGTCGGCCAGTTGGGACGCGTCGGTGATGTCCACCTTGAACATCTCGTGCCATTCGATGATCTGGGCCTCGCAGGCAAAAACTCGCTCGTAAAGATTTAAAGGAATCTTTACGAGCGAAACCAAAAAATGAGTATCCACCACCTTTTTCTTAAGCTCAAACAGTCCCTTCTGGAAATCTTCGATAGCCGCAAGAAAGCCGATCACCGTGTCAGCCACGGCGTTGAAGGCCCGGGCGATCAGGCTGGTGGCATTGTCCTCGCCGGCGTTGAGCAGCGCATCGAGGTCCGAAAAAAGTACCTGCTTGATGAAGCGCGCCTTCTCGCGGGTCAGAAAGCCCTTCAGATCCTTGTGGATAAAGTAGTCGGCATCGTTGCCCACATAGAATTTGTTCAGGTTGCGGGCGATCTGCCACATGATCTTGATGGTTTCATTTTCAGCAAGGGACTGCTGCCGTTCAGTG
>JAQVTF010000144.1 GCA_028700185.1 Desulfobacteraceae bacterium | reverse complement strand
ACCGCGGCGGGCAGGGATAAGATCCACCCGCCGGGAGGAGGGCAGGGCATCCCCTTCGGCTAGGTGCGGTTTTGCCATTTCCTTCGGGGTGGTTAATCCCGTGACCCCGTTTGACTCTGAAAATTCTCCCCAATGACCAGACAGGTTTGCTATCCGTACGGCAATTCCTCTATCCCGTTGGCGATATCGGCAAGGCGGGCTTCTTGCTCGATGATCACCTTCCTTCCTTCTTTTGACACAATTCCCGAATCCACCAGTGCCTTGAAAACCTTGGTGACCGTGATCACGTGCAGGCCCGTGAAGGTGCCGATATCGTAGTAGGTGAGGTGCCGGGGCAAGACCGGGCGATGGTTTTCAAGAGAGCTGAACTCAAGAATGACGCGACATACCCGAACCGGCGCCGGTTGATTGGTGATGCGCGTGGAGAGCAACAGCAGGTTGGCGTAATTCTGCGTCAAGGAACACAGGAGCGACCGGTACAGGTGCGGGGACTTGTCCAGCAGGGAAAAAAACCGATCCCCATCGACCTTCAGTACGTCGCAGCGGCTTCGTGTCTTGATGAAATATTCCCCGGTGGAAAACAGGTTGCCGTTCTGATCGTTTGCGCCCACATGCTTCACCAGATAGGGAAGAAAGCCCATCAGGGCCTTCGGCCTGAAGTAGACCAGGATCTTTTCATCTCCCCGCTCGGACAAATGGGCGAGCGCGCACACCCCTGCCAGAAGATAGTAGACATGGTCCACGCTGAGAACGACATTGGATGACAACCGTTCCCTCGTCGAAATTTTGGCAAACTCTTCCTTGTGGTTTTCCTGGAACCAGAACATCATTGCCCGGTGTCGTCAAATTGTTGCGCCGCCATCTCCGTGCTGACGGTCCCAATCTCCCCTGCCGGTTTTGAACTTCGACAAGCTGTTTTATCTCCCATCCAGGCCAAAGCCGGGACAATCTTGCCTGGATTACGCGTCCTCCGCCCGATGGCCTCAAGTATCTTTTTGCAAGATTTTTGTCAAAACCTATTCCAGGCTATTTTTTTCCAAAAACAGGGACGGTATGCCTATCCCAAAAGGGTGGGGAGAACTCAAGATTTTTTAAAAGGCACTCCTGAAGCATTTTTGATCACCTTATCGCGGAATGAGAAAAACTCATGCAGACGGCTCGCCGAAAATTTGATGTGGGAATGCTGGTCCATTCCATCATTGGGGTTTCCATCATGCTGCTGGGTCGCTTTGTCCCGGCGCCGCACCTCTCCGTGCCTGCCAACGAGAAACTCCAGGCCGCCGGCGTCCCCCTGGTGGACGGCGCGCACTGGCTCGGCATCACGCCGGAAGGGATGGTGATCATCGGGCTTTTCTTCGGGGTCGTCTACCTTTGGACCACGGTGGACAGCCTCTGGCCGAGCTTTCTTGGCGTGGCTCTCTACGGCATGAGCAGTCACGTGCCGATGCCCCAGGCGCTCAACCAGTTCATGGGCAATCCCATGACCGTCATGCTGTTTTTCCTCTTCATGTTCGCGGCGATCCTGATGCGGAGCAATATCTCGGCCTACCTGGCCAGGTGGTTCATGACCCACAGAATCGTCAAGGGTAGACCTTGGGCCTTCACGGCCATGATCCTGGCGGGCACCTACTTTGTCGCCATGCTGGAGCAGACCACGGCCTGCTTTCTCATGTGGCCCGCCCTGTACGTCGTCTTTGACCATGTGGGATTCAAAAGAGGGGATCGCTACGTCACCCTGATGATCGTCAACACCATGATGATGGCGCTGCTTTCCTTTGCCACCGATCCCTTCAAGGGAGGCGCTTTCTACCTCTTGAGCAACATGAACATGCTGGCCGCCGCCAGCGCTCCGGGGACGGTGGTGCCCCTCAACATCGCCTCCTATCTCATCTTCAGTCTCACCATCTCCGCTGCCAGCATCGGGGCCATCCTGTTCTTTATGCGCTATGTCTATCGCGTGGACGTCACGCCGCTGCAAAGGATCGATCCCGATATCCTGAAAAAAGACGAACTGCCGCCGTTCAGCCTGCAGCAGAAGCTCATCCTGGCCTTGTTTTTTCTCTACTCCCTCTGGCTGCTGCTGCCCGGCATCATCGGCAAGAACAATCCGCTTGGCGCTTTCCTGGCCGCCAACGCCATGGCCGCCTCCATGGTGATCATTTTTCTCGCCTCGGCCATTCGGGTGGGGGGCAAGCCGTTGGCGGATCTTCCCCAGACCAACCAGTCCTACCCCTGGCGCACCTTCGTGCTCATCGCCACCGCATTTTTGCTGGGCGGCGCCATTACCAAGCCCGAAACCAACGTCACCCTCTATATGGAGTTTTTCCTCAAGACCCATCTTGCCGGATTCAGCGAGCTGGGGTTGACGGTGCTGATCGTCTCCCTTGCCATCATCGTCACCAATTTCTGCAATTCGGTGGTGGCCGGTTTTATTTTCACCCCGGTCATCCTGGCGCTTTCCAGCGGTCTGGGGTTTGCGGCCAATCCCATCATCGCCTGTTTCATCTTCATCGTCCTGATCGCCGCGGTCACCCCCGCGGCATCCCCCTTCGCGGCGATTCTCTACGACAATCCGGACTGGATCAGCCGCCGCAATGTCGCCGTGAACGCGTTGGTCAGCTCCCTGGTGATCATGGGGGTCGTCATTGTCGTCGGCATCCCCCTGGCCGGCGTTCTGTTTTAGCGTTGTGATCAGGCTTATTTAATACTTTCAAGTCGTTTTCCCTCGACCAAAGGAGGCGCAAGAAATGGACAATACCTACGATATCGTCATTGTGGGCGCCGGCCCGGCCGGCATGACCGCGGCCATCTACGGGGTCCGCGCGAACATGAAGGTGCTGATGCTCGATCGTCTTTCCCCGGGCGGCCAGATGATCAACACCAACGAGATCGAAAATTACACCGGTGCCGGCAAGTTGAGCGGCGCCGAACTGGCCATCAAGATGTTCGAGCATACCCAGGAACTGGGGGTCGAGTTCGATTACAAGACGGTGGTGGACATCGCCAACGACGGCCCCCTGAAGACGGTGACCTGTGAGGAGGACGACACCGTCTACCAAGCGCGGGCCGTGATCCTGGCCACCGGCACCGTCCCCCGTCGGCTCGGCGTTGCCGGCGAGGAAGCGTGGGCCGGCTCCGGCATCAGTTGGTGTGCCATCTGCGACGGGGCCCAGTACTGCGGCAAGGACGTGGTGGTCATCGGCGGGGGCAACTCGGCCGTGGAGGAATCCATCTATCTCGCCGGCATCTGCAACCGGCTCACCATCGTCACCATGTTCGATCTCACCGCCGACCCCAAGGCCTGCGACCTTCTTCGCAAAATGGAGAATGTCACCATCTACCCCTACCAGGAGGTGCTGGAATTCACCGGCACGGACCGCCTGACCGGGGTGCGCTTCAAGTCGACCCAAGAAGATGCGACGGAGCGTTACGTCACCTGTGACGGGGTCTTCGAATACATCGGTTTCCAGGCCTCCTCCCAGGCTTTCGCCAAACTCGGCATCCTGGATCAGATGGGCTGCATTCAGATCGATGCCCGCATGCGCACATCGGTGCCCGGCATCTTCGGGGCGGGGGATATCACCGCCAAGCACCTGCGGCAGATCGTCACCGCCTGCGGGGACGGTGCCATTGCCGCCAACACCGCCGCCGCCTACGTGGAATCCATGGGGCGCATCTCGGCGCCGAACAACTGCGACATCGTCTCGCCGGCTACCTAAAAAGCGATGTCGCCGCGCGTTTCGAATCGATCCGACCAATAGGGAGAAAATATGATGATTACTGAAATTTCACAAAAAGACTACGAATCGTTGGACCTGTCCGCACCGATGCTCATCGAGTTTTATTCCAAAACCTGCGGGCCGTGCAAGATGCTCTCCTTCGTCCTCAAGGATATCGCCAAACAGAAGCCGGATTTTCCCATCTACATCATCGATTTCGACGAGAACCGGGAACTTAAGGAGCGCCTCGGCGTCAAGGGGTTCCCCACCATGCTGTTCTTCAAGGACGGCAAGGAGGCCAGCCGACTGGAAGGCCTGAAGCAGAAACCCGCCATCATCAAAGCGATCGAAGCCATCGCCTGAAAAGGAGTCTGCCATGAGTACCAAAGTCCGTTACATCAGCGAGGACCATCTCATTACCCGTCAGAATCGCGCCGAGCAGGAATTTCTCGCCGCCTTCAACGCCGAAAAGCCGGGTTTGGCCGCGCCCAAGGTGGTGGTCAACCCCTACCTGATCAACCCCCTGTGCGCCCTGGTGATGTTCACCACCCCGACCGCCGTGGCACCGACCCTCACCGTTCATGGCAAGCGCTATGCGCGGGAGAACCTCAGCCACACCTTCAAGGCCGCCACCGAGCACATCCTGCCGGTGCTTGGTCTCTACGAGGACTTCGCCAACCAGGTGACCGTCACCCTGCCCGACGGCAGCAGCAACACCTTGACCATCCAGACCGGCAAATTGCCCGAGGATGTCTGCCGCTGCCTGAACATCCAGGCGTCGCTGGATTATCTCGGCGACCACATCATGTTCCTCACCCCGGCCGGCAAGAACCTGCCCACCGCCTACGACTACAGGGGCGACATCCGCTGGCTGCTCACCGAGAACACCATGTTCGACATCAAGCGGGTGAAAAACGGCAACATCGTCACCGGTTCCAGCCGCTTTTGCCACATGCCCTACAACAGCACCGGCATGGTGGAGATCAACCTCCTGGGCAAGGTCTACAAGGAGTACCGCATGCCGGGCAACTACCACCACGACCACTTCGAGATGGAGGACGGCAACCTGCTGGCCCTCACCCAGGACTTCTCCCGGGACACGGTGGAAGACATGTGCGTGCTCATCGACCGCGACACCGGCGAGGTCCTCAAGACCTGGGACTACCGCAAGGTGCTGCCCATGGATGTCGCCGGTTCCGGCTCCCAGGACGCCCATGACTGGTTTCACAACAACGCCGTCTGGTACGACAAGAGGACCCACAGCATCACCCTGTCCGGCCGGCACCAGGACGCCATGATCAATCTCGACTACGAGACCGGCGACCTCAACTGGATCATCGGCGACCCGGAAGGCTGGCCCAAGGAGATGGTCGACAAGTACTTCTTCAAGCCGGTGGGCGACCTGTCCAAGTTCGACTGGCAGTACGAGCAGCACGCCTGCGTGGTCTGCCCCGATGGCGACGTCATGTGTTTCGACAACGGCCAGTACCGCGCCAAGGTAAAAGAAAAATACATCGAGAACCGGGACAACTTCTCCCGGGGGGTGCGCTACCGCATCGACACCGACAAGATGGAGATCGAGCAGGTCTGGCAGTACGGCAAGGAACGCGGTCAGGAGTTCTTCAGCCCCTATATCTGCAACGTCGAATACTACGACGAGGGGCACTACATGATCCATCCCGGGGGCATCGGCCGCGAGGACGGGTACGCCGCCAAGCACCTGGGCCCCTTCCTCGACCCGAAGAAGCCGAACGTGGAACTGCGCTCGATCACGGTGGAGGAAAAGGACGGCGTGGTCCTCTACCAACTGGAGACCGAGGGCAACTTCTACCGGGCCGAGAAACTGCCCCTCTACCACGACGGCGACAACCTGGTGATCGGCGACGGGCAGCTCCTGGGCAATCTCGAGGTCACCGAGGAGTTCGACACCGTCCCCGAGGCGGAAGAGGTGTTCGAACTGCCGCCTTCCTTCCACAACATCTTCATCGAGGAGGACGAGGACCGGTTCGTTTTCCACGGCCGGTTCGAGAAGGGCACCCTGGCCATGCTCTGCCTGGAAAACGAGAAGGAGAGCCACAACTATTTCCTCAATACTTCCGCCAGTTGGCACCTGGCCATGTGCTCGGGCGCCTTTCTCGAAGACGACGAGCGGGACATCAAGATGCACATCAGCAAGCTGGGCCTGAGCGGCGTGTTCAAGGTCAAGCTGATCATCAACGAGAAGAAATACCAGACCGGTGTTTCGATCTTGTGCCCGGCATGATGGCAAACCACCACAGCGTCTGATCAACCGGGCCAAAGCGTTGGCAATCCGCCATGCCGCGGCCCGTTGTTCATCTGATGCCGATCAATACAAGGAAACCGCGCATGGAAATGCACTTGGACAACAAAGTCGCCCTGGTCACGGGCGGGGCAAGAGGAATCGGAGAAAGCATCGCGACTCACCTCGTGCGGGAAGGCGCCCGGGTGGTGATCGCCGATCTTGAGGCGGAACGGGCTGAAAAAGCCTGCCAGGTGATGGGCCCAAACGCTTCGTTCATCCGAATGGACGTGACGGACAAGGAGAGCGTCGAGGCCGGGATCCGCCGGGTTACGGAAGAACTCGGCCGGATCGATATCCTGGTGAACAACGCCGGCGTCAGTCGTCGGGTGCGGGTCCTGAACATGGAGCCCGACGACTGGAATTACATCTTCAAGGTGAACACCTTCGGTCCCTATCTGACCACCCGTGCGGTGCTTCCCCAGATGATCGAGCGGGAGAAGGGCAAGATCGTCAATATCGCCGCCATGGCCGGCAAGAAACCGATGGCCACCTACGCGCACTACTCCGCTTCCAAGGCCGCCCTCATCGCCTTCACCGAGGCGGTGGCGCTGGAGTACGCCGAACACGGCCTGAACATCAATTGCGTGTGTCCGGGCGCGGTGGCCACCAAACTCTGGTCCATCGATAACCTCGAAACCCAGGACAAGAGCTGTGTCTCTTCCTTCGACAAGGACATCTGTGGCAGTTTTTCCTTCGGAAGGGCCCAGCGCCTGGAGGACGTGGCGAACATGGTCTGTTATCTCTGTTCGGATCTTACCAAAAATATCACCGGTCAGAGTTTCAACATCACCAGTTGATGGATGGCGGGCCACTGGACGGAAACGACGAGGGGGTGGGCATCGCGCCCACCCCCTTGTTGTCTTTGACTTGGGCGGGAGGATTCGGGCCTTCGGCCCCTTGGTCCCCGCTCTGATTTTCCACCATTCACGGATGCAAAATCGAGCCGTCGGGCAGAATCATCAGATCCTTGCGGTAGACCCGGTCGTCGATTCGCATCATGCCGAATGAATATTCCGTGATTTTCATTTTTGCGCTGCCAACAGTAGAGGCACCACACCCACGCCAAGGCGGGAATCGGCTGATCACCGCCGATTCCCACCTTTGAACTACTTGCCCTTGGGACCCGGCGAAGGTGGGGCTGGAAACCCACTGCCATCGGGAACGCCATCCCCCGAGCTCGGTGCCGGCCCGGGCCCACTACCCGCATTGACGCTGCCGACAGCCAACCCCATGAGCACCAACACAGCGAGAACCATGATCCATTTTCTCATTTTGAGTGCCCTCCTTGTTGTGGGAAAATTGTCAGTTTTATGAAGACGGATGAAAATACGATACGCGCCAGGGAAGAGAAATGTCAATTCCGCTTCTTGATCCCTG
>JAQVTF010000143.1 GCA_028700185.1 Desulfobacteraceae bacterium | reverse complement strand
CAGCGGTGCCGGGCTGAAATGGCCGTAGATGCCCCCGGGAATCACCCCCGCGGCCCGACGGAACAGCTCCTGGCTTTTGGGGTATTGGTAAGTTGGCATGGATCCGATCTCCTTGGCCGGTGCCGTGGGGTCAGGCGAGATAGCCGGGAATACGGTCGAAAATCAGGCTGAGATGATCGATCATGGGCGTCTGGCCGCGGATGGCCACGTCTCCACCGGCGATGGCGGTGAACGGATCGAGGCGCCCGTTGAGAAATCCGTTGGCGACGGCAAGATTACGAAAATCGATTCGTGCCATGGGCCGTTGGATATCACCGAGACCGGCGGTGACCTCGCCGTCTTCAAAAATCAAATGCGCCGACGGACCGTCGGAAAGGACCTTGAGCAGCACCCCGCCGTTGCCGATACGCCCGGCGATCTGCTGGCCGATGGGATCGAAAAGGGCCAGTTCGCGGGCCGCGAACACGGCGGTGGCCAGGGTCAGGCGGGTGTTGACGGCCAGGTAGTGGGGATCGGCGAACTTGGCGTCACTGGGCTTGAGAAAAAAGGCGAGGCGGTCGGTGACCTTGGGGAACTCGTGGCGCATGAAACCGAGGTGCTTGAACCCCTTGAGAGGCACCGGGGTGCCCTTGCCATCCATCATCCGGTTGAGATGCCCGGGGCTCACGAACCCCAACGCCACCGCCGGGCTGCCGTGGCGGCCACGTTCAAAGATGCAGGCCCCGTCCTCGAAGGCCAGGGTGGCCGCCGGTCCACGCCAGACAACAAATTGAATAGCGATGCGCCACTGGGCCACGGTGCGGGCCGCCACCGGGTCGCTTTCCACCAGGTCCGGCAGGTTGCGCAGTACGGCGTAGAGATTGAGATTGGCCTTGACCAGGGGGTCAATCATGGCAGCCACCCGTAATGCCTTATCGGAGATCCATTGCGACCGGCGCGCCCACCGTTGCCAACCAGCAGGCGACAGCGGCCCCGAGATTCCGGGAGGCCCCGGTAACGATGATGATCGGATTCGCTTCCATGTGAAATGGCTCTCCGGGGTGAAAGCCTCTGGATCAGGGATACGCGTGGGTTCCCAACACCACCTCCACCCCGGTCTTCTCCTGGATCAGCGCGGCGAATTCTTCCGGCGTCCCGTAGGGACAGCCCGGTTTGGCGTTGACGAGACAGGAGCTGAGGTAGATCTTGTCGGGCTTGAATTCGGCCAGTTTCATGGCCATCCCCAAATTCGGCAGCAAGGTGCGGCCCGGGCATTCGCATTTGACGAAAGCGATCACTTGGCTCGGTTCGTCGAATTTTCCCTCTCCCAGCGCGGCGGCTTTGAGGCACCGCCATTCCCCGGGGCATCCATAACCGCTGTCCATGTAGGCACCGCAGCCGACAACCGCTACTTTCTTCATTTTTTCCTTCTCCTTTCAGTAGGTTTCTCGATGGCTGAACTCGGCCACTTCCCGGCGATGGGGGGCCGATGGGGTTTTGGCCGGATAGCCGAGGGGAATCAGGGCCACCAGCTCCACGCCATCGGGGACGTTCAGAACGGCCTTGGCCCGGTCATGGTCCAGTAGCCCCACGACGACGGTGCCCAAACCCAGGTCCCGGGCCGCCAGGCAGAGGCTCTGGGTGGCGAGCCCCAGGTCGAACAGGTACCAGTCGCCGAACTTGGTGGATGCCTGGTTGTCGTAGTAGCCGCTCACGCCCAACCGGCCGCAGACGGCCAGCACCACCGGGGCGGCGACGATGGCCTTGGTGGCCGGATTTTTGGGAAGAATCGTTTCCTGCAATTTTTCCTTGGTGGCGGCATCGCGGACCACCACGATTTCCCAGCATTGGCAGTTGGTCCAGGATGGTGACCATTTGACGGCCTCCAGGACCCGGTTGACCAACGCTTCGGGGACGTCGCGATCCTCGTACTTGCGAATGCTGCGACGTTGTTCGAGAACCTGAAAAAATTCACTCATGGCTGTCTCCTGTCCTCGTTTCCGGTTTCTTCTCGCAGGTGCAGTCGGTCTCGTTGCAGGTATGACAGATGTAGGCCTCCTCCACCGGGGGCGGGGAGGGGCGCGATGAACGCTTGCGCCACCAGAAGGCCAAAGCTGCGCCGATGGCGATGAGAATGAGCAGTTTCATCAATGAACACCTTCCAGCAGCGCCGTCAGGGCGCTATCGATATCCGGGTAGCGGAAGTTGAAACTGGCAGCCGTCAGTCGGTGGGGCACCACCCGTTGGCTGGCCAGCAGCGCCGAGGCCATCTCGCCCAGGGCCAGGCGCAGCAACGGCGAGGGGGCCGGGATAAAAGCCGGTTTTCCCAGGTGGCGGCCCAGGGCTCGGGCCAGATCCATTTGACGCACCGGCTCCGGCGCCACGAGATTGACGGGGCCGGTGAGATCCGCCGTCATCAAGAAAAGGATGGCCTCCACCAAATCCTGAATATGGATCCAACTGAACCATTGACGCCCGCTGCCCAGAGGCCCGCCCAGGCCGCGGCGGAAGGCGCGCAGCATCTCCACCAGGGCGCCGCCGTCCGCACCGAGGACAACCCCGAAACGCATGCAGCATACCCTTGCACCGCGGTCCTCGGCGGCCCGGGCCGCCTGCTCCCAGTCGTGGGACAGTTCCGCCAGAAATCCCGTCCCGACGGGGGATTTCTCCGTCAAGACCCCTTCGCCGCCGTCCCCGTAAAAGCCGGTGGCCGACGTGCTGAGCAAAACCTGACCGCCGTCCGGGCGCAGCGCCGCGGCCAGGTGGCGGGTGGTTTCGATGCGGCTGTCATACAACTCTTTCTTGTAGGACCGGGTCCAGCGCCGGGCGATGGTGCGGCCGGCGAGGTTGACGATGATGTCCGCCTGGGCCGCTTCTTCCTGCCAGGGACCGGGTCGGGTGGTGTCTGCCGGGATGTAGCGAATGTTTTCACCGTCCAAGCCGCCGGGCGTCCGACGGCCACCGACCCCCACCACCCGGTGACCCGAAGCCACCAGTGCCGTGGCGAGGTGACGGCCGACAAACCCCGAGATGCCGGTGATAAACACGTTCATGGTTCGGTCCGCCTTTCAGTTGGTGTTTCAACCGATGTGGAACTGGCCCGATTCGATGTAGGGGACATCTTCGACCTCGATGGCCTGGAGCACCTCGTGGTTGAGCCGTTTTTTCAACTCGGCCATCACCGGCCGTTTTTTGGTCAGTTGGCGGGCAAAATCCATGGCCGCGGTTATCAGCATTTCCGGCGGGCAGGCCTGGCGGATGATGTGGTGCTCGGCGCACTGTTCGGCGGTGAGACGCATTCCGGTGTACTGCATGGTCTCGACCATGTACCGCGGGATGGCCTTGCACAGCAGGGCGTTCATCCCGGGAAGGAACGGAATGCCCAGATCGACTTCGGGAAAGCAGAAAAAACCCCGGCCGGTTTGCATGAAGCGGAAGTCGAAGGCGCAGGCGAGGATGGCGCCGCCGGCGAAGGCATGCCCGTTGATGGCGGCGATGACCGGCATCGGGTAGGTCACCAACCGCTTGAAGACGCTGTTGAGCTGATAAAAGTAGGCCTTGCAGGTGTCCAGGGCGTTGCTTTGGATCTGCGGCACGAGCCATTCAAGATCGATGCCGTTGCAGAAGATTTTCTCGTGAGCGGAACGTAGCACCAATGCGCTGGCCGGACTGTCGGCCTCGATGCGGTCCAGGGCTTCGCTGAAGGCGGAAAGAAAAACAGGGTTGAAACGGTTTTCACCGTCGTTGAGGGTCACCACCGCCACGGTGCCGTCCAGTTGCCAATCCACAAGTGCCATCGCTGAGTCTCTCTTCGGTCTGAATCGTTGAAAGGGGAGCGGTAAAAACCGCCCATGTCCGTTGTCGACAAAGCCGAAGGGAAATATGGCATGAAGCACCGGTACCGTCAACCGGGCGGAGGGCGGGTTGGCGGCCTTGCGGCCGCCAACCCACCGATGAATCTACAGCGGTGGGGCGATGGTGACGAGTACCCGCATGTCGGTTTCGGCGCGAAATCCGTGGGGTTCGGCGATGTCGGCGATGAGGATGTCGCCGGGGGCCGCCGGCAGTTCGGCACCGTCGGCGCCGAGGAAGGCACCGCTGCCTTCCAGCACGGTCACCGAAAGCTGGCCGTCCAGGTCGTGGTGATGCAGCGGCATGATCTGGCCCGCTTTGAGGTTGAAGTTGATGATCCGAAAGTAGGGGGAATCATGGACCAGCAGTTTTCCCAGTCCCTTGTCGCTGAATTTGCCCTCGGTGAAGAGAGCGATTTTCTTGGCCATGATCGTCTCCTTTCCGCCCGCCATGAACCGTGGCAAGCGCATTGGGAAAAAAAAGGGCGCCCGCGGTGGAGCGCCCTCGATGATTTCACTTTTTTTCAGATCGGTTCAGTGGCAACTGCCCGCGGAACCGCAGCCGGAGCAACCGCCCCCCATGCCGAACTGAATGTTGCAGTCCACTTTGAACCCGTAGCCGGTGAAGTCGACCTTGATGGGTTTGACCTTCTCGAGGAAGTCCTTGTTTACGAGGAAGGTGAATCCATTGACGGCGAAGGTTTCATCCGAGTCGCGCGGCTCATCCAGAGCCATGGCCAGGGAAGGACCACCTCACCCGCCCTCATTGAGAAAAATACGAATCGGCTGGACCTGCCGACCCGAGAAATACTCGCTGATCTGTTGCGTCGCCGCAGGGGTTACTTCAAGCATGATGGCCTCCTTGGATAAAAAAGTGGCCCGCCGAGGCGGCGGACCCGAATCAGCTCCACGTCGTTGGCGTCAACTTAATTCCTTGTCGGCCGCTTGTCAACAGATGCCGCGGGGTGGGGTGCACCGGCCCGTCGGGCTTCAAGCGGAAGCCCGACGGGAACCCAGCGCGTCCTGGTAGACCGACAGGTGGTGAGGGGAAAACACCACGAAAATTACCTCTTCGATGCGGTCATGGTCCGCGAGAAAAGTCGCGGTGGTATCGAGGGCGATGGCCACCGCCTTCTCCACCGGATAGCCGTAAACACCGCAACTGATGGCCGGGAAGGCGATGGTGCGCAGGTCGTGGTCCATCGCCAGTTGGAGGCTGTTGCGATAGCAGGCGGCCAGTTTGACGGCATCGGCGGGGCGGCCGGAATAGACCGGCCCGACGGTGTGGATCACATGGCGCGCCGGCAACCGATACCCTTTGGTGATGCGGGCTTCACCGGTGGGGCAGCCGCCCAGGGTCCGGCACTCGGCCAGCAGTTCGGGACCGGCGGCCCGGTGAATGGCGCCGTCCACCCCGCCACCGCCCAGAAGGGAGGTGTTGGCGGCGTTGACGATGGCGTCCACCCTGAGACGGGTGATGTCGCCCTGCTCAACACGGATGCGGTCCAGAACGGAGGCGGTCATGGGAGACTCCTTTGGGAGTTGTCGGTTACCCGTTATCGGTTGTTTGTTGTCAGCGCCGCCGGCCACGGACGTGTCCAGTTTGGTCAAACCGGTGACGGCAGCTTCGGTAATTTCCGGATCAAGGCTGACAACCGATAACAGTTTCAAAGCTCATAGAGTGTTTCATCATGCCGCGGGGGCGGCCGACGACGCCTGCCGCCGCTTTTGCGCGCCGGCAGGACGAAGGGCTCCTCGCCTTCGAGCAGATCGCCCATCTCGGCTTCCACCGCCTCGGGGTCCTCGCCGCGTTCCATGCGGCGAATCGCCTCGTCCATCCCCGGCCCCAGCTCCATGCCGGTCATGTGCGACAGCTTGCGCATCAATGCCGCCGCCTGGCGCGGATCGTCTTCGTTGATCTGTTCGGCCTCCCGGGACAAGGTTTCCATGGCCCGGGCCATCTTCTGCTCATCGATGGGCAGCTCCTCCGTATCCTCACCGCCCTTGGCCCGGCCGGTGATGGCGAAGGCGGACATCTGGCGGTTCAGCCGTACCTGGCGGCAGCGGGGACACCAGGGCTGGGCAGTGGTGTTGATGGTCCGGGAAAAGAAGTTGTAGATCGTGTTGCAACGGGGGCAGTAAAATTCGTAGATCGGCATGAACCTCCTTTCCGCCGGCGCCTTTGCGGGCATCCGTCGATCCATCTTGCCGGGGTTGGCAACGCTGGTTTCCCTGGACGGGTGCAGCGGCCTTTTTATACCGTTGCCGGCGGCCGGGATCAAGCGGCAAGCCCGGGGCTCGCCGGCAGCAACACCGCACATGGTTGACTTGCCGGCCGCGGTTCTGGTATGCCACGGCCGACTTTTGGGTGACTTGAACCGGATGCCGGCTCATCGGCACAAATCTGAAAGGATTCCCCATGCAACGTACACTGGCCATCGTGAAACCCGACGGCGTGAGCCGGTCCCTGATCGGCGAAGTGATCAAACGCCAGGAGGCCAGCGGTCTGAAAATCGTGGCCGCCAAGCTTGTTCACATGACCCTGGCCCAGGCCGAAGGGTTCTATGCCGTTCACCGCGAACGGCCCTTTTTCGGCAGCCTCACCGCCTTCATGTCCAGCGGTCCGGCCCTGGTGATGGTGCTCGAAGGCGATGATGCCATCGCCGGCTGGCGGGCGCTGATGGGGGCCACCAATTACAAGGAAGCCGCTCCCGGCACCATCCGGGCCGACTTTGCCACCGACATCGAGCGCAACGTGGTCCACGGCTCCGATGCCCCGGAGACCGCCGCCTTTGAAATCGGCTACTTCTTCAACTGCTTCGAGCTTGTCGGCTGACCCCGCCCGCATCGACCTGTCCAAGGTGGCCATCGTGCTGAACCGGCCGCGCTACCCGGAGAACATCGGGGCCGCGGCCCGGGCGATGTGCAACATGGGCCTCCATCGACTCGTGGTGGTGGCCCCGGAACGCTACGAGGCCGAAAGGGCCCTGAAGCTGGCCACCCACGGGGCCCGGCACATCGTCGACGCCATGGTGATGGCCCAAGACCTGGGCACCGCCCTGGCGTCTTTTTCCTTCGTGGTGGGCACCACGGCCCGGCTCGGCGGTCAGCGCCGGGTCTACCGGCGGCCGGAAGCCCTGGCTGAAGCCCTGATTCCCGTTTCGGTGGACAACACCATCGCCATCGTCTTCGGCCCCGAGGACCGGGGCTTGACCAACGAAGACATCCGCCTCTGCCACGCCCTGGTCAACATCCCCACCGCCGATTTTTCCTCCCTCAACCTGGCCCAGGCGGTGATGATCCTCTGCTACGAACTGCGGCGGGTCGCCGTGGCGGCACCGGCCGAGGCGACGCCGCGCCTGGCCAACCGTTTCGAGCTGGATGCCATGTACGACCAGCTCCGGGATGTTTTGGTACGCATCAGCTTCATCAGTCACGAAAACCCCGAGTACTGGATGAGCCGGATCCGCCATTTTTTCACCCGCATGCAGTTGCGGGCACGGGATGTGGCCATCCTGCGCGGCATCTGCCGTCAGATCGACTGGTTCGGCCGCAAGTGCTACGACGACGGTCGTGGGGGGCGAGCCAAGGAGCGGTGAAATGAGACTGATCCGATT
>JAQVTF010000142.1 GCA_028700185.1 Desulfobacteraceae bacterium | reverse complement strand
AGGAGCGCTACCTGCAAGCGGGTCTTCCCGTGCCGGCGCACCGGGTGGTACGCCACGGGGAAGCCATCAGACCGGACGACTGGATCGAGGGGCTGGGGCTGCCGTTGGTGGTCAAGCCGTCTTCGTGTGGCTCCAGCATCGGCATGGGCATTGTGCGCGAAGCCGTTGATCTGCCGGCCGCACTGGACGATGCCTTCACCCACGATGATACCGTGCTGCTGGAGGCTTTTATTCGGGGACGGGAGATCACCGGATCGGTTATCGGCAACGCGGATCTGGAAGCCCTGCCGCTCATCGAGATCATTCCCACCACAGGACACGATTTTTTCGATTACCGCGCCAAATACGTCGCCGGCGAAACCCAGGAAATCTGCCCGGCGCCGTTGGCCCCGGACGTCACCGCCGAGGCCCAGCGGCTGGCCGTCCTGGCCCACCGGGCCCTTTGCTGTGACGGTTACAGCCGCACCGACATGATTCTGGCCGAGGAGGGGTTTTTTATCCTGGAGACCAACACGATCCCGGGAATGACCCGTACCAGCCTGTTTCCCCAGGCGGCGGCCGCCGCCGGCCTGCCCTTCGACCGGCTGCTCGATCGACTCATCGAGCTGGGCGTGGAACGGCATCGCCTTAGAAAAGCCCACACCAGCGGCCAGTTGCGCTGATGGCCGTCGAAAAGGTCGTTCAACGCTCAAACACTCATACTAAAGAGGAGATGGAGGGATTATGAATGTTTTGGTCATCGGCAGCGGCGGTCGAGAACACGCCCTGGCCTGGAAGCTTTCCCAGAGCCCGCGGGTGAGCAAGGTGTTTTGCGCCCCGGGCAACGCCGGTATCGCCTCGGTGGCGACCTGCGTGCCCATTGGCGCCGATCGCATCGACGAACTGCTGGCCTTTGCCCGCAGCGAGACCATCGGCCTCACGGTGGTGGGGCCGGAAGACCCGCTGTCCCGGGGCATCGTGGACACCTTCGAAAAAGAGGGGCTGCGAATTTTTGGCGCCAGCCAGCACGCTGCCGAGATCGAGGCGAGCAAATCATTTGCCAAGTACCTGATGAACAAGTACCGGATTCCCACCGCTTCGGGCGAAACGTTCACCAGCGTCAAAAAGGCCCGAGCCTATGTCGAGGCCAAGGGGGCGCCCCTTGTTGTGAAAGCGGACGGATTGGCCGCCGGCAAGGGGGTGATGGTGTGCCATACGGTGAAGGAGGCCTTGGCGGCCCTGGATCGGATCATGGTGGAGCGGGAGTTCGGCGATGCGGGGCGGAAAGTGGTGGTGGAGTCCTGCCTGACCGGCGAGGAAGCCTCTTTTCTGGCCTTCACCGATGGCAAGACCGTGCTGCCGCTGCCCACCAGCCAGGACCACAAGCCGGTTTTCGATGATGACCAGGGACCCAACACCGGTGGCATGGGGGCCTATTCGCCGGCGCCGGTGGTGGACCGCTATCTTCATCGACGGATCATGAACGAAATCATGATCCCCACCGTCAAGGCCATGGCCTCCGAAGGACGGCCGTACAAAGGGGTGCTCTACGCCGGTCTGATGATCGATGGTGACACCCCCCGGGTGCTGGAATTCAACGGCCGTTTCGGCGACCCGGAGGCTCAGCCGTTGTTGATGCGGCTCAAGACGGACCTGGTGGAGATCATGGAGGCGGTCATTGACGAGCGCCTCGACCAGGTGCGCATCGATATCGATCCGCGGGCTGCGGTCTGCGTGGTGATGGCCTCGGGCGGATACCCGGGCAAGTACACCAAGGGGTATTCCATCGAAGGCCTTGATCGGGCCGGGAGAATGCGGGACGTGATGGTGTTTCACGCCGGCACCGCTTTGAAGGATGGTGCCGTGGTCACCGGCGGTGGACGGGTGCTGGGCGTTACAGCTCTGGGCGATAGCATCGGGAAGGCAATTCAGAAGGCCTACCAGGCGGTGGGGAAGATTTCCTGGAACAACGCTCAGTACCGAAAGGATATCGGCGGCAAGGCCCTGGTGCGGTTTCAGACGCCCCCCAGGGTGGGGATCGTCATGGGCAGCGACTCGGATCTGCCCGTGATGGAAGAGGCGGCCGCGATGCTGAAAAAATTCGGTATTCCCTACGAGATGACCGTGGCCTCGGCCCATCGCAGCCCGGCGCGGGCCGCTGAATTTGCCGCCACGGCCGCCGACCGGGGAATGCAGGTGATCATCGCCGGCGCCGGGCATGCGGCTCATCTGGCCGGGGCCATGGCCGCCCAGAGCCGTTTGCCGGTGATCGGGGTGCCCATCGACTCCTCGGCCCTTCAAGGGCTTGACGCCCTGCTGTCCACGGTCCAGATGCCTCCGGGTATCCCGGTGGCCACCATGGCTCTCGGCAAAAGCGGCGCGCGCAACGCCGGGATTTTGGCCGCGCAGATCATCGCTTTGGCCGATGTCGCCGTGGCGGATAAGCTGGCGCGTTTTCGCGAAGAGATGACTGCCGGCGTTGCGGCCAAGGCCAACAAACTGCAAGCTATCCTCTAAACCCATGGAGTGAAAACATGACCCGAGTCGTTGCCATCGATCCCGTTGAGCCCCAGATGGAATTGATCAGAGAAGCCGTGGCGGTGTTGCGTAGCGGCGGCCTGGTGATTTACCCCACGCGCTGTCTCTACGGCCTGGGG
Source organism: Desulfobacteraceae bacterium (assembly GCA_028700185.1). Classification (GTDB taxonomy): domain Bacteria; phylum Desulfobacterota; class Desulfobacteria; order Desulfobacterales; family UBA2174; genus UBA2174. The sequence continues at coordinate 4,813 of JAQVTF010000142.1, read as the reverse complement.
GCAGACGCCACCAATCCCCAAGCGGTGGCGAAAGTCTTCGAGGCCAAGGGGCGCCCGGAACATCAACCGGTGTCGGTGATCTGCAACACGGCGGCAATGATCGAGGAAATGGTCAGAGAGGTGCCGCCGCTGGCCCAGAGCATCATGGAGCACTTCTGGCCGGGATTGGTGACCATCGTGATGCCAGCCAACGAGGCGCTGCCGGCGCTGCTCACCGCGGGCAGTGGCAAAATCGGAATCAGGCGACCGGCCCATGCCGTGGCTGCGGCCCTGGCCGCCGAGCTGAATCGCCCCATCACCACCACCAGTGCCAACCGGTCCGGAATGGAGGGATGTCACCGCGTCGAGGACTTGGCACCGGAGGTTTTGGCCCATGTCGATCTGGTCCTAAATGCCGGCGAACTTGAAGGCTGTGCCGGTTCCACCGTCGTGGATGCCAGCGGAGAGGCGCCCTTGATCCTGCGAGAGGGGTTGGTGGCGACGGAAGAAATCATGGCCATCGTCCACAGTGATTGACAAGGCAGGCGCCTTTCAGCTATAAAGGCCCCGCCAACCGAGCCGGAGTGGCGGAATTGGTAGACGCACGGGACTCAAAATCCCGCGGGGGCAACTTCGTGTGAGTTCGATTCTCACCTCCGGCACCAAACAAAATCAAGGGGTTACGGACAAAAACCGTAACCCCTTTTTATTTTTTCCTTGTCTCTGGCCCCAAAACGGTCCCGAAAACTAGCAGGCACCGGGACAAAATTCAATCGGCTCGCATTTTGCGGGCATCGCCAAAGGTCAACATCACACCGTGTACAGCACCACCAGACAGCGGGTCGGTGAATTGGAGAGGCTCGTCAGTTTATGCGGAATGTCTGAATTGAAATGAATCGATTCGCCCGGTTTCAGGATATGGGTCTTGTGGCCCAACTTGAGTTTGAGCTCGCCTTCCCAAACGAAGATGAATTCCTCCCCCTCGTGCTTGTAGGCCACCGGCTTGTGGTCGCTGCGCGGTTCGATGGAGACCATGAAGGCACGCAGATGATCGTTGGGCCCGCCGTCGGTGAGGGTTTGGTAGGAGTAGTGGCGGGTGCGCTGGCTGTAGGCTTTGGCGCGCATGTCCCGCAGTTCGGCCTGTTCGGTCTTTTTCAGGAAGGTTCCCGGATCGATGCTCAGGGCGCCGGCCAGGCGCACCAGGAAACTGACCGGTGGCGAACTCCGACCGCTTTCCACCCCTTCGATGTATTCCGGCGTTTGGCCGGTTCGCTCGGCCAGTTCTTCCACCGACCATTGACGAGCCATGCGAAACTGGCGGATCCGGTCGCCGAAGCGGCCGGCGGTTTCTCCCGTCTCGGCCGGGGCGCAGCGCTGGTCGGCCAAGGCGCGCATCGTGGCCTTCTGGACCCGGTCGATCAGCAGCGGCAGGAAGGTGATGGCGTCGGCGACGACGCCGATGTCGGCGATTTGAAAAATCTGGGCATCGGGGTCCCGGTTGATGGCCACGATGGCGCCGGCCTCCATGATGCCGGAGGTGTACTGGATGGCGCCGGAGGTGCCCACCGAGACCAGCAGGCGGGGGCGTACGGTCTTACCGGTCTGGCCGATGAGCCGATCCTCGTCCACCCAGTGGTTCATCACGGGGGGGCGGGTGGCGCCCAACTGGCCGCCGAGGACCGTGGCCAATTCGCGGACCCGGGCGAAACCGGCGATGTTGCCGACCCCCGCACCGCCGACCACCACGATGTCCGCGTTGGTAAGATCCTTTTCCGAGGCCGGTGTCGCTGCCCGTGACAGCAGTTGGGCCAAGGGGAGATCATCGGGCAGGGAAACGGCGAGGGATTCGATTTGCCCTGGATCGCCGGGGGTCTGCGACGGCGCGAACCCATGGGCTTGCGCCGTGGCCAAGCCGAAGCGCTGATGAGGGGCGTAGGTGATTTCCGCCAGAATGCGGCCGCTCCATGCCGGGCAGGATCCCACGAAGCGGTTGTCCCGGTACTGGATATCCACGCAATCGGCCATCAGGCCGCAGGCGCATTCACCGCTGGTGCGCGCCGCCAGTTCGCGGCCCCAGTCGGTCATGGGCAGCAGGACCAGGCCGGGGGACTGACGGTTTATCAATGCGGTGAGAGCCGGCGCTTGGAGATCGGCTCGGGGGATTTCAAATCGCGGATGTTCCAGAATGAACACCTGGTCGGCGCCATGACGGGTGCAATCCCGGGCCACCGCCTGGGTGGACAGGGCCTGGCCGCAAGCGTCGGCCCGCTCACCGCGGTGTTCCGGGGTATCGAAGAGCACCGCGACGGCCCGTCCCCCGGTGCCGGCGGCCAGTTGATCGGCCTTGCCCAATAATTTGAGGCATCCGTTGAAAAGGATCTCGCTGCGGCGGTCGCAAACCACCCAGACATCCCGATGCATGCGTTCAGCCATCTGATTCGATTCCCCCATCGTTGCCATCAGCCGATCAAACCGCTGTTGACGAGTTGTTGGACCAGTACGTCGACTTTGTTGGCCTCATCACCGTCGATAAAGCGGCATGTTTTTCGAGGTTGAACGGTGCTTAGTTTTGCGACCACGGTGGGGGATCCGGCTATACCGGTGGCCTCCGGGCCAAGGCCGATCCGTCGGAGGTCCCAGACTTCCGGGGCGCGAGCGCTGAAGGCGTTTTCCAGGCGGCCGAGATGAATTTCACCCGGCGCGGCGGCCTCGGGCCGGACCGTCACCGCCCCGGGGAAAGGCAGCGCGTAGGTTTCCAGAAACCCGTCGCTGTATTTGGTCGCCCGGCAACCGTCCGCCGCCGGGGTCAGGGACCGGATGTCGGTGACCAGGGGGCGATGGAGGGCGGTGGCGGTCAACGGTCCCACCTGGCCGGTGTCGCTGTCGGCGGTGCGGGTACCGAACAGCACCAGGTCCACGGGTGCCAGTTTTTTCACCGCCGCGGCCAGCACCGCCGCCGTGGCCAGGGTGTCGGCCCCCGCCATGGCCCGATCGGATAGCAGCACGGCGCGGTCCGCGCCCAGCGCAATGGTTTCCCGCAAAGCGGCATCGGCGAGGGGAGGTCCCATGGAAATCGTGGTTACCGTTCCCCCCAATGTTTGGCGCAGTTCCAAGGCAATGGCCAGGGCCGGCCGGTCGAAGGGGTTGAGGATGCTGTTTTCCGGTGTTCGCACCACCTGGCCGTGGGCCGCATCCAGGACCACGGATTTGACGCAGACGACGAAATGACGAGCGCTCATTGCAAAATCCCTTTGGCGATCACCAATCGGTGGATCTCCGACGTTCCCTCATAGATCCGCGTGACGCGGGCGTCCCGGTAGTAACGTTCCACCGGGTAGGCCTTGGAGTAGCCGTAGCCGCCGTGGATCTGAACGGCCATGTCGGTTACGGCCGTGGCGGTTTCCGAGGCGAAGAGCTTGGCCATGGCCGATTCGGTGCCAAATGGCTTGCCGGCATCCTTCATGCTGGCTGCCTGGTAGACCATGAGGCGCGCTGCATTCACCCGGGTGGCCATATCGGCGATCATCATCTGAATGGCCTGGTGCTTGACCAGTTGGACGCCGAACTGACGGCGCTGGCGGGCGTACTGGATCGATTCGTCCAGGGCGGCTTGAGCGATGCCCAACGCCTGGGCGGCGATCCCCATGCGCCCGGTGTCCAGAGCGGCCAGGCCGATGGGCAGCCCCATCCCCGGTTTGCCCAGCAGGTTGAAAGCCGGCACGCGGCAGTCGTAAAGCCGGATGGAACTGACTGGATTGGCCCGCATGCCGCAAAGGTCCTCCAGGTCGCCCACAACGAAACCAGGGGTGCCGCGTTCGGCCACTACAACGCTGATGCCCTTTTTGGGGGATGCGGTATCCGTTCGCACGAACAGCAGGCAGATGTCCGCCACGCCGCCGTTGGTCACAAAGACCTTGTTGGCATTGATGACATAACTGTCACCGTCGGCGGTTGCCGTGGCTTCAATGCCGGCGGCATCCGAGCCGGCATTGGGTTCGGTGAGACAGAAAGCGCCGATTTTTTCGCCCCGGGCCAGGGGCGGCACCCAGCGTTTGATTTGGTCGTTAGCACCGAAGGCCAGAAGCGGATAGACCGCCACACTGTTGTGCACCGAAACGCAGAGACCGATGCTGGCGCTGGCCCGCGACAACTCCTCGATAATGATGGCATAGCCGAGGCTGTCCAGCCCGGCTCCACCCAGTTCGACGGGGGCCTGAATGCCGAAATAGCCCAGGCGGCCCATCTTCTCCACCACTTCCCAGGGGAAGCGGGCTTCCTGGTCGATGGCGGCGGCGATGGGCCGAATCTCTCTTTCACAGAAGGAACGAACCGTCCGCCGCAGGACGATGTGCTTATCTGTCAGTTCGATTTTCATGGATTCCGTTTTTGCGCTCCGATTCAGCCGATTTCTGTATGTTGAGGCGGAAACCGTCAAATGGGCCCACCTCATGCGCGTGCTCCCATATCACGAGTCGCGGAATGAAGACAGACTTTTAGGCAGAATTATCGCGGGGCATCGAAAGCAAAGAATGAATTCGGCAAAGATCGGCAACGGCCGGTGATATTTGAAGACCGGCAGCATGGGAGGAATTTTCAGTGCGTGACCGGTCCGATGATTATCTCTGAAATTATAATCATAATGGAAATTCATTTTTTAGAATGGAGATCTTGATGCAACATTATTTTAAACGGTCGTCAGGGCATGATGTGAGAATTGATGGCTTTTTTCGTATTTTTGTCTTGAAATTATGATGGAGTCAGTGTATGCGGAGATCAAAAGTTATTTTCGACCGGATTATACCAGATTATGCCATAACATTAAAAAGGAGATGGA
>JAQVTF010000141.1 GCA_028700185.1 Desulfobacteraceae bacterium | reverse complement strand
CGCAACGAGTTTCCCGGCCACGGCTACAACCAATTTTTGCTTGAAGGCCAGTGGGTGACGGCGGCGGCCACCTTCGATGCGAAACTCTGTTCCCGGGTGGGGGTGCCGGTGGTGGAATTCGACGGCCGGAATGACGCCATGCTGCCGGACAAGGCCCTGGACGGCAGCCCGTACATCGAATATGTGGAGCGCTACGGAACCTTTGACGATTTGCCGCTGGATTTCATCACCGAGCGCACATCGAAAATCTGGGGCAAGGACAAGCGGTGCTGGCTGCGTCCGGAGGACGATACCGGTTTTCCCTGAAGCGGGGGGATTCCTCGTTGCGGCACTCCTCGGGATGACACCTTTTCCGAGGTCATCCCGAGTGAAGCGAGGGATCTGTATTTGGGAATAAAGCGGAAATTAGAAGTAAACTCAATGAGATGAGGGTGTGTTTCCCGAAATGCCGCGCAAGGAACGGAGGCCCTTCAGCCAGCTTCAGAATCCAAGAAAAAACGAGGCGGGACTTTGGTCCCACCTTGTTGCGACATTTTCGCGTTAGGTCATTTCATGCGTCCTGATTCCTCCGGATTATTGCTGCTTACAAACCTGCAGTAGGGCTCCAAGGGAAAAGCAGGAAAAATTTTTAACCCGATTTCGGAGAGAATGAATGAAAGACATGGTTACTGAGGAAATCAAGGATCAGGACGACAGGGTAACGGAATCGGTATCGCCCGACGGAGAATGCTTTCCCCTGCCCAGGCAGGACGACTATGGCGCCGAGAATCAGCGACTCCAATCCCTGGTGGCAGAGCAACGTGCCCGGGGCCGAGAGATCGTGGTGGTGATGGGGGTTGGTTTTGTCGGCGCGGTGATGGCGGGGGTGGTCGCCGACAGCACGGACAAATCCACCGGCGAACCGCTCTATTTTGTCATCGGCATGCAGCGCCCCTCGCCGCGTTCGTACTGGAAGATCCCGTATCTCAACCGCGGCGTGGCCCCTGTGGAAGCCGAGGACCCCGAGGTGGCGCCCCTCATCGCCCGCTGCGTCAACGAGAAAAAGACCCTTACAGCTTCTTTTTCCTACGACGCCCTGGCGCTGGCGGACATTGTGGTGGTGGACGTGCAGTGCGACTACAGCAAGAACGCCCTGGGCAACGTGCGCGATGGCCACGCCGAAATCAAGGCCTTGGAAGAGAGCCTAAAGGTGATCGGTGAAAAAATCGCGCCCCACTGTCTGGTGCTCATCGAAACCACCGTGCCGCCGGGCACCACCGAGTACGTGGCCTACCCGATTCTCAAGAAGGCTTTCGAGGCCCGCGGGCTGGGCAAAGGCCAGAAGTCGGAAGACGGAGGTCAGAGGTCGAAAGAAAAACCAGAGATGCCTGCCGACGCTTCCGACCACCGGCCACCGCCCGCTGATCTCCGACCTCCGACCTCCGATCCCGCGGAGCCGCTGCTCGCCCACAGCTATGAGCGGGTGATGCCGGGGCGTCACTACGTGGCCTCCATCCGCGACTTCTGGCGGGTGTGCTCCGGGGTCAACCCGGAGGCCCGTGAAAAGGTGGTGCGGTTTCTGGGCAATGTGCTCAACGTGGAAAAATTTCCGCTGACCGTGCTGGACCGGCCCATCGAAAGTGAAACGGCCAAAATCGTGGAAAATTCCTACCGGGCCACTATCCTGGCCTTTCTGGACGAGTGGAGCCGCTTTGCCGAACTCAACGGGGTGGACCTGATCAAGGTCATCGAGGCCATCAAAGTGCGGCCCACCCACGACAACATGATCTTTCCCGGGCCGGGCATCGGCGGCTATTGCCTGCCCAAGGACGGCGGGCTGGGGGTCTGGGCCTACAACACACTGATGGGCTTCGAGGACGATATTTTCAAGATCACGCCGCTGGCCATCGATATCAACGACACCCGCTCCCTGCACGTGGCCCAACTGGTGCGCGACGCCCTGCGCAACATGGGCCGCATCGTGGCGGCTTCCAAGGTGGCGGTTCTCGGGGCTTCCTATCGGCAGGACGTGGGTGATACCCGCTACAGCGGCTCGGAGATCATCGTGCGCAAGATCGCCGAGATGGGGGGCGAGGTGGTGGTTCATGATCCGTATGTCAAACACTGGTGGGAATTCGAGAAGCAGGAGAGCTACCCGGCGCCGGGCAAGAGCTGGGCGCGGTTTTTCCGCAACCAGGAGGGGTTAAGCGATTTGCGCATTGCCGGCGGCGTGGCGGAGGCTTTGCGGGGAGTAGATGCGATGGTACTGGCCGTGCCCCACGCCGAGTACCTGGCGCTGACCCCCGATGCCGTGGTGGAGATGATCGGCGCCCGGGCGGCGGTGGTGGACTGCTTCGGCATCTTGAAGGACGATCAGATTCAGCGCTACTTCGAGCTTGGCTGCGAGGTCAAGGGACTGGGCCGGGGGCACATCCAGCGGATCAAGGAGCGGGTGCGAAAAGGCTGAAGCCGGGGGTTGCCAGGAGAATCCCCGTTTGGCTCGGGATGACAAGAATGAAATGTTCTTGGGCCGCTACTTTCACCCTGTCAGCGGGTTTTTGCGATCCAGGCAACGGTACTGGATGGCCTCGCCGATCTGAAGGGCAGCGATGGCCTCCTTTCCATCCAGGTCCGCGATGGACCGGGCAATCTTGAGGACCCGGCTATAAGCTCTGGCCGACAGGCCGAATTTGTCCACGGCGTTTTCCAGCAGACGCTGGCCGGCGGCGTCCACGGCGCAGAAGCGCCTGATGTGCCGGTTGGCCATCTGGGCGTTGCAGTAGATGGGCAGGTCGGCAAAGCGCTCTGCCTGGCGTCGGCGGGCCGCGGCGACCCGTGCGCCCATGTCGGCGGAAGACTCGCTTTTGATTCCTTGTCCGGCCAGATCCCGATAGGCCACCGCCGGTACCTGGACGTGAATGTCGATGCGGTCCAGCAGGGGGCCGGAAATTTTGCTCCGGTAGCGGCGGATCTGGGTGTGGGTGCAGGTGCAGTGGTGCTTCTCCGATCCGAAATACCCGCAAGGGCAAGGATTCATCGCCGCCACGAGCATCACCGAGGCCGGGTAGGTCAGGGTGGAGGCGGCCCGGGCGATGGTGACTTGGCGGTCCTCCAGGGGCTGGCGCATCACCTCCAGAACGTGTTTCTTGTACTCGGGCAACTCATCGAGAAACAACACCCCGTTATGGGCCAGGCTCACTTCGCCGGGCCGCGGCTGGTGGCCGCCGCCGATGAGGCCGGCATCCGATATGGTGTGGTGGGGCGCGCGGAAGGGGCGGCGGGTTACCAGGGGACGGTTGCCGTCCAGAAGGCCTACCACGCTGTACACCTTCGTGGTTTCGATGGCCTCGGCGAAGCTCAGCGGCGGCAGGATGGTGGCCAGTCGTTTGGCCAACATGGTTTTGCCCGAGCCGGGCGGGCCGATCATGATGAGATTGTGCCCCCCGGCGGCCGCTACTTCCAGGGCCCGTTTGACATCTTCCTGGCCCATTACCTCGGCAAAATCACCCTCATCCTGACCTTTGGCCTCGAAGAGAGAGGCCACGTCGACATGTAGCGGTGCGATGGTCGCTTGGCCGCGCAAGAAGTCGACCACCTGGGGCAAATCGAGAACCGGGAAAACCTTGATGCCCTCCACCACCGCGGCTTCCGAGCCGTTTTCACGCGGCACGATCAAGCCTGAAAGCCCTGCCTCCCGGGCGCGCAGGGCCATGGGCAAGGATCCCTTCACCGCTTTGACCCGTCCGTCCAGAGACAATTCCCCCAAGACGAGGTACCGGTTCAACCGCGCCTGGGGCACAACCCCCGTGGCGGCCAACAAACCAAGGGCCACCGGCAGATCGAAGCCGGTGCCTTCCTTTTTGATGTTGGCCGGCGCCAGGTTTACCGTGATGCGGTCGTCGGGGAAAATATAACCGGCGTTGACGATGGCCGCCTTGACCCGTTCCTTGCTTTCCTTGACAGCGGTCTCCGGCAGACCAACAGTAGTATAAGCGGGCAGTCCGGCGGCGATGTCCACCTCGACTTCCACCAGATAGGCATCAATGCCCATCACGGCACTGCTGAGCACTTTGGCCAGCAAGCCCTCCTCCTCTGGATAAACGGCGCCTCAGGCCGACGGGCGGCGTTGTGGCCTTTTCGAAACTGCTCACCTATGCTCAATAGGCTGCGCATTTCGAATTCGGCCACGCCTTGCCCGCCAACCTGATTCTTGTTTATCCTTTTGAGCGCCTCAGGCCGGCGGGCGGCGTTGTGGCCTTTTCGAGTTCAACCGCAGTTGGCGGACGCCTGGATCAGGGGCCCATCCACAAGCCGATATTTGAGGGCAAGCTCCCGCCGGCACCGGAAGTTCTTGCCAAACAGGCCGTTCCTGCGCTAAAGACGCTGAAGAAACATGATTTTACTACAAAAGAATTTAAACCTTTGCAAATAAAAGTTCGCTTATGACGCCATTCTCAGAGCAACGTACACTGGCCCGTTCGGTTCAGTGCTCCGGGGTGGGCCTCCATTCGGGAAAACCGGTGGAGATGGTCATTCACCCGGCGCCCATCAACCACGGGATCAAATTTTTTCGCACCGATTTGCCCAATGCCCCGGGGATCAGTGCGCACTTCAACAGGGTGGTGGATACCAGTCAGGCCACCGTTATCGGGACCGACGGTTTCATCGTTTCCACCATCGAACACCTCATGGCGGCCTTTGCCGGCCTTTGCATCGACAATGCACGGGTCGAGCTCACCGACTACGAGGTACCGGTGATGGATGGCAGCGCCGGGCCCTTCGCGCGGTTGATGCGGTCAGCCGGGATTGTTGCCCAGCCCGGGCCGCGTTGCTATTTCGTTGTCAAGGCCCCCATCGAGCTGAAGGAAAACGGCAAGTCGGTGGCGGTGTATCCGGCCGATACGCAGATGATAACCTGCAGTATCGACTACGATCATCCGGTGATCGGCCGCCAGTCGCGCACCGTGGTACTCGCCAACGGTGCCTTCGAAAAAGAGATCGCCGATGCCAGGACCTTCGGTCTGTTTCAGGACCTGGAATACATGAAGCACTACGGCTTGGCCAAGGGCGGCAGTCTTGACAACGCCGTCCTGGTGGCCAGCGACGGGATCGTCAACCCCGAAGGATTGCGGTTTGCCGACGAGTTTGTGCGTCACAAGATTCTGGACTGTATCGGCGATTTTTCTCTGCTCGGTATGCCGATTCTGGGCCACATCGTCGCCGAAAAATCCGGCCATGCGTTCAACCATATGTTTTTGAACAGATTTTTTGTTTCCAAAGAAGCCTGGGAGACCCGTACCATCCAGCTTTCCAGGCCCGGCCGCATCTTATCGCCAACCCCTTCCCGACCGTGGTCCCAGGCGGATAAAACCGCCGCCCTGCCGCGGGCCTGAACCCATTTAACGGCAACGGAGTTTCCATGAGGGAGTTGCGCTACTGGATCCTGCTGCCGCTTTGCCTGTTGAGCATCGCCGTCTCCTCACCGCCATGCGCGGCCAACGAGGCGAAGCTCACCGATTTGACCATCACCAACACCGCGGATAACTTGCTGGTTCATCTGCGGGTGCAGGGCGCTTTTCGTCCGGAAACAGCCCAGGCCCTGCACAGCGGGGTGCCCACGACATTCACCTTCCGGGCCTCCCTCTACGAAACGCGTCGCCTCTGGCTCGACAAGGGCATCTCCGAAATCACCGCCACCCACAGCCTCATCTATGATGCATTGAAAAAGGAGTACACGGTGGCCCGTTCCTGGGAGCCGGGGCAGCTCCGGGTGACGCGAAGCTTCGAGGAGGCGCGTCAATGGATGACATCGGTGGAGCGGCTCAAGGTGGCCACCTTGGATCAAATGGCCAAAGGGAAAACCTATCAGCTTCGCGCCAAGGCGGTCCTCAGCCAGCTCACATTGCCGTTTTACCTTCACCACGTATTGTTTTTTCTGACGTTCTGGGATTTTGAAACCGACTGGTACACGGTCGATTTCATCTATTAACCCACACCCTCGCCAACCGGAAGTTCAAACGGTGAAGCCTGCCCGTTCCGCCAAGACGCCTCGGGTTCATCTCTCCGAAGATGAGCGTCGGCGGCGCAAACGCGAAAAAATTCTCATCGTTGTCACCCTGGTCGTGATGACGGTGTTGACCTACGCCGAGACGCGGATCATCCATTTCGGCGGGGCTATTCCCGTCTCCAACGCCGTGTTGATGTTCATTGTTATCAACATCAACCTGATTTTGCTGATCCTACTGATTTTTCTTGTTTTTCGTAATCTGGTAAAGCTTTTTTACGAGCGGCGGCACAAGGTGATGGGGGCCAATCTACGCACCCGTCTGGCGGTGGCGTTCATCGTTTTGACCCTGCTGCCCACCACCATTCTGTTCGCCTTCTCCATCAATTTCATCACCAGCAGCATTCAGTTCTGGTTTAACCAGCCGGTGGAGCAAGCCCTGGAAAACGCCCTTCAGGTCGGCCAGGGCTTCTACCGCCACGCCGAATCCACCAATCGTTTTTTTCTTGAACGGGTCGCTTATCAGGTTGAAACCAAGGAGTATCTCAAACCGGATCGGCGCAAACTGCTGGCCAACTATATCCAGGTGGTCCAGCGCGCCTTCATCGCCCATGCGGTGGAAGTCTACGATGTCAACGCCGAGCGGGTGGAGGCGGCGGTGGCCGAGAGTCCCGGGGACGGCACCATCGGATTGTTGTCCCTGGAGGAGATGACGTCCAGAACCGCCCCCGGACGGGTACATACGGTGAACCACCGGAGCGCCATCGGGGAGCTGGTGCGCACCGTGGCCACCGTGCCTTTCGGGGTTCCCTGGGACAAGGCCCAAGCCTACGTGGTCATGACCCAGCTCGTCGGTCCCGATCTGGCCGACCAGATGGCTTCCATCTCCCGGGGGTATGCCGAGTATCAGCAGATCAAGCTGCTCAAACGGCCCATCCGCATCACCTACTACATCAGTCTGTCCATCGTGGCGTTGCTGGTGGTTTTTTGCGCCATCTGGTTCGCCCTTCATTTTTCCAAGACCATCACGATTCCCATCCGACAGCTCGCCGACGGCACGCGCCGGGTGGCCGAAGGGGACCTGGGCTTCGTGTTGGAGCGGGCCGCCGATGACGAGATCGGCCGCTTGGTGGACGACTTCAACCGGATGACCGGGGATCTGCGCCGCAGTCGGGAACAGTTGGAACAATCGGCCCGTGCGCTCCAGGAGCGCAACGTGGAGATCGAAGCCCGCCGCCAGTACATGGAAATTTTGTTGCGCAACGTGTCCGCCGGGGTGGTGTCGGTATCCGCCGACGGCCGCATCACCACCGTCAACCCGTCGGCCGAGGAGATGCTCAACCTTTCGGCGGCCGATATCCTTGATCGTTCCTTCCGGCGCTTGCTTCAGGGGGATCTGCTCGATGCGGCCGTTGGCGTCATGGACCAGTTGCGCCAGGATCCCGAAGAAACCATCCGGGTGCCGCTGACGGTCACCGTCGCTGGAC
>JAQVTF010000140.1 GCA_028700185.1 Desulfobacteraceae bacterium | reverse complement strand
AGTTCTGTTTTTTGCCCTGGCCCTCACCGCCTGCTCCGATGATCCCCGCCCGGCGGCAACGCCGTCGGCGGCAGCCCCTGGCGCGGTTAAACCAACAGCGGGAATCATCGTGGCCATGGGCGACAGCCTCACGGCAGGCTACGGTGTGGACGAAACCGAGGCTTATCCCGCCCTGCTTCAGGCACGGCTGCACGCCGACGGCCATCGCTGGGAAGTGATCAATGCCGGCATCAGCGGTGAGACGAGCAGCGGGGCCCGCTCTCGTCTGGACTGGGTCCTGGACCGGCTCAAACCGGATATCGTCCTCCTGACCACCGGCGCCAACGACGGCCTGCGGGGCATCGATCCGAAGGTGGTGGAGGAGAACCTGCTGGTTATGGTCCGCCGGTTGCAGACCCGTGGGGTGGTGACGATCATCGGCGGAATGAAGATAGCGGGCAACCTCGGCGCGGACTACACGGAAAATTTCGCCGCCGTCTACCCGGCGGTGGCCGCGGCCACCGGCGCGCGCCTGATCCCGTTTTTCCTCGAAGGCGTGGCCGGGGATCGTCGCTACAACCTGTCCGACGGGATTCACCCCAACGCCGCCGGCTACCAACGCATCGTCGAGGGCATCTATCCGACCGTCGTCGAGGCCGTTACCACGCTGCCCCCTGCAAACGGGACTTGACTATTGATATCCAGCTTGCTTTAAGAAACGGCGGTATGGGCAATGGGACTGAACCGGTGTACCGGCAGGACCGATAAGCGGAATCAACTCAACTCACAAACAGATCACGGAGGAGAAAAAATGAGTTTTCATGTGGAAGTGGACAGTGAGAAGTGCATCGGCTGCGGGGAATGCGTGGATATCTGCCCGGAAGACGTCTACGAGATGCAGAACGACAAATCGGTACCGGTGAACGAGGAGAACTGCGTGGGCTGCGAAAGCTGCATCGAAGTCTGCGAACAGGACGCCATCACCGTCACCGAAATGTAGCATCCCCGGGGCCTGTCTGCTCCAGGGCCCGTTGACGAAAGACCCATGACGCCGATGCGGGACGCCGTGAACCGGCCGCCCCGCATCGGCCCATCGTCGCCTGCCTGAAACCAACGGCCTGCCGCCGGGGATTTTTTCTTGATGCGGGGCGCGACATTTTCTGAAAGAAGGATTTGAGCATAATAAGATCATAACCAACCGCGACATCGTTTCCCGCCGAAACGCAAAAACACCGTGGGACTTTTCCGGATCCACGGAAAGCGGCAAGTGATGGAGGATCACCTCACCATTGCATGATGCGACGCCATTTCGCCCCGGATTTCGGGGCAAGGTGGCGTTTTTTGTTTTTTACGCCATTCATCAATCCGCTCAAGGAGGGCGAACCCATGGCTGTAACGGACGACATCCTGGAAAAAAGCATCGATCCCACCGTCCACCAGATGCTGGCCCGTGCTCGGGAACTGGGGCTGGAAACCGTCTGGGACCGCTACGAAAAAATGCTGCCCGAATGCGGTTTCGGTGAACTGGGGGTCTGCTGCCGCAACTGCAACATGGGCCCCTGCCGCATCAGCCCCTTCGAGGACCAGGGGCCCCAGCGGGGGATCTGCGGCGCCACGGCGGACATTATCGTGGCGCGCAACCTGATCCGCATGATCGCCGGCGGGGCTGCGGCCCATTCGGACCATGGCCGGGATCTGGCCCACACGCTGCTTTTGACCGCCGAGGGCAAGGGCGGCGGCTACGAAATCAAGGATGAAGCCAAGCTGGCAACCCTGGCCAAGGAGTACGGGATTGCCACGGAAAACCGCACCAAGGAGGAAATCGCCCTGGATCTGGCCAAGGCGGTCTATGCCGAATTCGGCCGCCAGGAAGGCTTCGTGCAGTTCACCCGCCGGGCGCCCGCCAAACGGGTGGCCCAATGGCAGAAAATGGGCATCGACCCCCGGGGCATCGACCGGGAAATCGTGGAGATCATGCACCGCACCCACATCGGGGTGGATAACGATCCGGTCAACCTGATCCTCCAGGGGCTCAAAGCCTCCATCGCCGACGGCTGGGGCGGCTCCATGATCGCCACCGAAATCTCCGATGTGCTCTTCGGCACACCGACGCCGGTGCGCTCCGTGGCCAACCTCGGCGTGCTCAAGGCAGATGAGGTGAACATCGTGGCCCACGGCCACGAACCGGTGCTCTCCGAGATGATCCTGGCCGCCGCCGCCGACCCGGAACTGGTGGCCAAGGCCAAGTCCCTGGGCGCCAAGGGGATCAACGTGGTGGGCATGTGCTGCACCGGCAACGAGATCATCATGCGTCACGGCATCCCCCTGGCCGGCAACTTCCTCCAGCAGGAGCTGGCGGTGATCACCGGGGCCGTGGAGGCGATGATCGTGGATGTCCAGTGCATCATGCCGTCCCTGGGCAGCCTCTGCGAATGCTTCCACACCCGCTTCATCTCCACCTCCTACAAGGCCAAATTCCCTGGCGCCATCCACATCCAGTTCAACGAGGAAAAGGCCCTGGACATCGCCAAACAGATCGTCAAGGTGGCGGTGGAGAACTATCCGCGCCGGGTACAGGACAAGGTCTGCATTCCGGACGAAAAAACCGAGTGCATGGTGGGGTTTTCCACCGAGGCGGTGATCAAGGCCCTCGGCGGCACCCTCGACCCGCTGCTGGAGGCCATCAAATCCGGGGCCGTGCACGGTATTGCCGGCGTGGTGGGGTGCAACAACCCCAAGATCAAGCACGACCATGGCCACGTGGCCCTGGTGCGCGAGCTGATCAAGAACAACGTGCTGGTGGTCACCACGGGATGCAACGCCATCGCCTGCGCCAAGGTGGGCCTGATGCTTCCCGAGGCGGCCGCAGACGCCGGCGAAGGGCTGCGGGGCGTCTGCCAGGCGCTGGGTGTGCCGCCGGTGCTACACATGGGCTCCTGCGTGGATATCAGCCGCATCCTGGCCACCTGCGCCGCCGTGGCCAACGCCCTGGGGGTGGACATCTCGGATCTGCCCGTGGCCGGCGCCGCGCCGGAATGGATGAGTGAAAAGGCCGTGAGCATCGGCGCCTATGTGGTCTCTTCGGGAATCTTCACCGTTCTGGGGACCGTTCCCCCGGTGCTGGGGGGCCCGGTGGTCACCGATGTGCTCACCCGGGGCGCCGAGGACGTGGTGGGCGCCGTGTTCGCCGTGGAAACCGATCCCGTCAAAGGAGCGGCCCTCATGATCGCCCACATCGACAAGAAGCGCGCCGCCCTGGGGATTTAACGGCCGCCAACACATCCTGCGTCCGGCCGGATGGCCGGATGCTTGCGGGTTTGAAAAGGAGCCGGCTCATGACACAGCCCAAGGAAATCTTCGTCCTAACCGACCGATGCGTGGGGTGTCGCACCTGCACCATCGCTTGTGCGGTGGCCCACTCCACTTCCAAGACCCTCTTCGGGGCCGTGGCGGAAACGCCGCGTCCCAAAAGCCGTATCTATGTGGAATGGGCCGCGCCCGCCCACAAGGTGCCCATGGTCTGCCGCCACTGCGAGGATGCCCCCTGCATGCACGCATGCATCAGCGGGGCCATCCGGCGGACCGACGACGGCGTGGTCATCACCGACACCGACAAGTGCATCGGCTGCTGGACCTGCGTGATGGTTTGCCCCTACGGCATGATCGGCCGGGACCTGGAGCGTCACAAGGCCTACCGCTGCGACCGCTGCCCGGACCGGGACATTCCGGCCTGCGTGGCCGCCTGCCCCACCGGTGCCCTGGTGTACCAAACCGTGCCGGCCTACGCGGCGGACGTGCGCCGTCACGCCTCCGGGGAAATGGTCAAGGGGAAAGGGAGCTGACGCCATGGACAGCGCCGAAGCCTATGTCATCGTGGGCGGCAGCGCCGCGGGCATGGCCGCGGCCCAGGCCATCCGGGAACGCGATCCGGCCGCGGGAATCACGGTGCTCTCCGAAGAGGCGGATGCCCCGTATTTCCGGCCCTTGATTCCCTATTTGGTATCGGGCCGCAAGCAGGCCAGGGAAATGACACTGGCCGGCAGCGGCCCATACACCGGGCGAGATATCCAGGTGTGGACCGAGGCCCGGGTGACGGCGGTGGACTGCAAAGGGCAACGCGTCACCCTGGCCGACGGCCGCCAGCTCGGTTACGGCAAGGTTCTCTTTGCCACGGGCAGCCGGCCGTTCCTGCCCCCGGAAATCAAGGGCACCGACACCGAGGGGGTCTTTGCCCTGCGCACCCTGGCCGATGCCCGCCGCATGGCCAAACGGGCCGAGACCACCCGTCGGGCCGTGATGCTCGGGGGTGGCCTGCTCAACCTCAAAGCCGCTTTTGCCCTTCTGGAACGCGGGATACGGGTCACCCTGGTAGTCTTTTCACCGGAAGTCCTCAGCCAGCTCATGAACCCCTCAGACGCCCTGTTGATCCGCCACGCCCTGGACCGGGCGGGTCTTGAGATCCGCACCGGCACCGCGGCCCGGCAAATCGTTGGGGATGAATCCGGGGTCTGCGCCGTGGGTCTGGACAACGGCGACGAGATCGCCTGCCAAATGGTCTGCATCGGCAAGGGGGTCCGGCCCAACGTGGATTTTCTGGCCGGTTCAGGAATTCGCATCGGCGAAGGAATCGTGGCCGACCGCTTTACGGCCTGCAATCAGCCGAACACCTTTGCGGCTGGCGATGTGGCCGTGACCCATGAGCCGGTGAGCGGACGGCCCATCATGACCGCCCTGTGGACCAACGCGGTGGAGATGGGCCGCTGCGCCGGATTCAACATGGCCGGCCTGCCCACGGCTTACACCGGCACCTTCGGTATCCTGAACGCCACCCAGGTGGCGGACATGCCCTTTGTCGCCATGGGAACGGTGCACACGGAGGGGGTGGATCTCGAAATTCACCGCCACGCCTCGGCCGAGGCCTACCGCAAACTGGTCTTCGATACCGACGGCAAACACTTGGTGGGGGCGGTGCTGGTGGGGGACATCACCAACGCGGGGATTTACCGCTACCTGATCCGTGAAAAACGAGATATAACGACCGTCAAACGGCAAATCGTGAATCATCAATTGCACTACGGACACCTGTTGCCCATCTGAATCGGGCACTGTGGGGGCGCCCGACCGATCGCCCCCACGTCAGATCACCCCAAACCAGCAACGAAAACAGAATCCCCATGCGCACATCCGTTCAACGCGTCGCCGCCATCCACGACCTCTCCGGCTTCGGCCGGGCCTCGCTCACCGTGGTCATGCCGATTCTGTCCACCATGGGGATTCAGGTCTGTCCCCTGCCCACGGCGGTCCTTTCCACCCACAGCAAGTTTCCCGATTACTACTTTGTGGACCTCACCGACCACTTGGCGGGCATCATCGACCACTGGAAAACGCTGGGCCTGGAGTTCGACGCCATCTACAGCGGTTTCCTCGGCTCGCCCCGCCAGGTGGCCATCGTGGAGGAATTTATCGCCTATTTCCGGGCTGGAGCCCGATGGGTGGTGGTGGATCCGGTGCTTGGCGACGACGGAAGCCTCTACGGCCCCTTGCCAGGGGAAATGGTAGATGAAATGCGACGGTTGATCCGGGCCGCGGACGTGATCACCCCCAACCTCACCGAGGCGGCCCTACTCCTCGACCGTCCGTACAACCCCGCGGTGAGCACCGCCGAGATCAAGGAATGGATCGTGGACCTCGCCGCCCGGGGGCCACGCATCGTCATCGTCACTTCCGTGCCGGAGATGGGACCAGGCCACAAGACGGCGGTCATCGCCTACGACCGGGAGGATCGACGCTTCTGGAAGGTGGGCTGCGAATACCTGCCCACCAGCTACCCGGGCACCGGAGACGCCTTCGCCAGCGTGGTGGTGGGCAGCCTGCTCCAAGGCGACAGCCTGCCCATGGCCCTGGACCGGGCCGTGCAATTCATCTCATTGGGGGTGAGGGCCACCTTCGGTTACGCCTACGACAGTCACCAGGGCATCCTGTTGGAGCGGATCCTGGGCCATCTGCGCGCCAGTGTCCCCCTGTCCAGCTACGAACTGCTGGATTGATCTACCGGTATGGATGACCTTTCCTCCGTCAACCGTGGAAAATTCGGCGGTGCATCACTTCATTTTGAAGGCGGAGGCCGTAATGCCGCCATGCACGTGACCGGGAAGTCTGATGGGGGCATAGTATCGGTCAGAAACGGACGAACGAAGGTTCACAATCCAGTCTGGGCCGGGGCCGCCCTCCGGCGGAGTTCGTGGGAAAAAGGCCGGTGGACAAGGAGAACCCTGAACAGACGACCGCCTCGCAGATCAATTGCGTGTTTAGACCTGTTCATTGTCAGCCAATCTGATTAAAAATAATATGCCGAGGTTTGTTGATGCAACCGTCATATATTTACCATTCGAATCTCTTCAATTCCACATATTTTGAACGTGTTCTCTCCGACGAGGCCTTCCCCCGTAAGCGGGAACTGCCGTTGGATGGGCATGATCGTTTGGAAAAACTTATCGGACTCTGGCTTTCCGTTCGCCCGCTGTTTGTGAAAGATTTGCCAGAAAGCAAATATAAAGATATTCCTTGTGTTGGATTGCCGGCTTCTCTCGAAATGAATTCAAGAACCAATGAAGACGACGTTGAAAACAGACTTGTGCTCCCGGTTTACGAAAAAGTTTTGGGTTTTGAATGTCAAAAACAGCAGTCAATGGAATTGACGGGGCTTTCAAATGAAATTCAAAAGCGAACCAAGAAACCCGACCTTGTCATTTTTCCAGATAAGCAGAAGAAACGGGCGGCACTGAACCTTGTTGACGAGCATAAAAAAGCGGTCTGTGCGATTTCATTTTGTTCCGATGCGGATTTTATTGTTGACGCGAAAAAGTTTTCAAAGGGTATAGGGGCCGATGAAGAGAGTGGTATTCCCAAAGAAGGCAGCGCCGCACAGGATATTGAACAAGTTTCCCGTTATCTGCAAGGCTGCGGAAAAAAATGGGGCGTGCTGACCAATGGCAGATGTTGGCGCCTGATGCGGGCGGGCGCCCCCCGGGACCATCTTCGCTTTGACCTCGTGCTTTTTCTTGAGCACATCATTTCTAGGGAAAACCTCTCAGAGAGCTCAAAAATTCATAATCAGATGATCCGGGATGAAGACCTGGCGGTGTTCAATCTCTTCTGGCATTTCTTTGGACTTCCCGCGGTGAGCGGCGGTTATCTTGATCTTCTGCTTTCGGAAAGCGAGGCCAATACACGCAGGGTGAAGGACATTCTCCGGGAAAACGCCCATATTGCCGTTCAGGAAATTGCACAAGGGTTTTTGCGACATCCGGAAAATGATTATCCTGAAAAACCCGGACAGGCGCAGCTTGACCATCTCCGCGAGATCTCCCTGGTTTTTCTATACCGTCTTCTGTTTGTGCTCAAAGCTGAGGCACAGGGCCTGCTAAAATTAAAAGACGATAAAGGCGCCCCCACGCTGTATGCCAAATTCCTGGCTACCAAAGCCGTTTT
>JAQVTF010000022.1 GCA_028700185.1 Desulfobacteraceae bacterium | reverse complement strand
CCGGGGACAACGTGACCATTGAGGGGTCGTTGATTACGCCGATTGCGATGGAGAAGGAACTGCGTTTTGCCATTCGCGAAGGCGGCCGGACGGTGGGCGCCGGCGTGGTCAGTGAAATCATCGAGTAAAACGGGGAAAGATCTGCGCCATGATCATGAACACCAAGATCCGGATTCGCCTCAAGGCATACGACCACAAACTCTTGGATCAGTCCTCGACGGACATCGTCGATACCGCCAAGAAGACCGGGGCCAAGGTGGTGGGACCGATTCCGCTACCGACCCGCATCAACAAGTTTTGCGTGCTGCGGTCACCGCATATCGACAAGAAGTCGCGCGAGCAGTTTGAAGTTCGAACCCATAAGCGTCTTCTCGATATCCTGGAGCCGACCCAGCAGACAGTGGATGCCCTGATGAAGCTGGATCTGTCACCGGGTGTCGACGTGGAGATCAAACTTTAAAAGATCCTAAAGATCGGTGGGCATCATGTGTAAAGGGATCATTGGCAGAAAATTAGGGATGACCAACGTGTTTGCGCCGGACGGGCGCGTGGTGCCGGTCACGGTGATCCAGGCCGGGCCCTGCGTGGTGACGCAGGTGAAGCAGGTGGCGACCGACGGCTACAACGCCCTTCAACTCGGGTTCGGCCAGCGGTCCGCCAAGCGCGTCAGCCGCCCCCTCAAGGGGCATTTGGCCAAAAGCGGTGAGCAGACCCTCCACGTATTGCGAGAGGTGGCCGTGGCCAACCCGGCCGATTACGCACCGGGCCAAACCATTGGCGCCGACCTGTTCCAGGTGGGCGAGCGGGTGGATGTCGTCGGCACCACCAAGGGTCGTGGTTTCTCCGGTGTGATCAAGCGCCACGGGTTTCACCGAGGGCCGGTGACCCACGGCTCCAAAAACGTGCGGCGGCCGGGATCCATCGGCTGTAGCGCTTGGCCCAGCCGGGTGATCAAGGGCAAGCGGATGCCCGGGCAGTACGGCAACGTGCGTCAGACGGTGCGCAACCTGGAAGTGGTGGACGTCCGGCCCGAGGAGAATCTGGTATTGATCCGGGGCGCCGTTCCCGGCCCCGGGCAGGGGCTGGTGATGATCCGTAAACCCAATACGGCAAAGTGATGCGGTCGGCTTCGGCCCACCGGCCTGACGAGAGGAAACGATGGCAGTCGTAGACGTTCTTAACATACGAGCAGAGAAGGTATCCGAACTGGAACTGCCCGAGGCGATTTTCAACGTGCCGGTGCGGCCTGGTCTGCTGCATGAGGTGGTGACCGTTCAGTTGGGCCACCGGCGTTCGGCCACGGCATCGGTCCGGCACCGGGGGGATGTGGCCGGTTCGACGCGCAAGCTTTTCAAGCAGAAAGGCACCGGGCGGGCGCGACGCGGGGACATCAAGAGCCCGCTGCTGCGTGGCGGCGGGGTGGTGTTCGGGCCGGATGGGCGCAACTATGCCGCCAAGCTGAACAAGAAGGTCCGGCGCCTGGCAGTGAAGATGGCGCTGTCCGCCAAGTTGGCCGAACAGGCGTTGATCGTGGTGGATCAAATGGTCTTCGACGCCCCGAAAACCAAGGACTTCGTGGCGGCGATGCGGGCCCTGAACCTCGGCAAAACCCTCATTGTCACCGACGGGGATAACCCGAACCTGGAGTTGTCGGCGCGGAACGTGCCTGGTGTCCGGGTGATGCGTGCCGAAGGGCTGAACGCCTACGACCTGCTCAACTGCGATCAGCTCGTCCTGCTGGCGCCCTCGGTACGGCAGATCGAAGGGAGGCTGGCATGAATGCCTACGACATCATCGTGCGGCCGGTGATCACGGAAAAGACCACCGTACAGAAAGACGAGCGCAACCAGATTTCCTTTGAAGTGGCCCGTCGCGCCAACCGCGTGGAGGTGAAACGGGCCGTGGAAAAGATTTTCAACGTCCGGGTGGCGGCGGTCAATACCCAGCACGTCAGGGGGAAGATCAAGCGCCGGGGCCGGATCGTCGGCAAGCGCAAGGATTGGAAAAAGGCCATCGTGACGCTGATGCCCGGTGAGCGCATCGAGTTCTTCGAAGGAGCCTAAGGACAAAGGGACGGACCATGGCGATCAAGAAGGTAAAACCGACTTCCGCCGGACGGCGCTTTCAGACTTATCTTGAAGGCGGTGAACTGGCGAAAAAGGGGCCCGAAAAGAGCCTATTATCGAAGCGTTCCCAGCGTGCCGGACGCAATGCCCACGGCCGAATCACCGCCAGACATCGAGGCGGCGGCCACAAGCGACACTATCGCATCATCGATTTCAAGCGTGACAAGGCTGGCATTCCGGCGCGGGTGGCCACCATCGAATACGATCCCAACCGCAGCGCTCGGATCGCCCTGTTACACTACAGCGACGGCGAGAAGCGCTATATCCTGGCGCCGGTGCAGTTGGCCGTGGGTGAGACGGTGGTGTCGGGACCCGAGGCGGATATCAAGATTGGCAACAGCCTGCCGCTGAAGAACATCCCTCTGGGAACGCATATCCACAACATTGAGATGCGTCCCGGTAAGGGAGGGCAGATGGTGCGCAGTGCCGGCAGCTACGCTCAGCTCATGGCCAAGGAAGACCGCTATGCCCTGGTGAAGCTCCCCTCCGGAGAGATGCGGCTGGTGCTGAGCGTTTGCCAGGCCACCATCGGCCAGGTGGGTAACGTGGACCACGAAAGCCAGTCCCTGGGCAAGGCAGGACGGCGGCGTTGGCTCGGCCGTAGACCGCGGGTGCGCGGGGTGGCCATGAACCCGGTGGATCATCCCATGGGGGGTGGCGAGGGGCGCAGCAGTGGCGGGCGACATCCATGCTCACCCTGGGGACAGCCGGCCAAGGGGTTCAAGACGCGTCGCAAAGGAAAAAATCAGCGTCTGATTGTCAAGCAGCGCAGCAAGTAACCCCGGTTCGCGCCACCGCCTCCATGGGCGGGCCGCACGGTGGGACGGTACAGGAGAAGCTATGCCAAGGTCGTTGAAAAAAGGTCCTTACGTCGAAACCAAACTGATCAACCGGGTCCGGGTCTCCCAAGAGAGCCGCAGCAACCGGGTGCTCAAGACGTGGTCGCGGCGCTCGACCATCGTACCCGAAATGGTCGGTTTGACGATGGCGGTGCACAACGGCAAGAAGTTTATCCCCGTCTTCGTCACCGAGGACATGGTGGGGCACAAGCTGGGAGAATTTTCGCCGACGCGCACATTTTACGGTCATGCCGGCGACAAGAAGTCGAAACTCAAGAAGTAGGCATCCAGAAAGAGGATTCGTGCGATGGAGGTCAAGGCGGTTACCAAGTATGTGCGCATTTCGCCGCAGAAAGTCCGGATGGTGGTGGGCGCCGTGAAGGGACAGCCGGTGGAAGCGGGGTTGGATCGGCTCCGTTTCATGCCCCAGAAGGCGGCTCGGCTGATTGAGAAGACACTGCGGAGCGCAGTGGCCAACGCGGATCAGCGTGCCGGGGTGGATGTGGATCGATTGGTGATCCGCAATGTCACCGCCGACCCTGGCCCCACGCTCAAACGGTTTCGAGCCCGGGCGCGGGGGCGTGGTACGCGCATCCTGAAGCGGACATCACACATCACGGTCATTCTCGCGGAAGAATCGGCTTAACGAAGGGGAGGACAGCTTGGGCCAGAAAGTTAATCCCGTCGGACTGAGACTGGGGATCGTAAAAACCTGGGATTCGCGCTGGTACGCGGATCGGCGCAAGTACGCCGATTACATCTTCGAGGACCACAAGATCCGTCAGTTTCTCAAGCGCAAGCTGAAACATGCCGGCCTCTCGCGCATCGAGATCGAACGGTCTTCCAATCGGGTCCGTCTGCGCATTTTCACCGCCCGGCCAGGTATCGTCATCGGCAAGAAGGGGGCGGAGATCGCAGCGCTGAAGAAGGAGATCGAAAAGCTGATCCCCGGCGATGTGCTCATCGACATCCAGGAGGTCCGCAAGCCGGAAATCGACGCCCAGTTGGTGGCCGAAAACATCGCCAGCCAGATCGAACGGCGGGTGGCTTTTCGTCGGGCGATGAAACGCGGAATTCAGTCGGCGATGCGCTTTGGCGCTCAGGGCATCAAGGTGATTTGCAGCGGACGGCTCGGTGGTGCCGAGATGGCGCGTTGCGAGCAGTATCGCGAGGGTCGCGTCCCCCTGCACACGTTGCGGGCCGATATCGATTACGGTTTTACCGAGGCGCGCACCACTTACGGCACCGTAGGGGTCAAGGTCTTCATCTTCAAGGGAGAGGTTCTGTCACAGGAACCCGCGGCCGCCAGCGCCTAGCAAGGAGTTGATGAAATGCTCAGTCCCAAGAAAGTCAAGTTTCGCAAGATGCAAAAGGGCAAGATGCGCGGTCAGGCCGAACGCGGTGGGCGGTTGAGTTTCGGTCAGTTCGGCCTCCAAGCCCTCGAGTGCGGTTTCGTCAGCGCGAAGCAGATCGAGGCGGCGCGTATCGCCATGACCCGACATGTCAAGCGGGGTGGCAAGATGTGGATCCGTGTCTTTCCGGACAAACCCATCTCCAAGAAACCTGCCGAAGTGCGCATGGGCAAGGGCAAGGGGGCGCCGGAAGCCTGGGTGGCGGTGATCAAGCCGGGTCGTATCCTCTACGAGATGGAGGGGGTTTCCCGGGAGTTGGCTCAGGAGGCCCTGCGCTTGGCCGCTTTCAAACTGCCGGTAAAGACCCGCTTCGTTGAGAGGAGTGCGTTGTCATGAAGGCCAGTGAGATTCGCGACATGAGCCTTGAGGAGATGCGCCGCAAAGCCGACGAGCTGAAACAGGAGTTGTTCAACCTACGCTTTCAGCACAGCAACGGCCAGTTGGAAAGTCCCCAGCGCATCAAACAGACCCGCCGGTTCATCGCAAGGATGAAGACCCTGTTGCGGGAACGCGAAATGCAAAAAACCGCCAAGTGAGACGATACGAGACCATGAAAACCCGAGGAACCAAAAAGCAACTGATCGGAACGGTCGTCAGCGACAAGATGGACAAGACGGTGAAGGTGCAGGTCGAACGGCTGGTGCAGCACCCCCTCTACCGCAAACGGATGCGGCGCCGATCCAGCTTTGCGGCCCATGACGAGCGCAACGAATGTCGGACCGGGGACCAGGTCCTGATCATCGAATCCCGGCCGTTGAGCAAGATGAAGCGATGGCGCGTGAGCAAGATCCTCCAGAAAGCGGTATGACGGGACAATAGGAGTAGGCAGAGATGATCCAGACAGAGTCCAAATTGACCGTGGCCGACAACAGTGGCGCCAAGGTGCTTCACTGCATCAAGGTGCTGGGCGGTTCGCGACGGCGCTACGCCGGTGTGGGAGACATCATCGTCGTCAGCGTCAAGGAAGCGATCCCCAACGCCAAGGTAAAAAAAGGCGACGTAATGAAGGCGGTGGTGGTGCGCACCAAGAAGGAGTTGCGTCGGCCGGACGGCTCCTACATCCGCTTTGACGAAAATTCGGCCGTGCTGATCAACAACCAGCGCGAACCCATCGGCACCCGCATCTTCGGACCGGTGGCGCGTGAGTTGAGGGCCAAGCGCTTTATGAAAATCATCAGCCTTGCCCCGGAAGTTCTGTGAGACCGGGCCCGCGGGGGATAAGGGATGTATCGCGACAAGTGCAAGCTTAAAAAGGACGACAAGGTCAAGGTCATCGCCGGCAAGGATGCCGGAAAGATCGGCAAGGTGCTGCGGGTCGACCGCAAGAAGGACCGCGTCCTGGTGGAAAATATCAACATCGTCAAGCGCCACGTTAAACCCAGCGCCCAGAATCGGCAGGGGGGGATCGTGGAGTCCGAGGCACCGATCCACTGGTCCAACGTGATGCTGATGTGCAACAAGTGCATGGCGCCGGTGCGCATCCAGATGCGTGTGCTGGAGGACGGCAAAAAGAAGCGTGTCTGCCCCAAATGTAACGAGTTGATCGATGCCTAAAGGGCGCGCGCCGGAGGACGGTATGGCAAGCTTGAAAACGATTTACGAGACCGAAGTGAGCCCCAAGCTTGTGGAGCGCTTTGGGTACAAGAACCGGATGCAGATCCCGCGGCTGGAGAAGATCGTTGTCAACATCGGTCTCGGGGAGGCGATTCAGAACATCAAGCTGCTCGATGGTGCCGTTGAGGAGCTGACCGGCATCGCCGGACAGAAGCCGGTGGTCACCCGGGCCAAGAAGTCCATCGCCGCCTTCAAGTTGCGTGAAGGGATGCCCATCGGGTGCGCGGTGACCTTGCGCAAGGCACGGATGTACGACTTTTTCAGCAAACTGGTCAACATCGCCTTGCCCCGGGTGCGGGACTTCCGCGGCGTTTCCCCAAGGGCCATGGACGGGCGCGGCAACTACACCATGGGGATCCGGGAGCAGATTATTTTTCCGGAGATCGACTACGACAAGGTCGAAAAGATCAAGGGGCTGAACGTGACCATCGTCACCACGGCCAAGACCGATGAAGAGGGCAGGGAACTGCTCCGCCTCATGGGGATGCCCTTTCGTAACTAGCCCAGTGGCGGTGGACCGATGGAACTGCCGGTGACGGTTGCCGCCGCACAAGGAGGACGCTTTGGCAAAACTCGCTCTGATGAACAAGGCCCGCAAAGAGCCCAAATACAAGGTTCGGCGATACAACCGCTGCCCGATCTGCGGCCGACCGAGAGCGTACATTCGCAAGTTCGGTCTTTGCCGCATCTGCTTTCGCAACATGGCCTCCCGGGGCCTGCTGCCCGGGGTGACCAAATCGAGCTGGTAGCGACTTGCCACCGGCCGCCTTTCTTCGAGTGAGGCAGACGGCGGTGGCCCGCACCACGGATGAGACAGTTTACGTACACGGAGACGAAGATGACGATCAGTGACCCGATTGCGGACATGTTGACCCGAATCCGCAACGCTGCCAAGGCCAAATTCAACAGCGTTGACATCCCGGGGTCCCAGGTTAAGGTCGAGATGGCCCGGGTGTTGCAGGAACAGGGCTTCATCCGCAACTACAAGTTCATCAAGGACAACAAGCAGGGGTTGTTGCGGATTTATCTGAAGTACGACGGGAACCAGAAGGGCGTCATCATGGGCCTGGAGCGTATCAGCCGACCCAGCCTCCGCGTCTATGTGAAAGCCGAGGACGTGCGCCCGGTGCTCAATGGTATGGGGGTGATGATCCTGTCGACTTCCAAGGGGATTATGACCGATAAGCAGGCGCGCCAGCACAACCTCGGCGGTGAGGCATTGGCCAAAGTGTGGTAGTGTCGCGTGGCTGGGCAGACAGTCGGCCGGCCATGCGCCGGAAGAGGATGGCGATTCTGACAGCGCCAAGGAGAGACGGATGTCGCGTGTAGGAAAGAAACCGATTCCCATTCCGCCCAAGACCGAAATCGGTTTTGCCGAACGGGTCTTGACGGTAAAGGGGGCCAAGGGGACCTTGGTGCGGGAGATCCACCCGGCCGTGGACTTGAAGATTGAGAGCGGTGAGATTCAGGTAACCACCCCCGAGGGCCGTGATCGTGATAAGGAAGCACGGGCGTTGCAGGGGCTCACCCGTAGCCTGGTCGCCAACATGGTTACCGGCGTTGACAAAGGCTTCGAGCGGGTTCTGGAGATCAACGGGATCGGGTACCGGGCCAACGTGAAGGGGACCAGTATCGAGTTCAACCTGGGCTACTCGCACCCCATCATCTTTGATCTGCCAGACGGCATCGGCGCCGCGGTGGAGAAGAACACCCTGCGGCTTCAAGGTATCGACAAAGAAGTTCTCGGCCAGACCGCGGCCTCGATCCGGCGCCTCAGACCGCCGGAGCCCTACAAGGGCAAGGGGATCAAGTTCGCCGAAGAGCATATCCAGCGCAAAGCCGGAAAGACCGGAACCAAGTAGCCGACGGTGGAAGGCGAGGACAAACGATGGACAGCAAGAAAGAGGCGCGCTTAAAGCGTAAACAGCGGATCCGCAAAAAGGTGAGTGGGACTGCGGACCGGCCCCGGCTCACTGTGTTTCGCAGTGCACGGCATATCTACGCCCAGATTGTGGACGATGCCACAGGCCGCACCCTGGCGGCCGCGTCGAGCGTCGAGCCCACGGTGCGCAGTCTGCCCCGGTTCGACAGCAAGGTGGCCCAGGCCCAGTACATCGGCAAAGTGGTGGCCGAGCGGGCCCTTGGCAACGGGATCCAGCGGGTGGTTTTCGACCGTAACGGTTTTCTCTACCATGGGCGTGTCAAAGCCGTCTCGGACGGGGCGCGCGAAGCCGGTCTGGATTTTTAACCGCCAGTGGCAGCGAAGGAGGCAGTTCCTTGTTAAAGCAAGATAAAGGCGAAATACAGCTCATCGACAAGGTGGTCTACATCAACCGGGTCGCCAAGGTGGTCAAGGGCGGCCGGCGCTTCAGCTTCAGTGCCATCGTGGTGGTCGGAGACGGTAACGGCAGCGTGGGGTTCGGGCTCGGCAAGGCCGGGGAAGTTCCCGAAGCGATTCGCAAGGGGGTCGAAAAGGCCAAGAAACGGATGATCAAGGTCCCCTTGGTGGAAGGCACCATTCCCTACGAGATCATCGGGCGCTTCGGTGCGGGGCGTGTGTTGCTCAAACCGGCCAGTGCCGGTACCGGGGTGATCGCCGGTGGCGCGGTACGCGCGGTGCTCGAAGCCGCCGGGGTACAGAATATCCTGACCAAATGCATGGGGACGCACAACCCGCACAACGTGGTCAAGGCGACCCTGGAAGGGTTGGGTTCTCTCCAGAGCCGCGATCAGGTCGCCGCCCGGCGGGGTCGCCGAGCCGAGGAACTTTAGACGCAAGGAAAGACGAACCGATGGCCGAAAAATTGAACATTACCCTGGTGCGAAGCATGATCAGCCGGCCGGAAAAGCATCGCAAGGTGCTTCGGGGCATGGGCCTGACACGGGTCGGCAAGACGGTGAGCCGGGAGGATACTCCAGCGGTTCGCGGTATGATTCAGGCGGTGGCGCACTTGGTGCGGGTCGAGGAGAAATAAGATGAAGCTCAGTGAACTCAAACCGGCGGACGGGGCCCGGCGGCAACGCAAGCGGGTGGGTCGGGGCCCGGGTTCCGGCATGGGCAAGACGGCTGGTCGCGGGCACAAAGGCTCGAAGGCCCGCTCCGGGGGTGCGGTAAGTCCCGGTTTCGAGGGCGGGCAGATGCCGCTGCAACGGCGGTTGCCCAAACGCGGCTTCACCAACATCTTCAAAAAGAACTACGCCGTCATCAACCTTCGGGATCTGGCGGGTTTTGAAGCCCAAAGCGTTGTGGATGAAGCGGCGTTGCTCAGTGCCGGCATCGTGAGAAACCGCTGCGACGGCATCAAGCTCCTTGGTGAAGGGGAGATTGATCGCGGCCTCACCGTGAAGATTTCCCGAGTGAGCAAGTCGGCACGCGCCAAGATCGAAGCCGCCGGCGGAACGGTGGAGGCGGACGCATCATGATCGGCGGCGGGTTCGGCAACATCTTCAAAATTCCCGAACTCAAACGGCGCATCCTGTTTACCCTGGGCCTGCTCATTGTTTATCGGGTCGGGGTACACATTCCCGTACCGGGGATTGATGCGGTGGCGCTGGCGAGCTTTTTCGCAAGGGCCAAGGGGACCCTGCTCGGGCTCTTTGACATGTTCTCCGGGGGGGCCTTCGAACAGATGTCGGTGTTCGCCCTGGGCATCATGCCTTACATCAGCGCTTCGATCATCCTGCAGCTGCTCACGGTGACCGTTCCTCACCTGGAACGGCTCAGCAAGGAAGGCGAGCAGGGACGCAAGAAGATTACCCAGTACACCCGCTACGGTACGGTGCTGTTGAGCGTCATCCAGGGGTTTGCCATCGGCGTGGGCCTGGAGAGCATGAGTTCGCCTGGTGGGGCGCCGGTGGTTATCGATGCCGGGTGGGGCTTTCGTCTGATGACCGTTCTGACCCTCACCGCCGGAACGGCCTTCATCATGTGGCTTGGTGAACAGATTACCGAGCGGGGGATTGGCAACGGCATTTCGCTGATTATCTTTGCCGGCATTGTGTGCCGTCTGCCCACGGCCATGGCCAACACCTTCCGCCTGCTGACCACCGGCGAGATTGCCATTTTTCTCGTTCTGTTGCTGGTGCTGGCCATGGTGGCGGTGGTGGGGGTGATCATCTACGTGGAGACCGCCCAGCGGCGTATTCCCATCCAGTACGCCAAACGGGTGGTGGGGCGACGCATGTACGGCGGGCAGAGCACTCATCTGCCGCTGAAGATCAATACTTCGGGGGTGATTCCGCCGATCTTCGCTTCCTCGATCATCATGTTTCCGGCCACGGTGGCCAGTTTCATCTCCGTGCCCTGGATCCAGGAATTGGCAAGTCGATTCAGGCCTGGCCAGTGGATGTACGAACTGCTCTACGTCGGCTTTATCGTCTTTTTCTGCTTCTTTTACACCGCGGTTACCTTCAATCCGGTGGATGTGGCCGACAACCTGAGAAAACAGGGCGGCTATATTCCGGGATTGCGCCCCGGGAAGCGGACGGCGGATTACATCGACCGGGTGCTGACCCGGATCACCCTGGGGGGGGCGATTTATGTATCGGCGGTTTGTGTACTGCCCTCCATTCTCATCGCCCAGTTCAACGTACCGTTTTATTTCGGCGGTACGGCGTTGCTCATAGTCGTCGGTGTGGCCATCGACACGATTGCACAGATGGAATCACACATGCTCAGCCGGCATTACGAAGGTTTTTTGAAAAAGGGAACCGCTCGGATCAGAGGCCGACGCTAGGAAGCACGACACGGGCTCCGGCGAGGGGTTTTAACCAAGGAGAAAGTGCATGGCCAAGGAAGAGCCGATCAGGGTCGAAGGGCGCGTGCTGGAAACGCTGCCCAACGCGATGTTCCGCGTAGAGCTGGAAAACAAGCACCAGGTGTTGGCGCACATCTCCGGCAAGATGCGGATGCATTTCATCAAGATCCTGCCCGGGGACAAGGTCACGCTGGAGCTCTCTCCGTACGATTTGACCCGCGGCCGGATCACGTACCGGTCCAAGTAGACAAACAAGCCCGGTTTCGGGCGTCAACGACAGGCGAGGAGCAAGCCATCATGAAGGTCAGGGCTTCGGTGAAAAAAATTTGCAGCAAATGTAAAATCGTGCGCCGCAAGGGTGTCGTCCGAGTCATCTGCGAGAACAAGCGCCACAAACAGCGGCAGGGATAAGAGGAGGCAGAGCGTTGGCAAGAATCGCGGGGGTAGACCTACCGAGAAGGAAACGGGTCGAGATCGGACTGACCTACATTTATGGGATCGGGCGCACGACGTCCCAGAAGATCCTTGCGAAGCTCAATATCAATCCGGACACCAAGACGGATGATTTGACGGCCGAAGAGATCAACGATATCCGTAAGTTGATCGACAGCGAAGTGAAGGTCGAGGGTGAACTGCGCAGCCAGGTATCCATGAACATCAAGCGGTTGATGGACCTGGGATGCTACCGAGGATTGCGGCACCGCAAGGGGCTGCCGGTCAACGGTCAGCGCACCCACACCAACGCGCGTACGCGCAAAGGGCCCAAACGCGCCGCCGTCAAGAAAAAGGGCGCCGCCAAGAAGTAACCGTCAACCGACAGGGACGTTGATCCATGGCCAAGCGAGTTCGTACCAAAAAGAAGGAAAAGAAAAACATCGCCACAGGGGTGGTGCACATTCAGTCCACCTTCAACAACACCATCGTGACTATTACCGATGTCACCGGCAATACCGTATCCTGGTCCAGCTCCGGCGTTCAGGGGTTCAAGGGGTCGAGGAAGAGTACGCCTTTTGCTGCCCAGATGGCCGCCGAGGATGCCGCCAAGAAGGCCGCGGAGCAGGGAATGCGCAGCGTCGAGGTCTTTATCAAAGGCCCCGGATCGGGGCGGGAGTCGGCCCTGCGTGCCCTTCAAGCCGCCGGTTTTACCATCACGGCGATCAAGGATGTGACCCCGGTGCCGCACAACGGTTGCCGTCCCCCCAAGCGCCGCCGCGTCTAAAGGCGCCGCCGCACGGGAAGCTCGAGGTGTCGACCGTTGGGAGCCGTAGCGGTTCCCTGAACCCCTTCGCCCGCTGCCGCATGGCGCCGTCGTTTTTTTGAGCAATTATTAAAGGAGGAAGCTGTGGCACGTTACACAGGCTCTGTCTGCCGGCTTTGCCGACGTGAAAACATGAAGCTGTTTCTCAAGGGAGACCGCTGTTATTCGGACAAGTGTGCCTTCGATCGCCGCGGTTACATCCCGGGAGAGCACGGTCAGCGGCGCGGCCGCAAGATTTCCGACTACGGGGTCCAGTTGCGTGAGAAACAGAAGATCAAGCGGATCTACGGGCTGACCGAAAAACAGTTCAGGCTGTTTTTCCATCGGGCCGATCAGAAAAAGGGCGTCACCGGCACCAACCTGCTCGTGATGCTCGAGTGTCGGATGGACAACACCATTTTTCGCCTCGGGTTCGCCAACAGCCGCAACCAGGCACGGCACTTCGTGCGCCACGGGCATTTCACCGTCAACGGACACCGGGTGGACATTCCCTCCTATCTGGTGAAGGTGGGGGACGTGATTGAAGTGCGGGAAAAGAGCCGCAAGATTCAGTCCCTGGCCGATTCCTTGGACGCGGTGGTGCGTCGTGGCGTGCCGCAGTGGCTCGAGCTGGAGAAGGATAACATGAAAGGCGTGGTCAAGAGCCTGCCCGAGCGGGAGGATCTGACGATGCCGATGCAGGAACAGCTCGTCGTGGAGCTCTACTCCAAGTAGGCGTGTTGAAAGGGCCTGCCGCGGTTGCGCTTACGCCATTTTTTCGGAGAAGAAAATGTCATCAAATGAAATCATGTACATGAACTGGCAACAGATGATCACGCCAGAGAAGGTCGAGGTGGAGAGCGGACCGAGTTACGGCAAATTCGTCTGCGAACCGCTCGAGCAAGGATTCGGTATCACCATCGGCAACGCTCTTCGGCGGATCATCCTGTCCTCTCTGTACGGTGCGGCCATCGTGTCGGTGAAGTTTGATGACGTGATGCACGAGTTCAGCGTCATCCCCGGGGTGATGGAGGATGTTTCGGAAATCATCCTGAATTTGAAGGAAGTCCGGCTGAAGGCCAAAGACGCCCAGCCCCATGAGATCCGCATCACCAAAGCGGGTGACGGTACGGTGACGGCCGGCGACATTGTCAGCCCAGACGGTCGGATCACGGTACTCAACCCCGATCAGCACATCGCCACCCTCAGTGGCGGTGCCATCCACATGACGATGCAGGTGAGGGTCGGCAAGGGATACAGTTTGGCTGAAAACAACAAGGATCCAGATGCCCCCATCGGCACCATTCCCATTGATGCCGTCTTTTCGCCGATTCGCAAGGTCGCCTATGTGGTGGGCAACGCCCGGTTGGGGCAACGCACCGACTACGACAAGTTGACCATGGAAGTGTGGACCGACGGCAGCCTGACGCCCGAGGATGCCGTGGCCTTCGCCGCCAAGATCATGAAGGAGCAACTCAACACCTTCATCAATTTCGACGAGTCTGCCGAGCCTGAACCGGATCAACCGGAACAGGAAATCGATACGCCAAAGTTCAACGAGAACCTGTACCGCAGCGTCGATGAACTCGAACTGAGCGTCCGCAGCGCCAACTGCCTCAAGAATGCCGAGATTCACCAGATCTGGCAGTTGGTGACCAAGACCGAGGCAGAGATGCTCAAGACGAAGAACTTCGGGCGCAAGTCGCTCAACGAGATCAAGGAAGTGCTCAATGATATGGGTCTGTCCCTCGGGCTGAAGTTGGACGGATTTCCGCCTCCCGAGGAAAATACGGAGCAAGGAGAATAATCGGCGCCATGAGACATCGCAAATCCGGGACCAAGCTGGGTCGAAACACGAGTCACAGGAACGCCATGTTGCGCAACATGGTGACCTCCCTCTTGAAACACGAACGGATCCATACCACCGACACCAGGGCCAAGGTGTTGCGCGGGTGGGTGGACCATTTGGTGACCCTCGCCCGCCGGGGCGACCTGCATGCCCGGCGTCAGGCCCTGGCCATCGTTCAGGAAGACGCGGTGGTGCACAAGCTTTTTGCCGACGCCAAGGAGCGGTTCACCGCCTTCAGCAAGGGCGGCTATACCCGCATCGTCAAATTGGGGAATCGGGCCGGTGATGCCGCGCCGATGTCGCTCATCGAACTGGTGGGCGCCCCTGGCGTAACGGAACCGTCGGGCGGCAAGAAGGCCAAGGCCAACAAGAAGGAAGCAACGACTGTCGTGACCGCATCGGCCGCTACAGCGGCGCCAGCGGCGGCTGCCACGCCGGAGGCGACCACGGAACCTGCCGTTGAAGGGGTGGATGTACCTGCCGCACCGGTGGCGGCCGAAGAAGAACCGAAGAAAGAGGGCGAATAGGCCTCTCAGTCATCCGCCTGATGGGCGGGCCATGAATACGCCCAAGACGCGCCGTCCCGAAGGGGAAGGCGCGTCTTTTGTTTTTTGACCTCCCCGGTCAGCCCCGAATCACCCGTGGCAGAATCATCTGGTGGTGGGCGCAGATGCTCCGGGGGTTCTGGTAGGCCGCGGCGGTGAAGGCCTTGAGGTAGTCGCGAAGGCGGCCCAAGGCCACCACCTCGTCCACCAGACCGTGTCGGGCGCAGTAGATGGGGCGAGAGTTGGCATGGTACCGGGCGGCCATCTCGTTCATTTTTTCGATGATCGGCTCCAGGGGCCGACCGGCCTTTTTTTCCTTGAGCAGGCGTCGACTGTAGCTGGCGGCCGCCGCCGTCTCCCCATGCATCACGTAGATTTCGGTGGCGGCGGTGCCCAGGGTAAACGCGTTGTGCCGGGTAGCGGTGGGACCGCCCATGATGTAATGGGCAGCGGCCGACCCCTTGCGCAATACCACCAGCATCATGGGCACCAGGGTCTGCTGAATCGAGTAGATGAGACTCTGTCCCAATCCCAGCAGTTCGGCCTTCTCGGCGGCATCGCCCACGTCGATGCCGGTGGTGTCCTGGAACCAGATGATGGGAACCCGGTCCCGGCCGCAGAAGGTGACGAATTCGTTCATCTTGATCAGGCCCTGGCGGTAGAGCTTGCCACCGATGCCCGGATAATCGGCGTACTCAGGATACCCCTCTCCGAGGATGCCCTGGTGGTTGCCGATGCAGCCCACCAGCAGGCCGTCGATTTTGCAGAGGCCGGTGTAGATTTCCGGGCCGTAATCGGGACGGTACTCCAGGTGCTGACTGCCGTCCACCAGGCGCGCCAACACCTGTTCGAATTCGTAGGCCCGTTTCTGGTTGAAAGGCAGCAGCCGATAGAGGTCTTCCACCGGAAACAGGGGCGCCGTGGGCTCGGCCACCCGGAAGAATCGCGGGTTGTACCCGGGCATGTCCTTCATGTACTCCCGGATTGCATCCAGGACACCTTTCTCATCCTCATAGACATGGCGGAAAAAACCGGTGACGTCGTGGTGGACCCCCACGGAACCGGGAGGCTCCACCTTGTACTGGGCGGCCGCACGGATCAGGGCCTCGGCACCTTCCAGGTCGAAATAGCCCTTGGGGCTCATGCCCGAGAGGATACCGCCGCCGCCCACGGCCATGTTGGCGTCCTTGTGGGCGATGAGCAGGGTGGGGCTGATGCTGTGGTAGCCCCCGCCGGCGGGGTTGGTGCCGTAGATGGCCGCCAACAGGGGAATGCCTTCGATTTGGAGTTCGGCGTTGCGGAAAAAAGTCGTCCCGCCGCCGCGGCGGCTTCCGTAGAATTTTTCCTGGTCCGGCAGCTTGATGCCGCTGCAGTTCACCAGCCAGATCAGGGGCAGGTTGAGACGCTTGGAAAGATCGGTGACCCGATGCACATTTTCCGCCTGGCCCGAGAGCCAGGCCCCGGCGAGCACCTTGTTGTCGAAACCGATGACCACGGCCCACTTGCCGGCGATGCGACCGATTCCGTCGATGACGTTGTTGGTGCCTTCGGGGTTGTCATCGGGGTTGTAGAGGGTGTGCAAGGGGAACCAGGTGCCGGGGTCGATGAGGGCATCCAGCCGCTGCCAGACGGTGAGTTGGCCCCGGGCGTTGATTTTCTCGGGGGGAAACCCGGCGTTGCGGACGGCCTCGACGGCTTCGACCACCTGCTGTTCCACGGCTTTCAGATCGCCTTGATTCGGCTCGGCTTCAGTGATTTGTCCCGCGGTCAGGGCCCGCCCGAAAGTGGGCATCTTCTCGAAGTAGGGTTTCATGATCCGGTCTCCGATGCGAGGAAGGTGAGCGTGGCGGCACCGGCAGCCAGCGATGCCGTGAACGAATCCGATATTAAGGGGGGCGGTTCGCAGGTGTCAACAGAAACCATGGAGAAGCCGGTTCGCCATTCCGGTTTCCCCCGGGCGCGATTTGGATAAAAGCTTTGGACGCCGGGAGTTCGAGCCCGGTGCCGAAGGCCCGGTGCGGTTGACGCATCCGATGGGGTCCGATATAAAGACTCGCGTTTTTGTGCTGTTCTGACATTTCTTATGGCCGGACCCGTCACCTGAGGAGCCGTTTCATGTTTCAGCTCGATCCGATATTTGCCCGGATTGCCGCCGACCCGATCGCCTATGCCCGGCAGTGGAAGGCGGACACCGGGCGTCCGGTGATCGGAACCCTCTGCAGCTATGCCCCCGAGGAGATCATCACCGCCGCCGGGGGCCTTCCCTTGCGGCTGCTCACCACCGGCGCCGGGGACCAGGGGGCCGACGCACACCTGCAGGCCTACAGTTGCAGCCTGGTGCGGGGCGCCCTGTCCGACTGGCTCAATGGACGCCTGGCGGTCCTCGACGGCGTCGTTTTCGCCCATACCTGCGATTCCATGCAGCGGCTCAGCGACATCTGGCGCCTCAGCCGCCAGGATCGGTTCCATGCAGATGTCCTCTGGCCGGCCACGGTGACCGGCCCCGGCGCCGAGGTTTACAGCGTGGAGATGCTCAGGGAGTTTGCCGCCTCCTATGGCGGGTATTTTAATACGGTGGTGGACGATCCGGCCCTGGCGGCAGCCGCCGATCTTTACAACCGAATTCGTCATCGCCTTCAACAGCTCTATGCCCTGCGGCGGGAGCGGCCCGGCCTGGTTGCCGGAGGCGATTGGCTGGCGGTGATGCGCACAGCGATGGTGATGGATCGACAGACCCTGGCCGACACCCTGGATACGTTGGTCTCCGTCCTGGCGCAGCAACCGGCGCCAGACTTCGAGGGCAAACGCCTGATGCTGGCCGGCGGCGTCTGCGAGGCG
This sequence comes from Desulfobacteraceae bacterium, assembly GCA_028700185.1. Lineage (GTDB taxonomy): Bacteria > Desulfobacterota > Desulfobacteria > Desulfobacterales > UBA2174 > UBA2174. The sequence goes on along the minus strand of JAQVTF010000022.1, from coordinate 11,960 downwards.
CCGGGCATCTACCAAACCATCGAAGCGGCCGGCGCTGAAGTGGTCTGGGACGACCTGTGCACCGGTTGGCGTTACGCTGCCGGGGAAATCGACCCGACCGAAGCGATTTGGACCGCTCTGGCCCGGCGCTACCTGCGGCGCAGCGTGTGCCCGGCCAAGCACGCCGGACTGACCCACCGGGCCGATGAACTCATCGCAGCGGCCCGGGAGGCGAGCGCCGACGGGGTGATTTTGCTCTACCTGAAGTTCTGTGATCCTCACCTCTTCGACTATCCGTACCTCAAACAGCGGCTCGCCGCCGCCGACCTGCCCTGCCTGATGGTGGAGTTGGAGGACCCGCGGGGCGCCGAAGGGCAGTTGCGCACCCGCTTGGAAGCCTTCATCGAAATGCTTTAGCAAGGAGCTGTGGATGACTGCGGACCCCGCTCGTGAAGCGCGCAAGATCCGGTGCGTCGGCCGGATGAAAGAGATCATGACCCACTATTACATCGAGGCCAAGACCGCCGCCGACAACGGCCGCAAGGTGGCCTGGATCACCAGCGGCGGGCCGGTGGAGCCGCTCATCGCCATGGACGTGATCCCGGTGTACCCGGAGAACCACGGCGCGATGATCGGCGCCGCCAAGATGGGGCGGGACCTCTGTGAGAAGGCCGAGGCCATGGGCTACAGCAACGATCTGTGTGCCTATGCCCGGGCCGACATCGGGGCGGCCCCCATCGATGGCGGACCCATCGGCGGACTGCCGCGGCCGGACATGCTGGTGTGCTGCAACAATATCTGCGGTACCGTGCTCAAGTGGTACGAGATCCAGGCCCGCTACTTCGATGTGCCGCTGTTCATCCTCGACACCCCCATGTGCCATACCTCTTGCAGCGATGCCCTGCGGCGCTATGTGACCGGCCAGATTCAGGCGTACATCGCGTTTCTGGAAAAAGTCTGTGGTCGCTCCATGGATCGGGAGCGGATGGCGGCCGTGGGGCGTTTGTCCATCGAGGCCCAGCGCCTCTGGCAGGCGGTGCTGGACACGGCGGCCCACCGGCCGGCGCCCCTGAGCGCCTTCGACGCCTTTTTCCACCTGGCCCTGATCGTGACCCTGCGCGGTACCGAGACGGCGGTGGACTACTACCGCGAGCTGCTGGCCGAGATGCGCCAGCGCATCGCCGACGGCATTGGCGCCGTGGCCGAGGAACGCTACCGTCTTCTCTGGGACAACCTGCCCATCTGGTACCGGACCCGTTGGCTCTCGGAGCATTTCGCCGCCCACGGCGCCTGCCTGGTGGCCGACACCTACACCTCGGCCTGGTGCTCTTCGTTGCCTTACCTGGATGAAAACGATTTCATCGCCTCCATGGCCGAGGGCTACACCCGGATCTATCTGAACCTGGGCATCGACCAAATGGCCGAAGCGGTGATCGGCATGATCGACAAGTACGCGGTGGACGGCCTGGTGATGCATTCAAACCGGAGTTGCAAACCGTACTCCCTGGGGCAGTACGATATCCAGCGTATCGTGGGCGAGCGTCGGGGCTTGCCCACCTTGATGATCGAGGCGGACATGGTCGACCCCCGTGCCTTTTCCGAAAGCCAGGTGGAAACCCGGATCGACGCCTTCATGGAAATGATCAAAGCCCGCGGGCCGCGGGGGGAGGGCGCCTGAGATGATCACCGCCGGTATCGACGTGGGATCCATCTCCACCAAGGCGGCCCTGGTGCGGGAGGATCGGCTGGTCCACTCGGTGGTGATTCCCACCGGCTACAACGCCCGGCGGGCCGCCGACAACGTCTTCGAGGCCGTGGTCTCCGGTGCCGGCCTGCGGGCTCCGGATGTGACGTGTATCGTGGCCACCGGCTACGGTCGCAACAGCGTGGATTTTGCCGACCGCACCGTCACCGAGATTACCTGCCATGCCGCTGGCGCTCACTTCACCGACCCGGCCGTGCGTTGCGTCATCGACATCGGGGGCCAGGATAGCAAGGCCATCGCCCTGGATGAAAACGGACGGGTGCGTGACTTCGTGATGAACGACAAGTGCGCCGCCGGTACGGGACGGTTTTTGGAGGTGATGGCCCGAGCCCTGGAAGTGGACCTGGAAGCTTTCGGCGAAATGGCCGGGGAGGCGGACCGGCCCGCCAGGATCAGCAGCCTGTGCACGGTGTTCGCCGAATCGGAAGTCATCAGTCTCATCGCCCAAGGGGAGGCGCGGGCCAACATCATCGCCGGGATTCATGACAGTATCGCCGCCAGGGTGGCGGCCATGGCCCGGCGCATCGGGGTGACGCCGCCGGTGATGATGACCGGTGGGGTAGCCCGCAACAGTGGGGTGGTGGAGGCCCTGGCCCGTCAGATCGGGCATCCGATCCGGGTGACGGCCCATGCCCAGATCAACGGGGCCCTGGGAGCGGCGCTGCTGGCGGCGGGTTAGGGTTGAAAGGAAGAAGCGGGAACAACTCTAATTTCGAGTTTCAAATTTCGACAATATCGAAGCGGTTATCCAACAGGTCCACCAACAGCAGCTTGCGCCGAAGCCCGGTGCCGATGCCCAGCAGGCGCTTGATCGCTTCGCTAGACGCCAGGCTCGCCAGGGCGATGACGGTATGGGGCAGGACCCCCAGGCGGATTTCGGCACCGCGCTCGGGAGCGTTTTCCCCGGGGCCGTAGATGGCTTCCAGGCCGGGATCCGGCGGTTCGATGAGGGTTAGTTGGCCCGCGTTGCCCGCCACCGCGGCCGAGACCATGGGAATGCCCAGTCGCCGGGCCGCTGCCTGGACCGTGAAGCGTGTGGGCAGATTATCGAGGCAGTCCATGACGAGGTGGCAGGGGCCAAGCAGTTCGACGGCGTTCTCCGGGGTTAGATGCCGGGCGATGGCATGAACGGTGACGGTGGGGTTGATCCGGAAAATCCGCTCCGCGGCGACCTTGGCCTTGGACTGCCCCACTGTCTGCTCGGTGCAGAGCAGTTGACGGTTGAGATTGGTCGTCTCGAAGTGGTCCCCGTCCACCAGCGTCAAGGTGCCGACGCCGATGCGGGCCAGAATCTCCACCGTCGCTCCGCCCAGCCCCCCCAGTCCCACCACGGCCACGTGGGCGCGATGGAGCATGGCTTGCTGATCTTCGGTGATCGATTGGCGGTTGCGCCGGTAGCGCCGGTCGTCTTCAGCGGCTGCGGCCGTGGAGGAAACCCGGGATGTGGTCATGGGTCATCCGCCTCCCACCGGAGGGAAAACCCCCAGACGGTCCCCATCCTGGAGTACCCGTTGCCGATGGGCCTTGCGGCCGTTGACGAAGACCAGTTTGACCTGGTCCCCCGGCACCTTGAGCCCCGCCAGTACTTCACCCACCGTGGTGCCGGAAGGCAGGGGATGGCTGGCGGCGGAGGCGGGCTCGAGGGGTTTGAGGCTCGCATAAAGACGAAGTTCGATCTGGATAGGCATGGTGATTTTCCCCGTCGCCGTTTGTGGTGACGGCCCGCGCCGGGCCGATGGGCAAGGATAGGGCGCCTCGGTGCGCCATGCCTGGAACGATAAAAACGACCGCCATCCAAGTCAAGTATTGCGCCCGGAGAAGCCCCTCCCATGATGGAACTGCTCAACACCATCGTTCCCATCTTCGTGGTGATCGGCGTCGGCCTGTTGGCGGGCCAGCGCGGATATTTGCCCGACGTTTTTCTCGGGCCGGCCAACCGCCTCGTCTATCATTTGGCCATTCCGGCCATGATCTTCCGCGCCGTGGCCAACGGTGACCTCCAGCACCAGTTCCATCTGCCGGTGTTGGCCGTCAGCCTGGGAACGGTGGGGGCCGGCTACCTGGTGGCCCATGGCGCCGGCCGGCTGCAGCGGCTAAATCGCTCCGCTCGTGCCACTTTTACCCAGGCGGCCTTCCACGGCAACCTGGGTTACATCGGGCTGGCGGTGGTTTTTTTTCACCTGGGGGACACGGCCCTGGGAAGCGCCAGCATCCTGGCTGGATTCATCATGATTCTGCAGAACCTGCTGGCGGTGGTGGCCCTTTCGGCCGGTGGCAAGGAAGGGCCGGGAAACCGATGGCGACGGGTGATGGGCAACCCGGTGATCCTGGCGGCGCTGCTGGGCATCGGCTTTTCCGCCGGGGGTTTTCAACTGCCCCGGATCGCGGATCAGAGCCTGGCCATCCTCGCCCGCATGGCCCTTCCGCTGGCCCTGCTGGTCATCGGGGCCACGTTGTCGCCGCGTCAGATCCGTCGTGCCCTCAAGCCGGCCCTGGCGGCCAGCGCGATCAAGCTGGTGGTGATGCCCGGCATCGCCCTGGCTGCCTGGCGGGGGTTGGCCCTGACCTCGGAAGCGTACCTGCCGGCCCTGATCCTCCTCGCTTCGCCCACGGCCACCGTGGCCTATGTGATGGGCCGGGAAATGGGGGGCGACACGGACCTGGCCGCAGCGGTGATTTCCCTGAGCACCCTGTTGTCGGGGATCACTTTTCTGGGCTGGCTGTCGCTGGTGAGATGAACGGATTCATTCACGTGCTGGGCAGCCGGAATGCTTTGACTGTTTTGGAAAAGAGGGGATGTTTTCGATGATGCCATCTTTCGGGCACGTATTGATCACCGGAGCCGCCGGTTTCATCGGCTACCATTTGAGTCGTCGACTGCTCACCGATGGCTGTCGAGTCACCGGGATCGACAATTTGAACGATTACTATGACGTGACCCTCAAACAGGATCGGCTGTCCCGCCTCACCAGAAATCCCGGTTTTGCCTTCCGGCGTTGCGACCTGGCCGACCGGCCGGCCATGGCGCGGCTCTTCGCCGAAGAGCGTTTCGATGTCGTGGTGAACCTGGCGGCCCAGGCCGGGGTGCGCTACTCGCTCGAAAATCCCCATGCCTACGTGGACGCCAACCTGGTGGGGTTCGTCAACATCCTGGAGGGGTGCCGGCACCACGGGGTGCGGCACCTCGTCTTCGCCTCGTCGAGTTCGGTGTACGGGGCCAACACCCGCATGCCGTTTTCGGTCCACCACAACGTGGACCATCCGGTGTCGTTGTATGCGGCCACCAAAAAGGCCGGGGAACTCATGGCCCACAGCTACAGCCATCTCTACGGCCTGCCGTGCACCGGGCTGCGTTTTTTCACCGTCTACGGCCCCTGGGGCCGGCCGGACATGGCCCTGTTCCTTTTCACCCGCGCCATTCTGAACGGTACGCCGATTCAGGTCTTCAACCACGGGCGGATGCAACGGGATTTCACCTACATCGACGACATCGTGGAGGGGGTGACGCGGGTGCTGGGCCGGGTGCCGGCGGGGGATGACCGGTGGGACGGCGATGTGCCGGATCCGGGTTCCAGCTACGCCCCCTACCGGATTTACAACATCGGCAACAACCAGCCGGTGGCGTTGCTGGATTTCATCGCTGCCATCGAAAAGGCTCTCGGCCGGACGGCGGTCAAGGAGATGCGCCCCATGCAGGCCGGCGACGTGACGGCCACTTACGCCGATATCGATGATTTGACACGGGACGTGGGGTTCCGGCCGTCCACACCCATCGAGGAAGGGATCCGGCGGTTTGTGAATTGGTATCGGGGTTACTATGAGGTTTAGAAAAGAGAATTGTCGGGTGCGCCGGACAGGTGGAGACCGATCCGACATCACTCAAAGCGTTCTTTAACGAACCTGCCATCAGGAGTCGCCATGAAACTCACCATCGTCGGCACCGGCTACGTGGGGCTGGTGAGCGGGACCGGATTCGCCAACCTGGGTAACCAGGTGACTTGCCTGGACATTGATTCCGACAAGATCGCCCTTTTGGAAAGGGGGGTCCTGACCATCTACGAGCCGGGGCTGGAGGAGATTTTCCGGCGCAACCGGGCCGGTGGTCGATTGTCATTCACCACCGACACCCGGCAGGCCGTGGAAAGTGCCGAGATCATTTTTCTGTGCGTCGGCACGCCGCCGGATGCCCGCCAGGCCGCGGACCTGACGGCGGTGCGGGCCGTGGCGGCCGATATCGGCCGTTTCATGAACGGCTACAAGGTGGTGGTCAACAAGAGCACCGCGCCGGTGGGCACGGCCCAAATGGTGCGCCGGATCATCCGCGAACACCAGGACAGTCCCATCGACTTCGACGTGGTGGCCAACCCCGAGTTTTTGCGCGAAGGGGTGGCGGTGAAGGACTTCGAGAACCCTGAGCGCATCATCATCGGCACCGACAGCCCCCGGGCCGAAGAGATTCTCTCACGCCTCTATCGGTCCCTGGCCCGCACCGATCGGCCCATCATGGTCACCGGCATCCCCAGCGCCGAGCTGATCAAGTACGCCGCCAACGCCATGCTGGCCACCCGGATCAGCTTTATGAATCAGTTGGCCTATCTGTGCGAGAAGACCGGTGCCGACATCAAGGCGATTTCCCGGGGGTTGGGGCTTGACAGCCGCATCGGCCCACGGTTTCTCCAGGCCGGCATCGGCTACGGCGGCAGTTGTTTTCCCAAGGACGTCAAGGCCCTGGTGGCCACCTTGAAAACCCACGGTTGCCCGGCGGACCTCTTCGAGGCGGTGGACCGGATCAACGAGGCCCAAAAGACCCTGGTGGTGGATCGGCTGGCCTCGCGCATCGATCTGGCCGGCAGTACCGTGGCGATTTGGGGGCTGTCGTTCAAGCCCAAGACCGACGATATCCGCGAGGCCCCGGCCCTGGCGATCATTGCGCGCCTCGAGGCGGCGGGCGCCATGGTGCACGCCTACGATCCGGTGGCCATGGACCGGGCGCGGGCCATGCTGCCCCGAACCCGGTTCTTTGCCGATCCCTACGAGGCGATCCGGGATTGCGACGCGCTGCTGGTGGTCACCGAATGGGACGAGTTTCGCAATGTGGACATGCGGGCGGTGAAGGTTTTGCTGCGCCGGCCGTTGATCGTGGACGGTCGCAACATCTACGATCCGGCCGAGCTGGGCGCTCTGGGCATGGACTATATCGGGATCGGGCGCTGACGGGGGGGCCGGATCGATGGCGCGGAAAACTCTGCCCGGCCACTTCAATCCATGATCAAGAGCCCCGTTTCTCCAGCCTGAGCACGTGACGAAGGCACGGAACGATCTCCGCCGGATGGTGGGTGACATGGATCATCGTGGCGGTGCTCCGGCGGCCGATTTCTTCCATCAGGGCCAGCACCAGGGCGCGGTTGGCCGGGTCGAGCCCCTGGCACGGCTCGTCGAGCAGCAGCAGTTCCGGGGATTTGACCATGGCCCGGGCCACCAGCACCAGACGCTTTTGGCCGTAGGAGAGATTCAAAAAGGGCGTATCGGCCAGGGGGGCCAAGCCGATGCACGCCAACCACCGGGTGGCCAGATGCTGCTGCCGGTGGTCGGGCCGTCGATAGAGGCCGATGGAGTCGAAAAAACCGGACAGGACCGCCTCCCTCACCGTCACCGCACGACGGTAACGCAGTTGGAGCTCGGGGGAAACCACCCCGATGCGGCGCCGGATCTCCGCCAGGCGGCCCCCTTCTCCCGGCTGGCCGCCGAAAAGATGGATCCGGTTGGCGTAGACCTGAAGATTTTCTCCCGTGATCAACCCAAGAAGGGTGGACTTGCCCGAGCCGTTGGGACCGACCACGGCCCAGTGTTCGCCCCGGCGCACCCGCCAATTCAAACGATCCAGGACCACCTGATCCCCGTAGGCGACGCGGACGTTCTCCATCGCCACCAGCAGATCGGCAGCTTTTTCCGTCTCCGGCGGTGGGCCTGGAAGCGGCATGTCACGGAGAAGCGCCCGGGCGTCCCCCGGAACCGGCAACGCCAGATTGGGGACCCGGATCTCTTCTCTCCGGCCCCGTTGGCGCACGCGCCCTTGACCGATGACCAGGAGGTGGGTTACGCCGGGCAAAATCTCCTCCCTTCGCCCGGTGACCAGGATGATCTGGATCCCTCGGGCCATGAAGGTGCCGATGAGTCGGGCAACGCTCTGGCGGCTGGCCTGGTCCAGGCCGGCGAAAGGTTCGTCGAGGATCAGGATTTTTGGTGTTTTCAGAAGCGCCCGGAGGATGAGCACCTTGCGGATTTCTCCGTTGGACAAGGATCGGATGCCCCGGTTCAACAGGCCGCCGGCATCCATGGTGATGAAGAGTTCCCTGACCTCCTGCCGGCGGGCCGCGTCGTTTTCCAGAAGCTGGTGAACGGTGAGCGCCGGGCCGCTGCGGCCGCTGAAGGACAGGCTCTCGGCCAGGCGTTCGGCGCGGCGGAACAACTCTTCCTGCAATTCGAAGGAAAGATAGCCGATACGATCCGGCGCCGCATCCGGCCCGTGGCGCATGATCGTTCCCCGCACGTGGGGGACGTCGCCGCGCACGGCCCGGGCCAGTGTGGATTTGCCCGATCCATTGGGCCCCAGGATCACCCACTGCTGCCCGCGGCAGATTTGCCAGGAGGTGTTCGGCAACAGGGCCGCAGACCCTCTGCGCAGGGTGACGGCCTCCATGGTGATCAAGGGGTGGGAAAACAGTTTTTCATCGTGGCACGTCAATCGACCATCTCCTTTTGACGGTATCGCTGGCAAAACTCCCGTGACGGGGGATATTCTGCCCTGCCGGAGACCGGAGCGCAAGGGCGGCTCAAGGCTCGGGGCGGCACCAAAAAAGGCGCCCATGACGTCGTTTACCCCGACAACGGGTTGTGTTATGGGGAGGATCGGTTCGGATACCATCCACCGCTTCCCAGGCGAGGCATTCATGTTCACCCTCATTCGTAACTGGATCAATCGTTACCTCTCCGATCCCCAACTCGTGATCCTGGGGTTTTTGCTCCTGCTGGGATTCACGCTGGTTTTCTGGCTGGGGGAGATGCTGGTACCGGTTTTCATTGCCGTCATCATCGCCTATTTGCTGGATGGGCTGGTGGAGTGGCTGCAACGGCACCATGTACCGCGACTGGTGGCGGTGGGGGTGGTTTTCATCGGTTTCATCGTCTGTCTCATCCTGCTGCTCGTCTGGCTGCTGCCGTTGCTCTCACGCCAGGTGGCCCAGTTTTTCCAGGACCTACCTTCCATGATCCAGTCGGGTCGGGAGTTGCTGCTCCTGTTGCCCGAGCGTTACCCCGAGGCAATCTCGGCGGCCCAGATCAGCCGGATCCTTGATCATCTCAGCACGGGTCTCACCCGGCTGGGGGAACGGGTGGTGAGTCTTTCGTTGGCCTCGGTCCGCGGGATCATCATGTTTTTCGTGTATCTGATCCTCGTGCCCTTGATGGTGTTCTTCTTCCTGAAGGACAAGGCGCTGATCTTCGGCTGGGCCAGAGGGTTTTTGCCCGAACACCGCACCCTGGCCGCCGGCGTGTGGGAAGAGGTCAACGTCCAGATCATCAACTACGTGCGGGGCAAGCTCTACGAGATTCTGATCATCTGGCTGATCAGCTACGCGACCTTCACCCTGATCGATTTGCCGTTTGCGTTGTTGGTTTCCCTTTTTACCGGGCTTTCCGTGCTCGTGCCCTACATCGGGGTTACCGTGATGACCTTCCCGGTGATGCTGGTGGCCTATTTCCAGTGGGGCATCGGCCGCGAATTCTTCTATGCCGTCGGTGCCTATGGGGTCATCCAACTGTTCGACGGTAACCTGTTGTCGCCGCTGTTGCTCTCGGAGGTGGTCAACCTGCACCCGGTGGCCATCGTTGTAGCGGTTCTCGTCTTTGGCGGGTTGTGGGGACTGTGGGGTTTTTTTCTCGCCATTCCCCTGGCCACGCTGGTGCAAGCGGTGGTCAAGGCCTGGTTCAGCTCCCAGGCCAGGCATCTGGCGGAAGGTTGACCGCCACCTGTCTTGATCCTTGGTTTCAAAGCAGTCGATAAAATTTTTCTTGTTATTCCTGCCGTTGTGTTCTGGATCCATTGCCTCCCGCTGTTGAATAATCGTAAACATATCGAAATCCCGGCAAGTCATCCCCGTTCCGGGCGGATCGTTGAAATTTTTGTGTTGACAAAGTTGATAAAGTTTAATTCAACTAAAAGTTAAAAAGTCAAATGCCAATGACGGGATGCGTCCGCCCTGGAGGCGAAATGCTTGTATGCAAGGCGCTTTTTGGGAGGCATGCCGGGGCCACGAAAAAATGGGCAACTGGCCAACAACGGCCCCATCTCCCATGCCAATTTTGGCATCAACGCCACAGAGTACACCACAGACTGCAAAGGAGGAGCCCATGACCAGTCCCCACCCCAAGAAGCACGAACTGGTTCGCGCCGCCATCCGGCTTTTCGCCGAAAACGGCTTCGATGGCACCACGACGTTGCGGATCGCCAAGGCAGCCGGTGTGACCGAGCCGCTGATCTACTACCATTTTGCCAACAAGGACGGATTGTTTACCTATATCCTGGAGAGGGCCTTCAACGAATATTTCAACCTCCTGACCCAGCTTCCGGACCAGTCCAAGACGGCCTTTCACCGCATCGAGGCCCTGATTTCCCTGCACATGGAGATCACGGCGGACAAACCGGAAGAAATGTATCTGATCGCCAGTACTTGCCCGGCCAAGCTCAAGGACGGCGCTCACGCCTGTTCCCGGTTGATGGCCGAGCAGCGCAAGCGGCTGAGCCGTTACTTGAACGACTGTCTCAAGCAGGGCGTGGAAAGCGGTGAATTTGTCAAGCTCAACATCCCCCAGACCGTCAACGTGTTGATGGTATTGATTCTGGGACTGATGCGTCAGCATGCCCTGGGGCTTGACACCCGGCGCGGGATGCGCAAGGCGGCCGTGGACTTCTGCCGCCGGAGTCTGATGGCCTGAGCGTCCGCCTTTTTTATCCCATTGTCCCAGTCCCGCCCGTCGGTTGAAAGATGGCCAAGACAACTGCCTTCGGCCATCTTCTCATCTTTCTTGACTCCTGCGTCCAGCGGTCTATGATACTTCGCCGATGTTTGTCCTAGTCAATTCACCAAGGAAAGGAACGGCAAGTGGCTATCATTACCATCTCCCGGGGATCTTATAGTCGGGGAAAAGAGGTCGCCGAGAAATTGGCGGAGAAACTGGGGTATGCCTGCATTTCCAGAGATATCCTGCTGGAGGCCTCCGACGAGTTCAACATTCCGGAAATAAAGTTAATTCGTGCCCTGCACGACGCCCCTTCGGTGCTGGAGCGCTTCCGGCACGGCAAGGAACGCTACGTGAGCTACCTGCGCTCGGCGCTCTTGCAGCATGCCAAAAAAGACAACCTTGTCTATCACGGCCTGGCGGGTCATTATTTTCTCCGGGGGATTCCCCATGTCCTGAAAGTCCGGATTCTCGCTGACATCGAGGACCGTGTCGCCGAAGAGGTCAAGCGCGAGGGAATCTCCGCTGAAAAAGCACGCTACATTTTGCTCAAGGACGATGAAGAACGGCGCCGGTGGGGGCTTCAAGTCTACGGCACCGACACCTGGGACAGTCGGCTCTACGACATGGTGCTGAACATCAAGGCCCTGACCGTGACGGATGCCGTTGAGATCCTCTCCAGCGTCGTGGCCAAGCCCTGTTTTCGGACGACCCCGGAGGCGCAGAAGACGGTGGATGACCTGGCGCTGGCCACCCGGGTTAAGGCGACCCTGGCCAGGATCGCTCCCAAGTTGGTGGTTACCGCCAATGATTCGACGGTATTCATTCGCAACGGCGAAGAGATTCCCACCCTGTCGGAGGATGTCATCGCCGAGATCAAGACGACGGCGGCCGGCATCGACGGAGTTGAAACCGTTTACACGGAGGTCCCCGAAGGCAGGCCCCAGAGCGATCATGTCAACCCCTTTCACAATATCGGTTGAGCCCGGTGTGGGGACGCGGATGGAAGTGTTGACAGCACGGCCTGCAGCTCATAGATGGTTCAGGGCTGTAAGGACGATCATTCCAATGTGGAGGGCAAAGCGATGAACTGGTTGACGGCGACGTTCGGCACGGCGATCGGCAAGAAGTTGTTCATGTCGTTGACGGGGTTGTGTTTTTGTTTGTTTTTGGTGGGGCATTTGGCCGGCAACCTGCT
>JAQVTF010000139.1 GCA_028700185.1 Desulfobacteraceae bacterium | reverse complement strand
GCGTTTCTTCACCTGGTCCGAGAACCTCTTCACCCGGGTGGAAAACGGCTATCTGCGGTTGCTGGACCGCCGTCTCGGCCATCGGGCCCTGACCCTCGGCATCACCGGTCTGGCCCTGGTGGGCGCCCTGGCCCTCATCCCCCTGATCGGCGTTGAATTGATGCCCGCCACCGACGAGAGCGAGGTTCGAGTGAACGTGGAAATGGCCGTGGGAACGCGCATCGAGGTGGTGGAAAAGGTCTTCACGGGCATCGAGGCCATCGTGGACCGAAAGGTGCCGGAAATCCGCAACACGGTCACCTTCATCGGCGCCTCCAGCTGGCGCGGCCGGGGGTCACATGCCGGTGAAATGCGCATCGCGTTGGTTCCGGTGAGGGAAAGAACACGTTCCAGCGAAGAGATCGCCACGGCGTTGCGGGCCGAATTGGCGGACATTCCCGGCGCCACGGTGCGCACCCGGGCCGGCCAGGGGCTGTTTCTGCTGCGCATGGGCACCGCCGATGCGGACCGGGTCCAGGTGGAAGTGCACGGCTACGACCTGCAGATCGCCGATGCGCTGGGCCGTGCCGTCCTGGACGCCGTGACGGCGGTGCCGGGGGTGACCGACGCCAAGGTCAGCCGCGACATGGGCACGCCGGAGCAGCGAGTCCGCATCGACCGCCGCAAGGCGGCCGACCTGGATCTCTCGGTGTCCCAGATCGCCGAGACGCTTCAGACCATCCTCACCGGCACCGAAGCGAGCCAATACCGGGAGCTGGGCGAGGAGTACCCCATTCTGGTCAAGGTCGCCGGAGCCGAAACCCTCAGCTTGCGCGAGGTGCTCGACCTGCCGGTCACCAACGCCCTGGGCGAGCCGGTGGTCCTGCGCAACGTGGTGGACACCGACGCCGGCCTGGGCCCGGTGCTCATCGAGCGCAAGGACCAGCAGCGCGTGGTGTACATCAACGCCAACATCTCGGGCCGCGACATGGGCGCCATCCTCGGCGATATCCGACAGAAACTGGCCGCCATCCCGGTTCCGGAGAATTTCAGCATCGTGCTCGGCGGTGACTACGAGGAACAGCAAAAAGCCTTCACCGAACTGCGCCTCGGCTTCATCCTGTCGCTGGTGCTGGTCTACATGGTGATGGCCTCGCTGTACGAATCCCTGCGTGATCCCCTGGTCGTCATGACCTCGGTGCCCTTGGCGGTCATCGGGGTGGTGCTGATGCTTTTTTCCACCGACACCACCTTCAATGTCCAATCCTTCATCGGTGCCATCATGCTGGGGGGGATCGTGGTGAACAACGCCATCCTGCTGGTGGATCACACCAATCTGCTGCGCCACCACGACGCCATGGACATCTTCGGGGCGGTGCGGGAAGCGGGGCGGCGACGTCTGCGGCCCATCATGATGACCGCCGCCACCACCATCCTGGCCATGACGCCGCTGGCGTTGGGATGGGGCGAGGGGGGCGAAGCCCAGGCCCCCATGGCCCGGGCCCTCATCGGCGGACTGCTCAGCGCCACGTTGATCACCCTGGTGGTGGTGCCGACGATCTACACCATTCTCTATCGCCGTCGCCTGCCCGGGGACGACGGGCCGGCCTCGCCAACCGGTTCAATCGAGGAGCCGAGTCGATGACAAGATCAAAAACCCCATGGCGATACTGGATCCTGGCGGTCATGCTGGTGGTGATGCCCGCCGGAGCGGCCGCGGCCGGAGGCGTGTCCTCAACCGTCAACGGAACGATGGAAAATCTGCCCCATGAACCGGAGCCCATGGTGCCGATTCCGAAGACGGGGCCGCTCCGGCTCACCCTGGCCGGGGCAGTCATCATGGCGCTGGAAAACAACCGCGCCCTGCTGGTGGAAAAACTCGATCCCCGGATCCGGGAAACCTACATCGACGAAGAGCGGGCCGTCTTCGACCCCCTGGCCCAAGGCGGGCTCACGGTGGGACGCACGGATCGTCTGGGCCCCGACGACGACGGGCGGCGGGAAATCACCGAAAAGGATACCGACGCCGTTGTCTCCCTGAGCCGCCTGTTTCCCGCCGGCACCACCGTTGCCCTGGAAGCCGGGGCCACCCTCAGCGACACGAACCTCTACCACGACCCGTTTGCCGAAACGGCGGTGGGCCTTTCCGTCACCCAGGCCCTGCTGCGCGATTTCGGCACGGCCGTCAACACGGTCCGTCTGCGTCAGGCCCACCTCGATACCCAGATCAGCCAGCACGAACTCCAGGGCTTCGGCGAAGCCCTGGTGGCACGGGTCGAGGCGGCCTACTACAACCTGGCCCTGGCCCGCCGGCAGGTGGACATCGTGAAGGAGTCCCTCCGGGTGGCCGAGCAGCAGCTCACGGAAACCGAGCAGATGATCGTGGTGGGGACCCTCGCCGAAGCCGAGTTGCCGGCAGTGCAGGCGGAGGTGGCGCTCCAGCGCCAGGCCTTGATCGCCGCCGAAGGCGAGCGGGAAACCTTGCGCCTCGAACTGCTGCGCCTGCTCAATCCCCCCGGCGGCACCTTCTGGGATCGAGAAGTGACGCTGATTCATCCACCGGAGGTGCCGGAGGTTCAGTTGGCGCCGGTGGCCGACCACGTGGCGGTGGCCCTGCGCATGCGCCCGGAACTCCGGCAGGCGTACCTGGAAATCGAGCGCCGCCAACTAACGGTGGTCCAGACCCAAAACGGACTGCTGCCCCGCCTGGATTTGTTCATCAGCCTGGGCAAGACCGGATTCACGGACAGTTTTTCACGGTCCATCGAGTCCCTTGACGATGATCATTACACGATGCAGGCGGGCCTCCAATTCGCCTATCCGCCGGCCAACCGCGCAGCTCAGGCCCGTCACCGCCGGGCCCGTCTGCAGGAGCGCCAAGCCGAAGAAGCACTGGCCAACCTGAGGCAACTGGTGGAAATGGACGTACGTCGGGCCCACATCGACGTCCACCGCGCCCACCGCCAGATCGCCGCCAGTACCGCCACCCGGCAGTTCCAGGAGGAAAAGGCGCGCATCGAGGTGGAAAAATTCCGCGTGGGCCGATCCACCAACTTCCTGGTGGCCCAGGCCCAGCGGGATCTGCTCAGCAGTCGCATCACCGAAGTCGAAGCGGTGGTGGACTACCTCAACGCCCTCACCGACCTGTTCCGCCTGGACGGATCGCTGCTGGCCCGGCGGGGGCTCACCGTGGCCCGGGAAGAACCTTCTCCCGGGGCGTTGTCGGCAACCCGGGGGCCGGGTTGAAGCCGGGGACCGTCGCCGCGCCGATTTCGCCTTGACCCGATTGGAACCCGTATGCTAAAAGCGCTGGCAATCTAGGGCCGACGTAGCTCATTCGGTAGAGCAGCTGATTCGTAATCAGCAGGTAGGCGGTTCGATTCCGCCCGTCGGCTCCAGATCAACCCGCCATCAGAACCCGCCAGAGAAATACACCGATGAATTTTACCGATGCCATCGAGGGAACCGGCCGTTCGATTCTTGAACGTCTTTATCGAGGTTATCTTGACACCCGCCAGGACGACTCGGAATTCATCGGCAATGTCAAGACGGTCATCGAAGGCATCGCGGCGTTTATTCAGGCTCACGCCGAATTGATGATCCAGCGGGACGTGATGGTCAAGGTCCTCTACAACCATGCCCGGCAGCTCTGGCTGGAGGGCGATGAAACGAAGCCGTCCAAGGAAGAAAAGGACGGAGAGGCTTCCCACGATAGCGAGACTGCGGCCTATCGTCGCTACTACTTCGACTACATCTACCAGCACGGTGTTTATCCCCGCTGATTCCCGTCCGCCATGCCGGAAGACTTCGACGACACCGCCATCAAGGAACGCATCCAAAGCCTCAGCCGCCAGATCGACGCCATCTTGCGCAAGGTGGCCGAGGTCGAACCGACCCTGCTTTCCAACGAGGGAAAGCCGGCGGCGCAATCCTTCACCCCCGATGGGTCCCTTCCCGAAGCACCGCCACGGGCGAGGCGGTCAACCACCGATACTGATAAGGGGCGAGACTGATCCCGGCGGCGGCCACCCGGGAGCCGTCCACCAAGTCCACCAGCTCCCCGGCGACCCCCGATAGGCGTACCCGGCATTGCCGGGCCGAGACATTGGTCAGGGCCCAGATGGTCTGGGATTCGCAGTGGCGACCAACGGCGAAGACCGACGGCCCCAGGTCCAGCACCGCCATCGACGCCGAAGGACTGAAGGCCGGCTGCCGGCACCGCGTCCGCACCATGCGCCGATACCCTTCGAAAACGGCGCACCGGAAGCTTTTCGGGTCGGCAAGCGCCCGGCTGATGTCAGCCGCATCGAGGGGTTGACGGTTGATCCGTCGGGGCTGCCCGGAACGCGCCACCCCTTCCTGCCAGTTGCGGGACCCCAGGAGGCTGTGAATGTAGGTGGCCGGCACTCCGGGAAAAACGTACTGGATACTCTGGCTGGCCATGAACCGGGCAAGGTGCCAGGGATCGTTCCGATCCGCGGCGCCCAGCGCGTCGATGTAGGTAATGTTCAACTCGTAGGGCTGGCGCCGGCCGCCGGGGCCGGTGCGCATGGAGACCCGGCCGCCGTTGGCCTGGCTCTTGGCCACCAGCCGGTCCACGGCCGCCGCCGGCAAAATGCCCTCCAGGGGACGAAGGCCGATCCCGTCATGGGAGGCGGTGAAGTTCAGGAAGGTCGTCTCCGGTGATGGGGTTTTCAGCCCGCCGGCCCACCGGGACAGGGCGGTGGCATCGCCCGCCAGCAGCGTGTGCAGCAGCAGGGGGGGAAGGGTGAAGTTGTAGACCATCTGGGCCTCGTCCCGCCCGTCGCCCAGGTAGCTGAGGTTTTCCACATGCGGCACGTTGGTTTCGGTGAGGATCACCACTCCGGGCGCTACCCGGTCCAGAATCGCCCGCAGCAGCTTGACGACGCGGTGGGTCTCGGGACGGTGGATGCAGTCGGTGCCCATGGTCTTCCACAGATAAGCCACCGCATCCAGACGGAGCAGAACCGCCCCCCGGCGCACGTAGTCGAGCATCACTGCCACCATCCGCAACATCACCGCCGGATTGGCCCAGTTGAGATCCACCTGATCCGGGCCGAAGGTCGTCCACAGCCAGCGCGGGATCCCGTCGGCTTGGGGAAAGCGCGTGAGCAACGGCGTAACCCGGGGCCGCGCCACCGCCGACAGGTCGCAGCGGGGGGAGACGGCGATGGCCAGATCGGCGAAATCCGGGTCGCCGGCCAGGTAACGGCGCACCCAGTCGCTCCGTGCCGAGACGTGGTTGAGAACAAAATCGAACATCAGCCGAAAATTTCGACCAAGGGCCGCCACGTCCTCCCAGGTCCCCAGTTCTGGATCCACCCGGGCGTAGTCGACGACAGAAAAACCGTCATCGGAAGAATGGAGAAAAAACGGCAGGATGTGAATGGTGTTAAACAGCCCTGCCAGATGCCGCTCCGCGAACACCTTGAGGGTTCGCAGGGGGGGTTCCCCCGCCCTTTGCAGGTTGTGCCCATAGGTGATGAGCAGCGCATCCGCCGGCCCGAAACGGTGGCGTTTGCGGGAGGAAGCCGGCGGCATGCGCCGCATCAGGGCTTCAAGATCGGCGCAGATGCCTCCAGCGCGGTCCGAACCGTAGAGGGCGGTGACATGGTCAAGAATTCGCCGGTCGCTTTCCATTGGCGCAACTCCCCTAAAAGAGTCGGAATTGGCAGTGGGATTATTCGGAAGCGTTTCAACCTTCGATGCCGTAAAGACGCATCTTGCTTAACAGTGACGGATGACTGATCTCCAGCAGCCGGGCGGCCCGGGTCCGGTTGCCCCCGGTGGCCTTCAACGCATCGGTGATCAACTGGCGCTCCAGGCAACGCCGGCCCGCCTTGATGGATAAGCCGTCCGGTTCAGAGACCGCCTGCGCCGGCTGGCAGGATCGCAACGCCGGCGGCAGATCGCCGACCTGGATCTGTGAATCTTCCGTTAAAACTGTCGCTCTCTCGATGACGTTTTCCAGCTCCCGGACATTGCCGGGCCATGAATGCCGCAGCAGCACCGTCATGGCCTCGTCAGAGACCCCTTGGACCCGGCGCCCCAAGCGCCGGTTGCAGCGGTCGATAAAATGCCGGCACAGCAGTGGCACATCCGAAAGCCGCCGGCGCAGGGGCGGCAGATCGATCATCAACACGTTGAGGCGATAAAAAAGATCCTGCCGGAAGGCCCCCCGGTCCACATCCTGGGCCAGGTTCCTGGCCGTGGCCGCCAGAATGCGGACATCGGTTTTTTCCGAACCAAGCCCCCCCACCGGTCGCACCTCACCGTCCTGGAGCACCCGCAACAGCTTGACCTGCAAGCGGAGGGGCATCTCGCCGATCTCATCCAGAAACAGGGTGCCCCCCGCCGCCTGTTGAAACAGGCCGGCCTTGTTGTGTTCAGCGCCGGTGAAGGCGCCCTTGCGGTATCCGAACAGCTCGCTTTCCATCAGGTTTTCCGGAATCGAGCCGCAGTTCAGCGCCACCAGGGGCCCCCCTTGACGGGCGCTGGCCTGGTGGATCCCCTGGGCCACCAGTTCCTTTCCCGTGCCGCTCTCGCCGCAGATGAGCACCGTGGTGTCGTAGCGGGCCGCCTTTTCAGCCAGCTCGAACACCGCCTGCATGGGAGGGCCGGATGCCACGAGACGGCCGAAGCGGCAATCCCCTTCGATGCGTCGCAGGGTTTCCTTCAAACACCGGTTTTCGTGTCGGAGCCCCTCACGTTCCTCGGCCTTGCGCAGGGCCAGGTAGACTTCATCGGGCTTGAAAGGCTTGGAAATGTAGTCGTAGGCCCCCCGCTTCATCGCTTCCAGGGCCAAGTCCACCGTTCCAAAGGCCGACATCATGATCACCGTGGTCTCGGCGATGAACTCCCCGGCAGCGGCCAGGAAGGCCATCCCGTCCATTCCCGGCATCTTCAAATCGCAGAGAATCAGGTCGAAATGGGCCTCCCGGACGATCTGCAAGGCCTGGCGGCCGTCGGCGGCGGTTTCCACCGTATAGCCGGATTTACCCAGCAGCAGCGATAGCATGTGACGCATATTGGCTTCATCGTCGACGATCAACAGACGCTTTGCCACGGTGACGCTCCTCCGGTTGCCTGGACGGCCCCACTGCAGCCTCGGCCACGGTGAGCCGAACCGTCAGCACAGTCCCCTCGCCCCCTCGACTTTCGGCGGTCATCTGTCCGCCCAGGGCATCGACGATCATGTAACTCACCGCCAACCCGAGACCGGTGCCCTGCCCCGGTTGCTTGGTAGTGAAAAACGGATCGAAAATCATCGGCAGGTCGACGGGATCAATGCCGATGCCATTGTCTTGAAAAAATACGGCGAGGGTCCCGTCGATGGTCTCGCTGCGAATCAGGATGCGTCCATCTGCCCTATCGGCGGCGATGACGGCATCGGCGGCGTTGATGATCAGGTTGAGAAAAACCTGGCGGAGACTTTCCGGATCCGCGCAGACCCGGTCCGGGGACGCTTCCAGGCGCATCCGAATCTCCATGGGACGCC